>JAAAPI010000327.1 GCA_009908325.1 Verrucomicrobiota bacterium | reverse complement strand
GGGTCGGCGGAGACGTGGCCGAGTGGTCGAAGGCGCTCCCCTGCTAAGGGAGTAGGCCCGGAAGGGTCTCGAGGGTTCGAATCCCTTCGTCTCCGCCATTCACCAATTTCACTCAGTTCTGTTCGGTAGTGTTCGACCCCCTATCGGGCTGTTTTTGTTGGTTTATCCGCATTCATTGTTGCTATTGAGACTTCTTCGATTACACTCGTTCCTGTTGATTGCGTGGTAGAAAACGTGGTACTTTTGAATGAGCTATCAGAGTGGAAAGCTGACTAAGAACCTCGTTCGGACCCTTGGCGCAGGCCGTCACAGTGACGGCAACGGCCTGTATTTGGTTGTTGATCCGTCCGGCGCGCGGCGCTGGATTGTTCGTGTTACGGTCAAGGGTCAGCGGAATCGCGAGGGCAAGCCACTGCGCACCGACTTCGGTCTTGGAGGTGCGGACATCGTCACCTTGAACCAAGCCCGCGACCGCGCCCTTGAATATCGCCGCATGGCCAAGCAGGGCATCAACCCGCGCTTTAATGGGCGGCAGGAGATACCCTGCTTTGAGGATATTGCACGACAGGTTCACATCGAGCGCCTGCCGACATGGAAAAACCCCAAGCATGGACAGCAGTGGATCAACACGCTGGCCGAGTATGCCTTTCCGAAGGTCGGACGATTGCCGGTGTCGGAGATCGGCCAGCCGGAGGTCTTGCAGGTCCTTTTGCCGGTTTGGACCACTAAGCATGAGACAGCGAAACGACTGGCGCAGCGGATGAAGTCGGTCCTCGATGTGGCGAAGTCCAAGGGTTTCCGTGAGGGAGAGAACCCCGTGACGACCATCCGCGACGCACGGGTGCTACCGACCGTCAAACAGAAGGTGCTTCACCATAAGGCAATGCGCTGGCAGGACGTGCCTGACTTCTATGCCGAGCTGACCACCAAAGATGCCACTGCCGCGAAGGCGCTCATGTTCACCTGCCTGACTGCCAGCCGGACGAGCGAGGTTCTGAAAGCGCGGTGGGAGGAATTCGATTTCGACGAGCAACTTTGGACCGTTCCTCCCGAGCGGATGAAGGCGGACAAAGCGCACCGCGTTCCCCTGACGCCGCAGATGATAGCGATGAGCAACATGGCAATGCTGATGTTGCTGCGGCGGATGAAGGTCGAGGGGGTCACGGTGCATGGATTTAGGTCTGCATTTCGAGACTGGGCGTCAGAACAGCCAGACGTGTCACGCGAGATTGCAGAATTGAGCTTGGCGCACACGGTGGGCAGCGAGGTCGAGCGGGCGTATGCGCGATCAGATTTGTTGGAGCGGCGGCGACAGTTGATGGAAAGGTGGTCAGGCTATGTTGTCTCCAACAATCCGTATCGGTGATCGCGCTTATGACTACACGGGTCCAGAACCTTCAGAACTCACCTACGGCATGTGCTTGTTCGAAATATGGCGAGAAATCGGATGGTGCCTCGAGCATTGGACCCAAGTTAGCCTGGACGAACGATGCCGAAATCAGGCCTCTGGGCTGATTTTCAACCCAGTCACCCACCCCATGTGGACAAACATTGGCAAGGGCTACGGCGCTGGCCTGACGAAATCTGTGTTGCGGACGCTCAAGTCTTCTCGGCGGCTGCTAGCGAAAGCAGAAAAGTGTCGGGATAATGAACAGTCCCAGAGCTTTCGACGTTCGGCAGTTACGCCATTGGACGACTTGCCAAGTCCCTTGAGCCTCATCTTTCGGAGCGCGAGGCGTACTGGGGACGACGAGGTTTCGCGAACCTTGAGCTTCATGATCCTCCTGCTGCAAGAGTACCTGAACAAGCCTACGCACCCCGGCAACGCGAGGGCGCACTGGACGGCTTTATCCTTGCGGGCGATCTTCGAGGAGCACACGGACATTACGGTGACAGTGGGTCGAATGGAGCAAATTCCCAGTGGCACGTTCTGCAAATGCTTGGCGCAGATCAACATGATCGTCGGCCTTAACTGTGATTTTCGGCATTTCGCGAAGGTCGCGCAGGAAACACCAGCGGATGACCCGACACTCTTGAAGATGAAGACTGCTTTGACACTGGACCTGTGCGAAGAAGACGTCAAAAATGTTCTGAGTTTCTCTGACTGATTTACGCGACATCCAGCCAACCTTCATTCACGTTCGCTTCATCAAGATTGCACTGATGGAGGCCCAAATGGATGAACCGATTTTCGATCCTACTCGCGTCTATGACGACGAGGATTCTGCGCTCGACCTGATTGCCAGCAGAAGTAAACGTGCTCAATGGCGGCATAGGCGTATTGGCCCTTGCTACCTGAAGTTTGGGAGGCGGGTGAAATACAAGGGGTCGGACTTGAACACATGGGTCAACAGCAACCGTGTCGAGACCGGAGCTACGATGTCCTAAAATAGCAAAACCCCACTTTCGCGGGGCTTCGCTGTGCGGTTTAGCTTTAACAACTAGCAGATAGCGCAATCCCCCCGTCTCAACAAGAACTGACGTCCGATACGAGGTGCCGTTTGGCAGTGCGGGCGGGAAAGGGATGCACCATGGCGAACATGGAATTTACGATGCTGCCTACTGAACTGCGAAATAACCCTCGCTGGCGACGCTTGGAAAGACATCCGACTGCGCGCCTTACTTATCTCTCGCTAATGACTTGCTCTTCGATAACATTCACTGGATATTTCCTTCTACCTCTTCCGATCTTTGCACATGACAGCATGATCCCGGTACCGGACATCGAGTGTGCTTTCGAGGTCTTGGTCGAGGCCGGAATGGCGGAGTTTGATTCCCAAACCCAATTTGTTCGCATCATCAACTGGTTCAATGGCCGAAGGACGCCCTGCAACAGAAAGTTCCTGAAATCAACTTTGAAGAGCTACCGGCAGGCACACATCCCGGGGGACAGTATGACCGCTAGGTCGGCGGCTGAACTGGCTGTGGCCGGATTGATTAGATCACAAGATTTCAGTTCTGCGACCCAGGCTTCGACGCAGCATAAGGCTGAGTACACCAGTATGATCGTCCAGTTCGTCGTCGACAGCCGGGCCGCCCTTCCAGAGTGGCAAGCGACATTTCAAGCTGAGGTAGATAAGGCTGGGTCGGAGTTCCCTACATTTCTTAAAAGTGCAGACGAGCTTTTTCCGCCAGCCTCGGTTGGCAGAACAAGCATACCGACCCGAACCGATTGCTCTCAAACCGTTCCGATACCGTCTGCAGACCGTTTGGACACGGTTTCAATACCGTATCAAGACCGTACCAAAACCGTCGGAGAACAAGAAGAAAGAGAGAGTATAAATAGAAAAGATGCCTACGAAACTGGCGGGGTTCACCCGAGGATTGAGACCGCTCGCAGCGCCATAGCAATTTCGGCAAAGAAAGGTTGAGATCTGAATCCAAGGATACCCGTGGCATACTTTGGTTGGTCAAGGTGAGAAATCACTTCCCTTAGGACGTGAAAATGGTGCTGGTTTTTGCGAGCGCTGGTCGGCACTATCGGTGTCCGACGCTTTGAAGTTCGTCTGGAGGGCCTGACGACGCTCCATGCCCAATATTTTGGCCAACTGTTCCACGCCAATTACAATCGCTCGTCCGACCGCCGTCCCCTCTAGGTCGCCTTTCACTTGGCTCCACCCTTCGTAAGCGACCGAGCTTAGGAACGACATTGCGTCAATCAAAGCTGTTTGTGCACGTATGAGCCATCCGTCACCGCTGACCAAATCGCGCGCCAGATCAAGGTCGGTGTGAAGAAGTGAGACTGTTGCGCGCGGGTCGGCGGGAGGTTCTTGACCGATTGCCGTCCGCACCCTTTCCGAAGTCCACGCAGCCATGTCCCAACCCTCGAAGTCGTCGAGATGTAGTTTGAATGCCGCTGCATAAAATTGCGTGTGAAGATGATCTCCACGCGGCGAACTTATCAGTTTCGCTGCCGATACATAATCCTCCTCAGTTGGGGCTGCTTCGGCTGCGGCTACGCTGCGTTCAAGGGCGTCAATCTCTTCTGCAAGGCGTCTTTTTTCCTCTTCAAGCTCGCGACCTCTGTTTTTTTTTGAGACAGCGCCTCTTCCAGACTGCGACGCTCTTCGTCCTTGATACGGTTCGCCACTACTAATTTCTCGCCAGTCTCAGCAAGTTTCTGGTTTTCTTCCACAGTGCGGTCGTGAACTGCGCGCAGCCTGATCAGCTCGCTCTTGATCTTCGCGATTTTGTCTCGTGCCTTCTGGGCGCGACGGTCATACGTATCCGCGTTCTTAAGCGCCTTAGCGGCTCTCGCTTCGCTGTCTTCGGCCTTGGCCCGCGACTTTGCCGCGCGGCGTTCATGGGTGGAAACTTCTGTATTCAGCTCGACCAGCCGGGCTTCCTTGGCCTCTATCTCGGGGGTCAGATCATCATGCAGTCGGCGTACCTTGCGGTTAACTGTATCGGCGTATTTTTCACCCTCTTCGATGCGCTGCCATTTGTCTTTACCACGCTCGATGCCGGGCGCGTGGCGAGCCATGATTTCTGCCGTTATCGTTTGGATTTCGCGCAGCATCCCGCGCTTCACTTTGGCTGACAACATCGAGCCATCGTTGGAGATGCCTCGCATCTGGAAATGTGCGTGGGGGGCAGTTTCGTCGGCATGAACGACGAGGCCGAGCAGACGGGTATCCAGCTTCTTTGCCACTGCCATCGCGACCTCTCGATATGCCGCATCCTGCGCTTCGGCATCCAGGCTTTCGAATATCCGCTGCGCTTTCGTTCCGAAGGTGATGATGCCGGCATAGGCAAGGTTCTGGTTCGACCTAATTTTGCCCTTCTTGCCGACGCGTTCTTTGACCAGTTCCCACTCTGTCCGAAGTGTCGCGTTCGAGCGCGGCTCCACGAGAGTCCGATTCAAGTGTCGACGGTTCTGATCAACGTATTCTGGTTGGGGGCCGATCCGCATGTCATGGGCAGTTTGACCTGCTCCCGCTGGCCCAACTCGGCAGGAAGCTGCTCCACTATTTGCACTCATGATAAATGTCCTCCAAGGACTTTGTCTAACCTACTAGACAAACGTCGTTTGTCTTCCGGTGAAGGGTGGATAGCACACTATCCCCCCTTTCAAAACCCCCGCCACTCCGCTGGCAAAGTGGACTGCTGCGCATCCCCTTTTGAAACCCCAAGCTCTGAAGACTCGCAGGCTAATATGGCGGTCAATCTGGTTGCGCTGAAGATTGACAAGTGGTGGTAAGTTCAGCGGTCACTCAGACAAGGTCTGCTTCGATGGCAGCTACAAATTCACTCATCTTGATGCCCAATCCGTCGCATAGGCGTTTTAGCGTCGCCAGACTTGGTTGATGCTTACAACTTTCCAGAAGCGACACGTATCTCATGCTCTTGCCCGCACGGTGCGCGAGTTCTTCTTGCGAAAGACCTGCCTTTTGTCGCTCCCGGCGAAGGACGTTGGCGAAAGCGCCGAGA
>JAAAPI010000234.1 GCA_009908325.1 Verrucomicrobiota bacterium | reverse complement strand
GGATAATGAGGCCTCGCTCGTCGGAGGCGGCGGTTATCTCAACGCCGCGAGCCCGACATTTTTCCAAGTAAACTTCGAGGCGAATCGGACGCCGCAAAGCGGCTCAAGCGTCGTCGGCGAAGGCGCGGGGCTCTATCTCAATGCCAGCAACGCCAGCTTCACCAACTGCCGCTTCCTCGGCAACGTGGCCGCCGCGTCCGGTGGGGGCTTGTCGCTCCACAGTAGCGATGTCGACCTGGTCAACGTGCTCTTCGCCGGGAACCGGTCGGCGCTCGATGGCGGCGCCATTTACCTGAATTCCAATAGCACGTTCGGTCTCGTCAACGGGACTCTCACCGGCAACCGGGCCGTCGGGACCGGTGGTGCGATCCAAATGAACGGAAGCACCCCGTTGCAGGTGGACAACACCATCATTTGGAATAACCTCGACGGGGCTGGTGTGTCCGGCCCAACGAGTTCGGCGGCCATCAATAATGGCGCGGCGGTCTTTTCCAATTCACTGGTCGAGTTTTCCGGCGGCAGCGGGGCCTGGGTAGCTGATTTCGGCACCGACGGCGGCGGCAACCTCGACGGTGATCCCGCCTTCCTCGAACACGTCGATCCGGCGTCCGCGCCGACCACGGATGGAGACTATCGGCTTTCATCCGGCTCGGTCGCCATCGATGTCGGCCTGAACAGCGCCAACCCCGAAGCCAGCGATCTCGCCGGCAAAGCGCGGGTTTTCGGCGGCAGCATCGACCTCGGTGCCTACGAGGGCGGCTACACCAGTTTCGCCGGCCTGTATCCAGGTCTCGACCCCCTCGGTGATGCGAACAATAACGGCATTAGCAACTTCCTCGACTATGCCGCCGGTGCCGACCCGTCGTTGGCGGCCGGGCCTGCCCTTACAGCCGCCCGGGACCGCTTCACTGTGCGTCAGCGACCGCATGACACCGACCTTGTCCGACGTCTCGAGGGCTCCCTCGACCTGCTTGACTTCGTACCGCTTACCGAAGGTCAGGACTACGAAGTAATCGAGCGCCGCGAATTCCCGCCCGCCGGTATTGAGATCGAGCTGCGCCTACTGGCCCCGTGGGATGGTGCCTCCGCATTTTTCCTTCGCGAGTCGATCACCGACCCGGAGCCGTGATTTCAAACGCCGACGACTCATTGTTTTTCAAATAAGCTTGCCAGCAGGTGGTCGTTAGGAATTAAATCGCAACCCGAAGGAATCAACGGAAAAGACCTAGAATGGAAGCTGTTATGAAAACGAGTCATTTCTCAATAATAACTGTATTGGTTTTGCTTTTCGGGGCGGGATGCGGAGGGACCTCGTCGGAAACGATGTCTGATCCCACAGAGCGGATCACGTTTGAGCTACCTGTCGAGTGGGAGGCGGTGCGTGGCAGCAACGGCACCCGGTTTGCGCCCCCGGCATCCCCCGGTGTTGAGATTCAGGTCAATACCGTCGATGCGAATAGTCGCATCTCATTGAGTCAGCGTCGCGATGGCTGGCTTGAGGGGCAGCGGAGACAGGGTGCGTCCATTCTCCTCAACCAGGACTGGAGCGGTGAAAATTTGTCCGGTCTGGAATACGCGCATGACGCGGAGGGGATGCGCGGCGAAATGATTTGGCACCACATTTTGCTGGAGGGTGATGGCTATGTTGTGACCACCCACCTTCAGGCACCGCCAGATATATACGAAGCGATCCTCCCGGTTTATCGGGAGATCGTCTCCTCCGTGCGGCCTGAATGAGGCAATTATCGCAAATATGTCCGTCGGCTTAATTGCAATCATCGCGGTATCAGCGGGTCACGATTGGAATTCGGATTCGGATTACGATTAGGTGGCGCCGTGATATGCGACCCCTGCGCTGGATCGAGGAGTAACAATCCGCGAACGGACCGGCTCATAGCTCGCAGGTACCCCCGGCGCAGGCGGCGACGTCGGCCAGCTTGGTGCGGTCTTCGGTTTCGGCCAGCTGACGGTAGTCCACGGGGGTGAAATCGATTTGATTCCAGCGCAGAACATCTTCGGGGCTTTCCACCGCCTCGCGGGGGGCTTGGCGAAAGGTTTTGTCGCCGCTATCGGCGAGCAGGGCCACGCCGGTAAAGTGCTGGCGATTCTCCCAGATTAGCTCGGCCACCGCGTCCCACTCGTCTTCTTTTACCGTCACGGTGTTGGAAACGTTGTGGAGCAGTCCGGGGTTGTAATCGTCGTGAGCGAGTCCGGCTTCGACCCAGTGTTTCTGAACCAACAGGACGTGTTGAAGGAACTTGGTCCCGTCGATGTCGTTGCGGCAGAGGCCGCCCTCGGGGGCTTCCATGGGGAAGGTGATGACGTCGTCGGTGTCTGGGCTATAGACGCTGGCCTCGGTCATCTCGGGGTTGTGCTCCTTGAAGTGGCGATAGACCGGATCGAAGCGGTTGACCTGCACACGTCGGAAATAGCGCGGCGCGTGGTGGGGGTGGATGCCCGAGCCCGCCCCGAGCAGCAGCGAGGCGGTGCCCTCCGGTTTGACGCAGGTGGTGCGGGCGGCGCGTTCGATCCCGATCAGTGAAGCGAAGAGCGCATTGGTCGCCTTGATTATGCGGGCACCGGCTTCGAGGACCTTCGGATCGAGCAGCACCTTGGGGCGGTCGAGCACGCCACAGAGGCTCACGCCAAGCAGGGCTTCACGCTCATTGAGAAAACGGGTGACCGGCCCGAGGTAGTCGATTCTTGAATACGCGGCCTGCAGGGTGCCGATAAGGGCGGCGGTACGGCAGGCACGGAAAAAGTCTTCCGGGCACTCCACGGCGGCCCCATTGACCGTGCTCAGATTACACATCTGCCAGCCGGAAACCGATTGACCCGGCTCCAGCGGTCCGTTGTGCCCCAGTTCGCGCAGGTGGGCGATGGCGCACTCGTCCAGCACGGCTCGGGGGCAGAGCCCGATCTCAACGCAGGGGTTGGCCCCATATTCCTCGTTTTCGGCGAAATAAAAGCCCGGCTCGCCGGACTCGCGGATACGGTTGAAGAGGTCATTGAAAGTGGCTTGCCCGGCGCGATCCCGCACGATCAGGGCGGAGTTATTCGAGTAGGCGCGGTGCGGGTGTTCTTCGAACCAGTTGCCTGTTTTGGCGTTGGCCATTTCTTCGTCGTCGGGGGAGAAAAGACAGATCGTGGCGGAGCGGCGGATTCCACCGGCCAGGACAGCGCGGGCGATGAGCATGACGCTGTCGTATACCTCAATCGGGCGGAGATGGCGACCGGCGGCCCGGCGCAACAGTCGACCGATGTCGTTGAGGCTGTTCTTCAGCGGGAGGTGGCCGGGGGCCTTGCCGCCGGAAGTGACGAGCGGAGCTCCGCGCGGGCGCACCCGGGTGAAGCTGAACTCGGCTAGCCAACCCCCGTAGTGCGAAGCGAAGAGGGCATCGATCGCATCCGACCAGCCCTCGATGCTATCTTCGATGGTGACATGGCGCACCGGCAAATCGCTGTCGGGCGCGCGCTCCGGCAGGGCGGGCAGCGCGGCCACATGATGGGTCTGCACCGAAAAGCCGACTCCGACCCCACTGAGCAGCAGGTAGAAACACTCCCGGAAAAAGGCCGGCCGGTCGGCGTGGGAGAAGCTGCAGTTGTAGATCCGCGCCTCATTGGCCTCGATGGCGGCCCCGCCGAATTGCAAGGAACGCATTGAGGGCAGGGCCTGCCGCTGCTCGACTGCATCGAAGGCTGCCCAGATCTCCTCGAACAAGCTGCGGTCGCCACCGAGGATTTCTCGTTCCTTCGGGCTGAGCTGCAATTGATCGGCAATGGCTGCCACCTGCCCGGTCCCCGGCTTGAGTGCGGCCAGCGAGGCGAAGCGTCGCAGGTGCATATCCCGCACCCGTTGCACACTTTCCGGCCAGACCTCGCGCCGACCCAGATCGGGACGGTAGCGGGCGTAGCGCGAGACGGCAATGTATTCTGCGAGGCCGCAATCACCGTGGCGCTTGGGACGCCGTTCGGCCCGCTGGGTACGGTAACGCACATAGGCACGGGCGACCTCCCAGTCGCCGACGGCAGCAATGCAGGTTTCGGCCACGTCCTGAATGCTCTCGATCGGGATCGGCTCGTCGGTTGCGGCGCGGTGCCAGACGGCCTGCTCGACTCCTTCGGCCAGACGGCTGATTTTTTCAGAAAAGTTTTTGGGGTCTCCAGAGGCGTCCGGAGCCGCATGCTCGTAGGCAAGTCGTAAAGCCCGTTCGATGCGGGAGCGGTCCCAGTCCACGATACGCCCGTCGCGTTTGGCGACCTGACGGACTGGAACCGGGGTCGACGCAGTCGGCTCAACCGCCGATGCGGCGGGGATTTCAATACGGGAGGGAGTTTGGGTTGTGGTCGTGTTGAGCATAGAACAACACTATATATGCCAATTAATATATCGGTAAAACACTAAATGTTGTATATTTGCTTTTACGCTAAGAATTTAGTGGCTATAATTTGCGTTATTAGACGCCCTCCAAGTTCCGGTTTGTCCATCCTGATATCCCAGGCGACGGCAGTCCTCGAATGGTATTAGTGTTTGATCACGGGTTGTTTACAAACCGGATTGCTCCGAAATAGGCGGATCATTTTTCCGTCATATCCGTAACTCGCCGGTTGCCCGTTTTGGTTGACATAACGTTACTCCTTGAGTCACGCTTTTGCCAGGTTTGATATCCATGAAATTCAGGAAGGACGCCGAGCGGCTGGAAGCCCTAAAAAGTATTTTAAAACGTTCATTAATAGGTTCTTAAAAATCAAAATTTACAGCCTGAACACTCACTCAAAAGTAAAAAACAGCCATCAATCACTCCCGAGTTATCCGCGACTGAGTGAATGAGATAACACTGATCGATGAAAGAATGAAAAAGATCCTCCTACTGCTTTTCATTGCTTTGAGCTCTAATGCTTATGGCACATCTCCGCCTCCGGGAGGATTCAAGCAAAGGTCATTTGAAGAACTCTGGCGTGAAGCCGATATTGTTGTCTACGGAATCATCGAGAAACTAGAGGTCATCAAGCAGAATCAAGAGGTTATTGGTTACCGCGCCGAGCTAAAGCCTCGGAAGCAGTGGAAAGGAAAAATGAACAGTTCTTACAGCATATTTGTAGGTCTCGGACCTACAGTGCCATCTCAGAAGTTTGAGTTCATGAAGACCTACGTTGCTTTTTTAGGCGGGAGTGAGGATCGACCATCATACGAGGCGCACCATAGCCTTTACCACGATCTGGTTGAGTTTGTAGATAAACCCCCGTTTCAGGGTGTGTTTCCGGATAGAGGGAATGCACGATTACTCGAATTTCTTGCGACGAAGAAGGAAATTGAAATCGATCGGGATAGGACTCCCCATCACTGAGGAGCCCTCCCACACCACCACTCATACGGGTCCGTAAGTGGCGGTTCGGCTGATTCAAGGCAGGTTCAGGTCCATGGGATTACCAGTCC
>JAAAPI010000058.1 GCA_009908325.1 Verrucomicrobiota bacterium | reverse complement strand
GTCACCTACGGCGTCACCCGCGACCAGATGATGGCCCGCCACAA
The DNA here is from genome assembly GCA_009908325.1 of Verrucomicrobiota bacterium. Classification (GTDB taxonomy): domain Bacteria; phylum Verrucomicrobiota; class Verrucomicrobiia; order Opitutales; family Coraliomargaritaceae; genus Thalassobacterium. The sequence continues at coordinate 5,393 of JAAAPI010000058.1, read as the reverse complement.
AGCCAACCACATCAACGTCGCCTACGCCACCGACGCCAAACAGGCCGACAACTGCCTCTACGCCAAAGCCGAGCTGGCCAAGCAAATGGGCATGGAGGTCTACATCTGCGGCACGAATATCGAAGGAAAAAAGCTCTAAACCAAACAACCCGTGTCGCGGGATAAACCCGCTTCCAAAATAGAAAACGTAGCGACCGGGTATACCCCAGGAGAGACCCAGCTCGCACGGCACGGCCACTCGAACACCCGACGTCCAACGCTCAATATAACCATCCACCCCGTGTGGTGTGAGGCTATTGTTTATGCCTTGGATTGCTCTGACCCTTACCTGCCACTCGGCGTCGTATTCGCGTCCAGATCGCCGCAGGCAAACTGGATACCGGCGAGAAAGTGCTTCAGGAGAATCGGATCCGTGTAGATGTGGTGGTTGTGCCCCAGCGACGTGTAGAAGACGCGGCCCTCGCCCACGGATTGCACCCAGGCGACGGGGTAGTCACCATCATCGCGCTTGGGCACTCGTTTGGGCGGATCACTCCGCTCGGGGTCCAGCGCCAGAAGGATGCGAAGGCGTTCCCGCGAATAGGGCTCCTCGGCAAATTGGTAGATTTCTTCAACCAACTCGAAGTCCACCACCTCACCAAAGACTGGCTGGTTGATGGCGTGCACCGGATCCTCGACCACGATGGTCACGCGTGATTTGGAGGTCCAGGGATGCCCGTCGAAATAGCCACCGATGGTTTGACCGAAGTCTGCATGCCCATAGCACGAATCCGTCGCTGAGTGGATGCCGACAAGGCCGCCGCCGCCGCGCACGTAGGCGATCAGATTATCGACCAACCGGTCGTGCCTCACTTGCAAGCGAGCCCACTCGACATCTGTAAATTGGTCTTTTTCTCTCTGCCGCGGCATGAAGAAATCCTGCGTCGTGTTGAGCAGCACCACGGCGTCAAAGGTCTGCAATACATCCCGCTCGAAATTTGCCGGAGAGTCGCTCACCACCGCCGTATAGGCCCCCGTCGCTTCGCCCATGCGGACAAGCGCCTCTTTGCCCGTGGGGATCGACTTGTGCCGAAAGCCCGATGTGGCACTCAACACCAGAATCCTTCGGGGCTGGGTGATCGGCACGATCGCATCTACCGGCAGTGCCGCTTTAATCGCAACGGATAATTCAGGTGGCACGGGCGCGTCATCAAAACGGGGCACCCAGTTGATCGGCGTCAACCAGCGGATCCCCGCCTCGTTTTCAAATGCCTTGGCCACTTCGAGTGCCGTGCCGCCGTCTGAGGCGACGACATTTGGGTCAACGCCTTGGGCAAGGCACAGACGAACCATCGCTTCGCTTCCGGTGGAAGCGGCCTCATGCAGGATTGTACCTCCTCGGGCGGTCTGCTTATGCACATCGGCCCCGGCGGCGATCAGTGCTTCGGCGACATCCAATTGATCTTTGGCCGCCGCCCAGTGCAGGGGGCTCCAGCCGACTGAGTCCAGCGTGCTGAGCTTTGCCCCGGCCTCAGCCAGTGCCGGGATCAGCTCGGGAAGATTGCGCTCCACTGCCAGATGGACGGGCGTGCGCTGGCTGCTGTCGAGCGCATTGACATCAGCGTCCGCCGCAATCAAAGCGAGTGCGATATCCGTCTGCTTCCGCAGAATCGCCTGGTGCAGTGGTGGCAGCCGGGGATGCGCACCCTGCGAGGCCAGTTCCGGGTCGTCCGCCAGTTGCCGCTCCACCTCGCGGAGGTCCCCCCGCGCGATGGCCGCATCAACCGTCATCGAGGCCGCCGTGGATGCCGGGAGCAAAGCGAAGAGAGGTAATATTTTTAAACTTTCCAGGATTTTCATGAGTGGAGTTCCAAATAAGTTTTTCACTTTCGAAATCCCATGCCGGACGCCTTCACGTTCGGAGAGTCGCATGTAGCCGGACGCCTTCGCGTTCGGAGGGTCGGGCTTGTGGGATAGCGAGGGCCCCGAAACGGCTGGTCCGCCGAAGCCTTGGCGATAGAGGGAGGCGATTCGGTTACGTGAAAAAACTTCTTTGAAGGAATACCCGATCAATTGTTTTCGAATTAAAGATGCATCCGGTAGAATTGCTCCCAGCCGACCCGCGGTGCCGGGTCCATGAGTGCGCTTGCGCGTTCGTGCCCCATTATCTGCTGGGTTTCACGGTCAAAACGCAGCTCGCCGCCGAACATTTGCGCCAGAATCCCCAAATTGAACACCTGCGTGAGCGGCGCCCCCACACTGAAGGGAGAGCGTGCAACCTCCTCACCTTTACAGGCCAGGAGGAAGTTTTTGTAGTGATTTGAGTTTCGCTGTGAGAATCGGGGCAGTTTGGCCCGCATGTCCATCATCTTTTCACGGGGAATAATGCGCACGGGCGAGCCGTGGCTGCGCCCTTGAAAGACCAAGTCTTTCGAGTAAATAATCTTGCCCGGCTTATCCACGACTTGCGGCTCCAAACCCTCCGCAGCGCTCGTATCGATGGAGGGCTTGTTATCCACCCCGTCATACCAGGTCACTTCACAGGGGGGCGCTTCGCCACGGGCCGGAAAATTAAACCGGATCGTCGAGGCCTGCGGAAAGACGAGGCCGGCTTGGTTTATACCCTCGCGCTCTACAGCCGTGATCTTTTCCGGCAGCCCGAGATCAAGAAAGCGATGACAGGTATCGAGAATATGCGGCCCCCAATCACCAAAGGCACCACTCCCGTAAATATACCAGCTGCGCCATTCCTGTGGATGCAGCCGATCGCTGAACGGACGCTCGGGGGCCGCATCGAACCACTGATCCCAGTCCAGTCCATCTGGCAACGGTTCACTGGGGAATTTCGTAACGTCGGTCCCCCAGCCATGCCAGCGGCGCGGATTGTTCATGTGCGCGGTGATTTTAGTGACATCTTTAATGATGCCAGCTTCCGACCAAGCCTTGAATTGAAAATAATTTGCCCCGGAGTGCCCCTGATTGCCCATTTGCGTGACCACTCCCGTTTTTTGCTCCATGGCCATCAGTCGGGTACACTGCCCATAGGTGTGCGCCAGCGGTTTCTCCACGTAAACGTGTTTGCCCAGCGACATGGCCAGCATGGTGGCGCAAAAGTGCGAGTGATCCGGCGTCGCAATCAGCACCGCATCGATCTGGCTCTCCATAGCATCGAACATTTTTCGAAAATCCTGGTAACGGGGGGCGTCCGGGTGGGTCGTCAGTGCCTCCTGCACATGCTCCCCTTCCATGTCGACATCACACAGAGCCACGACATTGCAAAGCCCGCTGTTAACCATGTTTTTCAAGACGTCACCACCCCGGTTGCCGATACCGATCACGGCGAGGTTGACCCGCTCGCTCGGAGCAAGCCCTGAGGAGGATTGATTCCCCAGCGCGATAGGACTGGGCAACAGGGCAAAAGCACCAAGAGTCCCGGAGGCTTTAATGAAGTTACGACGTGACGTGGAGTAGGGCATAAGTATTTCGTTTCGGATTTGAGGTTTTGAGGTTTTGAGAATATGACCGATAGAGCGCCTGCAAGTTCCCACAAGCTTGTTTCTGCCGAAAGTTAAGATCAAATTGCGTACTCTTGCTATTGGGACGGTTTTGAGGTCTCGACCGTAAAATTGGAGGGATCGTTTAATACTGCATCGTGAACGATCGCGAGGCAACCGAACAAGGGATCCTCGCCGCTAGCGCTTACCTGAAATTTAAAGTCAGCCAACATTCCGGGAAGTGCCAAGGCGTCTAGCGATTCCCGCATCTCCGCTTCCACAAGCTTGAACAGTTGGCCGAGCCGCCCGCCGATAACCAGGGTGGCCGGGTTCAACGCATGCACCAGTTGTGCCGCACCGAGTGCCAATTGCTGGCCCACTTCAATCAACACCTGCCAAACGGCGGCCTCTCGGCTCAGTGCTTTTTCCAAAACCTGTTGCAGCGGATCTTTCCCGCAGGATGCATCGTCCAGAGGAGGCATCCCCTGCCCCGCTAATTTGCGTAACACGGCAGCGGAGCCAATCTCGGTGACCCAGCAGCCCTTGCGACCACAGCTGCAGGTGATCCCATTATTTGAAAAAGGAACATGACCGACCTGCCCGGCAAACCCCATACGCCCGCGCAGCAACCGTCCTTCGCTGATTAAACCAGCGGCCAGACCGGAGCCCAGACTCAGATAGATCAAATCAGCTTCCTGCGGATGATTATCCAAATGCTGGCAAGCGATCGCCGCTGCATTTGCCTCGTTTTCGACGTAGACCGGCACATCAAATCGATCTTCCCAGAGAGTCTTCAAGCGAATATCTTTCCATCCCGAAGAGGGCCCGTAAACAAGCAGCCCTTCATCGTGAGCCACTAGACCGGCCCACGCGACTCCAATCCCGAGACACCTAAGCTGACGGGCAGCGCCCGCCGCCAGGGCCGCGTCAATCAGGCCAGCGATACTCCGAAGACTCGCTCCCGCGCTCGCATCGGGTTTGAGCCGTTTCTCCTCCCGCCAGAATATCGTCCGACTAAAATCGGCGACGGCAATGCTGACACGGTCCAGATCGATTTCCACGGCAACCATGCAGCCGTAAGCAGCGTTCAAATTGAGTAACATACCCGGTCGCCCGGCGCCCCCCTCTGTTAGACGAGTCTCTGCCAGAAAAGATGCGTCCAGTAAATCAAGGGTAATTTTCGAAACGGTTGCCCGGGTCAACCCCAGCTCCGAGGCAATCTGCGCACGCGAAAGAGCCCCCTTCCGGCAAATCTGGTTCAGCACGCTAAGCGTGTTGAACTGACGGATATCGCTCCGGTCAAACCGCTGTTGAGAAATTTTCATCGAATTTGATCTTGTCACACAGCGAAGTTTAGTTTGTTCATTTAATCAATAAACAATTTACATTATTTTCTATTCGCGCACCCATCGCCCATTTCTTCCACCCCTTTTCAAATCCAACCCAAGCTACGTAAACTGCGGGATAGCCTACCTGTTACGCCGCACAATCATCAACTCCGAAAACCATGCCAAGATCCCTTTTCTACTACACCCTCTCAATCGCGCTGCTGGGCCTGAACTCGGGCTGTGCGACGACAAACCTGAATCAAGTCTCCGAAAGTCAGGAGGGCTACATTGAGCGCTACAAACATCAGACCGATAAAGTCGCGCCGGAAGAGGCTCTGCTCAACACCGATCCAGAACCGGACCTGAACGACCCGGCCTTTGTCGATCTCTACAATGGCAAGGATCTCAGCGACTGGATTCCCCGCCAAGGTAACTTTATTTAGATAGCTGATGGCAGCAAATATGCGGCGAGAAGAAAAAGCTTGACCGTTAAGTAGTAGTGTTCGGCAGGGCTTCTGCTAAAGCGATTTCGGCGTCTTCTTCACGCCACCGTCACAATGTAACCGGATTGTAACTTGTACTTTGAACCGTT
>JAAAPI010000056.1 GCA_009908325.1 Verrucomicrobiota bacterium | reverse complement strand
TTTCACGCTCATTGACCGCCTCCTTTCCCGTCCGTGACCGAGTCGCCGATTTGTTCGTCTTCGCGGATCATGGCGCGGATGCGTTCCAGCACCGACTGGCCTTTTTCGACCAGGCTGTCCAAGCCGTCGTCGCGCCATTTCCATTCCTCGATCTTGTCGTCAATGATCCATTCCAGGTGCAGCAGATCCGAGTAAGTCAGCTGGTTCTTCGCCGGGGATGCGGTGGTTTCGGGGGCCGCGCTCATTGCTCGCCTCCTTCCGGCTCGCCCAAAGCCTGCAAGACCGCGCGGTGCGCGTATTCGCCGCGCATGTGGGCTCTTCTCCAGTGCTGGGCCTCGACACGGCATTCCTCCCAGATGCTTCGCTTCGATTCGGTCAGATCGGCAACAAACGCTTCCAGGAAGGTTTCAATCGTGCCTGCGCCACTACGGACACAAAGCCCGTCATGTTCTTCGTCAGTCACGTAAAAGCTGATCCTTCGCAGCCCCCCGGTTAATTTGAGAAGCTCGCGCTGCCGCTCCGCTTCGCTGGATTCATGTTGTGCCGCCGCTTGTTTGAGGGCGGTTTCGACTTGCCCTTGCGGGCCTTTTTCTTCATTCATGGTGCTTCAGTTTTTATTGATTGAAGGTCAGTGGCTTAAGTTTTCCAGACAGAGCCGCTGGCCTTTTTTGCGTTTTGGTGGTCAAGTCAAAAATTAGATTTTTGACATGCATCCATGTTTCCCCATTTTGGGTAAACTATGCAAGCAGTTTCTCTAAATTTCTCAGATTGTCCGTATAATGGCGACATGAACACCGGTCGCCCTTCTAAATCAGATCGCTCCGCTTTCGGCCAAAGGCTTTATGAAGCAAGGGAGTTAAAAGGTCTATCCTTGCGCCAAGTAGCCGAAGCCCTGGAAGTTCCTCTAAACACATATGCAAATTGGGAGCGCCGGAACATCGGCATCAAACCGGACTATTTGGCCGCACTTGCAAAAATACTCGAGGTTCCAGCCGAACAACTGATTGGAGCGGCAACGCCGCTCAAAAAGGACGGCCCAACCGGCAGGGCTCGTAAGTTATTTGAAGAAGTAAGCAAGCTGCCTCGAAGCCAACAGCAACGCATTCTCGCCATGGTCGAGGATATGCTGATCGCTCAGGAAGCCAAAAAAGCCTCGTAACCTCCTGAGTATTTTTTCGAGAAGCCCAAAGGATATGAGCCCCAGGCGAATCCCCCGGCACTGCGAAGCAGGGGCCGGACAATAAAACCGGAGCGGCTCAAGGTGGATCGCAGCGACGAAGGAGCGACGCAGCGCGACAAGCGCGGAGATGGTGCGCCGAAGGCGTGCCCGAAGGGCGAGGAAAGCGGGTGCCCTTTGGGCGGCTTGACGAGCAATAGACCTTGAACCGCGTAGGTAAAATCTCGACGGCGGATCGAAAAAGGAGGACTGCCGGCTTACAGTCCCGCCGATAGGGCAACACGCAAAGCGTGTCGGGGTTGCCCTTTTCTTTTTCCTTTTAGCCGCTAAAGCGTGCCGGGTGAGGCGGCACACTTGTCACGGCGTAGCTCGAAGAGCGAAGACGGAAGATTGGGTGCCGGGGCCGACGTAGGAGGGCCGGGCATGGCTTTGATTACGCTGCAACTCTGCCGCCTGGATTTCACAGAGGATCTGTGCAGGGAGCCTAAGCGACCGGAACAGTGCCTCTGTGTTGCAGCGGATTGGTTGCCGTGGATGAGTTGACGCGCGCGAAAGCGCGACGCGGGGGCAACCCGCGCGCTGGTGGCCGGGGGAAAGCCCCCCTCGGGGGCTGCGTGGCGGGATACGGCACAGCGCGGGAGGTCGTAGACGAGGAACGAGGCTACGGGCGGTAAAACGTAGACGCTCGATAGCATCGGAGACCACGCCCGGAGCGTAGAGGCGCCCGGGCGCGGGGGTTTTGAAGGTGTTGCGGAGTATCGGCTTGCCCGATACGGAGTCTGAATGAAAAGACGATGACTTGTGGAGTCCCGCGAGGTAGCCCCCGCCCGACCCGCCGCCGAGCGCGCCCCCGCTAGATTGCCGGCGGAGCGACCAACCCATCTTATGTCCCTTTTTCCGAGGGGGCTTTGTCTGAGCACTGAATCAGTGCGAGTGCCCCCGCTCCGAAGGACGGAAAATTGGATATAAGATCGGTTGTGCTGACCAAGCGGCCTCCACATCCCCTGCGGGGCCGGGGGGGCGGTGTGGTGGTGCGGGGCGGTCGATTTGGCCAGGGTGCCGTGGAGTGCGGCAGCTTGGACGTTGTGGAGGCCGTGAGGTTTCTCTTTGGAGAGGCGGCTCCATGCTGCGCGTTAGCGAGTTGCCTGAGCGAAGCCGGAAGGATCGAGATTCGATCCGTGAGGCGGAGCGAACGGCGTTGACGAAGGCTAAGGAAAGATCACGTTGCTGCCTTCGACGCTCTTGGGAAAAAGGTTCCGCTTTGGATCAAACTCAAGATTTCGGTCGTTTGGTGTCGGATTAAAATAATAGTCGAAGGCAAAGTATCCTTTGGGGCCAAATTGAAAGTCGCCATGAACCTTCGAGTAGTTGGCTGACAAGATCTCGCCGTTTTCATCCAACTTGACGCGGGTGCGCAGGAAGAAGCCGATGTCTTTGCGGGAATCGAGGTATTTTTTGGGCGTTTCATCAGTGACAACGCCTCCCGGCACAGGCCCTTCCGCTTTTTCTACAACGTATTCAGACATATATCCGTGCTCAGGTGCTTCGTGAGGCATCCGTAAAGCGTTGTGCAAAAGAAAGTCATCTTCGACGCGCACGAGACCTTCTTTTTCTCCGGGGAAGCTAAATTCCAGGGTGCCTTCCCATAGGCCGATCGCCTTTTTAAAGCCTTCTTCAGTGAAGGAAATACCCTGTCGCTCACATTTTCTGCGGTAGCTCGCACGTCGCTCCTCCATGGTTCTTGAAGGACTGTTCCTAAATTTCACAAACTCAGCGTAATATCGCACAAGGATATCCGCTTCTTTTCCTGATCCATGCGGTTCAACCCAATCGCCAGCTTCAAAGTCAAAGCCTAGCCACTTGTCCATCTCTGGAATCGTATATCTTCGCAAGCTATCTCCTACAAACGTTCGTTTTGCATATAGTCTGATCGGATTTCGAATGGTTCGCAGGACCACTTCGCGATAGACAGTCTCTCCTTCTTCGGCCATAAGACGCTCTCTTTCTGCAGGATAATCACCGTAGGGATAATATCCCTCTTTCTTTACCCAAAGGAGGATGCCCAATCTTCCCATACCCGAAAAGGATGCTTTCCCATTTTCATCACTTTGCTGAACTTTCCCCTCATAGCCCTCCTTATATCTTGAGTCCGAGAAAGAGACATTCACTTCGGCATCGCTTAGCGGCACCCCGTCTTCGTTGACGATCTTTACGTTCACTGTCTGTGACGACAACAGTGAAACGATTAAAAATTGAATTAGGGTGACTACTTTAATCTTCATCAAGAACTCCTCGGTTAATCATTTCCTCATACATCGGATAAACAAAGTGAATCGCATTGTTCTTAAAATCACTATGCAACCAATCGCCTACAGAGTCGTCATCATCATCGTGTCCTTCCGTCGGCCACGCCCCGTTTAAATTCTGTGCCCTTCCAGCGACTCCCATATGCCAGTTATCAACAAAACCGCCACCGATTGGGCCTACCGCAGTTGCATAAGAAAGTGCAGGAATTGCCCGTGCCAGAACGTCGTATCGCACGTTGTCCTTTTCGGCTTCATTTGAGGCCACGGAGACATCGCTGTCTGTCAATTTGTTCTCCAGGAATCGGTCAAAGACCGGAGTCGTTTTGATGTCTTCGTTCGTTACTGTGCTCCAGTCCTCATCCCATGCATATTGCCAAGTGTTAAAATTCCAACCTGATTGTCTCCGGCTCAAAAATGCTGTTGCTCCAACAATTTTTCCCTTAGCCAATTCCTGAGCCTTCCATGCCCCTCGGGCAAAATTCCATCTCCATGTCCACAGTCGATCTAAAACAGACTCCTCATCAACATTCGGCATTTCAGCTAATACTTCGTCTCCTTCCGAATAGAAGTTTATTGCGATGGTTTCCTCAGCTACCGCAGCAAAAAAGTTGCGCCATCTAAAATCTTTACGCTCATCGGAAGTTCCCTCGAAGATTTTATGCCACTCGCCTGCATTCAAACGGTGGGGAATGTTTTTCCAATCCTTTTCAACCATGCCCTGCTCAACCTGCGTAAAGAAGAAGGCCTCGCTGGCGACGGCAGCATTGATCAGATAGTAACGATCCGGACGGAATCCTCCATTTTGAATCGCATGGCTGACCACCATATTGCCTAAACTGTGACCAGCGACCGTCACATCGCCATTTGCAAAAGACAGCGCATCGGCAAGTTCATCACCAGTCTGGAAGGCCTGGAAAACTTCTTTGTGATAATCGTTGTTTTCTTCTCCGTCCCAGACAACTCCGACATAGCGCGCTTTACTTCCAAACTGATGCATGCGCTTGAAGATTTCTGCATGCGTGCCGCGCGCCGCCTGCTCGTCGGTGCAGCAGCCGTGAACCATAACGAAGTATTTCCCATTGGTCAGAGCATCTGGATAAGCATCGCCGGGGTCTGCAGTTTGGGTGCCATTGGGAGAAGCTATTTCCGTCGTGGCAGTGCCATCGTATTCAGTGACTTCGCCGCGAAGATCAACGTGCCGATACATGTCTTCAACTGGGCTTAGTTTGATCGGAAAATCGAAGGTAAACAATTCGTTACCATCGACGAAAAAGTGAAGCTTCAAAGGATTCGTCGCCTCGCTGGCATCAGTGCCTTCAAGCAAGAGTATGCCTTTGCCTTCGGCTGCCAGATTAACAAATTCGGCTCCCAGTGATGTAGGATTACTCGAGTCTCCGATCTCCACTGTCGGGGCATTCCAGAAATTATTATCATCCCGCGCATAGGTCAGATGCGATAGATATTTCCGTGAATCCGAGGGATCGATTCCTCCAAACTGATCAGAAAACTGCATGAAGCGCAGCGACGATCCACTCAGCTTTAGATCGACAGTCGATAGATCATCAAAATTGCTCAGCACTTCCTCCAAGTCGAAGAACAAGGGGAAGAAATCTATCAGGTCTTCAAGACCATCAACTTGAGCGTTTCCAGCATCGCCATCACTTCCTTGATTTGGGATATCGTCAAAGCCCCATTCGCCAGAGTCGTTATCATCGTTGACCCAAAATCTGAAAGGATTCGAGTCAGTTGCCTTGTCTCGATCTGCGTCGTCGATGACTCCATCCCGATCCCAATCCGGCACTACGTCCACCTTAAGTAGCGTATATGCCTTAGACCGCCAAAAAAATGCCGCACGGACGGGGTCTAAAGGGGGGCGCAAGGCGCACGGCTGATTGAGGGTCTTCACTTCTTGGGTTTCTTTTGTTTTGCGATGGTTTTCTTTATAGCCCCTTCCGCGAGCTTGACGCGAGCA
>JAAAPI010000280.1 GCA_009908325.1 Verrucomicrobiota bacterium | reverse complement strand
CAGCAATAAAACCAAAAAGGTAGAACTTGTAAAAAGGCGGCGCATGGTGCCCCTTGTCCAAATCGATCGTCGCCCGTGAGGGAGCCGGGGGTGGCGCAAACGATTGCGTGGGCGGAGGCACGCGCGACTTACCGCGGCTGGTCGAACGACGGCGTTTCCGTGATCGCACAGGGCGCTTTTTCTTATCCGGACGTGAACTCATAGATTTTGCCTCGGGAATGAGGCAAACGCACAAAAGATGCCAGAAAATTTCGCATCGACCTGACTTCCAGTCTCCTTTGTCCTACCCGTTAAATTATCCCTTGAACGATGCCACCGCAAATACAGACCGACCAGACCATTTCAGGCGTCTTGGAGCGAATTATCTACTTCAATGAAGAGAATGCTTATTGCGTGGCCGAGGTCCAGATTCCCGAAAGCAAGCGTCCAGTCACCGTCCTCGGCCCCTTGCCGGGCGTGCAGTGCGGCGAAACCTTGCAACTGAACGGTGAATGGAAGCGCCACCCCCAGCACGGCGACCAGTTCAAAATAGCCAGCTTCCAGTCAAAACTCCCCGCCTCCGTCCATGGAATCCGCAAATATTTGGGCAGCGGGCTGATCCATGGTATCGGAAAGTCCTACGCTCAGAAAATCGTCGATCACTTCGGTGCCGACACCCTGCAAATCATCAGCGAAGATTCCGGCCGCCTTCATGAGATCCCGGGCATCGGCAAACAGCGGGCCAAATCCATCAAAGCCGCCTGGGATGAGCAGAGCGCCGTGCGCGATGTCATGATGTTCCTCCAGACCTACGGCGTGACTCCCTCGCAGTGCGTGCGCCTGGTCAAAAAATACGGCAGCGGCGCGAAACGTATCCTCCAGGATGAGCCCTACCGGCTCGCTCAGGACATTGAGCGGATCGGCTTTAAAACCGCCGATAAGATCGCCCTGAACCTCGGCTTCCCCACCAACTCGAAGGAGCGGATCGACGCGGGCATCCTCCACACCATGCGCCAGCTGGAAGACGAGGGCCACACTTTGGGCACCGAAACCATGCTGCTGGAAAAAGCCACTCAGCTGCTCTCGCTCGATCCACCACAGATTCAACAACGCATCCGTGCACTGGACCAATCAGCCCAACTCTTCGGTGTGCAAGCCTACGACACCAATCAGGAATTCCTCGGGCCCGCCTTCCAGCTCCCGGGCACCGCAGGGGCCGAGCAGCGCATCGCCGACGCCATCGTCCGCATTGCCCACACGGCATCTATCCTCCCGCCCATCAAAGTCGATGCCGCCATCGAGTGGGCCCAGTCCCGTGCGGGCTTCGCCTTCGCCGATCAGCAAAGCGAGGCGCTCCGCACGACCCTCCAGTCCAAGGTCGCCATCATCACCGGTGGCCCGGGCACCGGGAAGACCACCATCCTGCGGGCCGTCGTCGATATCGTCCGCGCCAAACGCGCCCGGATATTCCTCGCCTCACCGACCGGCCGCGCGGCCCAGCGTCTGGCCGAGGCCAGCGGAGCATCCGCCAGCACCATTCACCGCTTGCTGAAATACGACCCCGCCACCCGCGGCTTCACCTACAACGAAGACAACCCCCTACCCTGCGACTTCCTCATCGTCGACGAAACCAGTATGCTGGACACACGGCTCGCCGCTCAGCTCTTTCAGGCCATTCCAAGCGGTGCCCACCTCCTGCTCGTGGGCGACGCCGATCAGCTGCCCTCGGTTGGGGCCGGAAATATCCTCGGCGATTTGATGGCCGCACCGCCCGCCCATGTCACCCGCCTCGATACCATCTACCGGCAAGGCAAAGAAAGCGGCATCGTCACCACCGCGCACGCCATCTTACACGGCGAAACCCACCCGGGCCGGACCTTCCGCAGCCTGCGCGATCTCGATGCCGACCTCGATTTCACGTTTATCGAAGCGGAACAACCCGAGCAGTGCGTCCAGGCGATTCAATACCTCGCCAGAGAGTATCTACCAAAAACGCACGGTATCGATCCGATCAAAGACCTCCAGGTCATGTCGCCCATGCACCGTGGTCGCGGAGGTATCACCGCACTCAATACAGATTTGCAGGAAACGCTCAACCCGAGGGAAAAAGCCGAGTCACGCCTCCGCTCCGACCCGGACTACGCCCCGGCCACCCAAACCCACTTTCGCGAAAAGACCCGCAAGCCGCTTCCCGCTGAAATCGAATACGGCAGCAGCTTCTACCGCATCGGTGATAAAGTCATCCAAACCCGTAATAATTACGACAAGAATGTCTTCAACGGGGATACTGGAGTGATCAAAGCCATCGCCCCCGACCGCTCCGGCCTGAGCATTCAATTCGATGAGCTCGTCGAATACACCAAGGGTGAGCTCTCCGAGGTCCGGCACGCCTACGCCATCTCCATACACAAAAGCCAGGGCAGCGAATACCCGGTCGTCATCATACCCCTGCTCAAGCAGCACTTCCTTCTATTGCAAAGAAACCTTATTTACACCGGCGTCACCCGGGCGAGGTGCAAGGTCTACTTTGTCGGCTCGCTCGACGCCTACGCCATGGCCATCAAAAACAACGAGCAACAAGTCCGCATGACCCACCTCCACACCCGCCTTCGCAAGGCGATGGAGAATCTTTAGTGGAGCTTCCAATAAGTTTTTCATTTTCGAACTTCGTCCGTAGCCGGATGCCTTCGCGTTCGGTCCGTAGCCGGACGCCTTCGCGTTCGGACGGCTGCTTCGGCTACGCGAAAAAATTTACCCCGACCTCAAGCCGACTGCGCCATTTCGTTGATCCCCCGCAGATCCAGCTTACCGGTCGCCAGGGTCGGGATCGCCTCTACGCGGCGGATCTCTTTCGGCACCCATAAGTTTGGCAACCCGGCTTCGCTCAACTTCCCGCGCATGTCACTCAGCCCGATATCGACCGTCGTCAGCAAAACCAGCACCTCCCCCTTGGCCGCATCCGGACGCCCCGCCACAGCGAGAGCCGGAGTCTCTGACTCCTCAAGGCCATAGGCCTGAATAAGCAGTTCTTCCACCGTACCATGCGGCACCATCTCGCCACCGATTTTGGAAAAACGCGAAAGCCGCCCTTCGATAAAAAGAAACCCATCGGCATCAAAGCGGGCGAGATCACCGGTGATAAACCAACCATCCTGGAGGACCTCCTCCGTTCGGTCAGGCTCGTCGAGATAGCCGTAAAATATATTCGGCCCCCTTAAGGCGAGAAGGCCGACCTCGTCTAATGAGATTTCCTCTTTTGTATCCGGATGTAAGATACGTGCCGCATGCCCTGGCAGGAGCCGGCCCACGGAGCCGCGCCGACTCCCCGCAGTCGATTCGCCGGGATACGTCGCCCCACGGGGCATTGTTGGCAAATTCACACTGACCACGGGCGAGGTTTCGGTCAATCCATAGCCTTCGAGATACTGCCCGCCGAACTGCGACTCCCAGGCATCCGCAAAGCCTTCGGGTGTTTTTTCGGCACCTGCGATCACGCATTTGATCGACGCCAGCTTGGACGCATCCACGCGCTTAAAATACGGCTTAAAAAAGGTCGGCGTCCCGACCAGAATCGAGATGGACTCGACGGCGACCACTTCGGCATTCTTCTTCACATCCAGCGGCGAAGGCAGGGTGACCACGGCACAGCCCCGCAGGAGCGGATACCAGAGCGTCACCGTAAAGCCGAAACTGTGGAAGATAGGTAAATTCGCCAGCAGTTTCTCGGACGGTCGCAAAAGACCGGAGGCATCAATCTGCGCACAATTTCCCAATATATTTTTGTGGGTCAGCACCACTCCCTTGGGTTCGCCAGAACTCCCACTGGTAAAAAGAAGCCCGGCCTCCCGATCACCTCCCTCTGACGGGACTTTTAAAATCCGCGCCAGTAACTTGGATGGACACAGGTGAATCCAACTCAGCAGGGCCAATGTCTTCGCCTTGGGCAGATTTTTCAGCTCCTCGACGAGATCGATCACGCCGGTCTCAGGCCATGGAAAATCCGGGATCTTTTGCCGCACGCGCTCCGTTGTCAGCAAACAATCGATATCAGCCTTTTTCAGACAGCTCGCGGCACTGGCGGGGCCGAGCGTAAAGTTCAAATTAACCGGCACTTTGCCCGCAAAAACGACGGCAAGATTTGCAATGTAGCCACCCAGTCCGGGGGGAAATAATATCCCGACACGCGGCTTCGCTGTCCACCCCGCAATTCGTTTCGAAAGCATGAACGCGGCGGCGAGGAGAAAGCCGCATTTCATCCCCCGCCGCTGCAAAGTATGGTCGACGATCAGCTCACGCCTTGGCTCGCGGGCAAGGGCGATGAAGCTCTCGTAAGCTAAATGACTTTCCAGTTCGCGCCGCGACTGAAAATCAGCTTCATCCAGATTTAATTCGATGAGCGAAGTCATTGAACGTAGTAGCTGTTCGGAGTCAGCTCGAGTTTGCGGTCGATACTGTCGTCATAAATCTCTCCGGCTTTGCACCCCATGATGACCTGCATATTTGTCAAATACTTGCTTTTTGAGGCACGCGTATGGGTGATCTCTCCTTCCGAATTTTTAATCACCACGATATAGCCTTCATACTCGTAGCCATATTTGTAGCCGCGACTGGAACGGCCACTGTTATACGCGTAGGAACGCAAGCGGAACGGGTCGCTTTCGAGGACAGTCCTGTCGTTTTTAGGAAAATCGGCCTTCATTGTCGTGGCAGAAACAATTAACTTTTGGTTAGCCTCGCTAAGGTCCTCAGCCACCACGACGACACGTATGGTGTTGCCTGTGTAGGTCTGTAATTGACCGTTCTCGATCACTACCTCGGGATAAAACACTCTTGTTTTATCATCGACCCGGCTGTGACGGTCGAAGGTGCCCCGGTTCGACTGACGATTCATTTTGGCGCTTATGGTTAGCCGTGCACGCTCCTTGAGCAGTTGCTTCTCTGCCTCTACCCCGGCCCACCATTTTTGAATATGCTCTTGATCAGCCTCGGAGAACGCGGAGACGCTGGCATCAATTTGCCGACCGTCACGCAGTTTGATTGTCACAATCGACTCCGCTTCTTTCAGCTCGATCAGTTGAGCATCCACGGTATCGCCGGAATCATTTTTAAAGGTGTGAAACTCAGCGTTGAGTGGTAATTGCCAAAACAGAAGGTAAATTAGCCAAGTTTGTAGATGCGCGTTCACCATTCTTCAACGGATATTCGAAAATGCCCCAAGCTCAACCCTTTTTAATCCCCCTCGGTCGCCCGAACTTCCAGCACCTCCTCTAGGAGCACCTGCTTTAACTCAGCAAATCCCTCGTCCGACACACAAGAGATCGGGTAAACCTTTTCCGCAACCTTTTCCTGAAAGGCTTTGAGATTTTCCGGCGCATCCGGTTCGTCCATTTTATTGGCGCAAATCAGCTCGGGCTTGCGAACCAGGCCGGGCATGTAGAGCTTCAGTTCATTCTTCAGCACTTTATAATCGGCGAGGGGATCCCTACCGTCTG
>JAAAPI010000160.1 GCA_009908325.1 Verrucomicrobiota bacterium | reverse complement strand
GCCATCCACTCCGGCGGCCCCATCGTTGGCTTTGACGCGGCCATAGGCCGCTTCGAGGTTGGTGCTGCTGAAGATCGTCTCCGCGGCTACTATGCCCCTTGCTGACTTCTCGCTCCACGCTGCCGCCGACATTGCTGCCGTCGGTGTCCGAGCTTGTCTGGGTGGATTGAAACCCGCTCGAACCATGGGGCGAGACCTCCCCGGATAAGTTGATACACTTCCCCGACACAACCGCACCGTTTACGTCTCCGGTCTGACCTGATGGGCTTCGCGATCCTGGGCCCGCTCGCCCGCCGTCGACGCCTCCTACAGCGTTCTTGTTCATCGGCTCGTCGGTTTGATCCACGCTGCTTTCAGACGAAGCCTCGCGACTCCGCCCTTGCGCTTCTCTAGTGATTGAGTTGTTGTTCAGACCTCTCACAATGGACTTTAACCATATTAGTTTATCAACATGCCGGGCATACCCAGGCGCAGTGGGCAACGGCTAAAGCCGCGCCCATGCTCCACGGATGGACAGAAAATAGAGTTTGAACAAAAACGGACCAAACTACAGATTTGCAGGATGCCCACTGTCCTCCGCATCGGCCCCTACCGGTTCCTTTTTTACGCATCTGATGGCGATGAGCCGATCCATATTCATGTCCGCCGTGATGAGAATATGGCCAAGTTTTGGATCAAACCCGTGCGACTGGCAGTGAATATCGGATTTCCGCCTAAGGAGTTGCGGGACATTGAGAAACTCGTAGAAGATAACCAAACAGAAATCGAAAGGAAATGGAATGAATTCTTCAGCCGCAGTTGAACGTGAAGCGGCCGCCTCATCCGTTGTGGTGACCGACGACGAATTGATCATCTCGCTGGTCGATGGACGCCGTATTTCAGCTCCATTGGTTTGGTATCCCCGCCTTTCCCATGCGACACAAAAGGAAAGAGATACCTATGAATTGATGGGCCGAGGAACCGGGATTCACTGGCCATTGCTTGATGAGGATCTTTCGGTCTCAGGGATTCTCAGGGGGAACCCGTCCTATGAGTCGGAGAAATCCCTGCAAGGGTGGCTTGAGGAAAGAGGGTCCATATCGAGTAGCCGGGGGCACTAGGTCCCCCAGCTCTCACACCACCTGCCATGCGGATCCGCAGACAAAAAAAAATGGAAAAATATGAAGAGGAAAGAAAAGAATTCTTCAAGCTAGCCATGATCACCTCTCTGGTGATTTCCCAGACAGCGATAGCCACTGCCGCATTCATGAAGGTAGACGAGAGCAACTGGTGATCCCCACCGTATTGGAGTCGATCCAGACGACGCTGTCAGCGGCGTTTTAAAAGTGGTGTAATCCTGGCGGTTTGAAAGTGGCGATTCTTCTGTCTTTTCTTTAGATTGGCCTTCTCAAAAGATCTCTTCTTCCTGCTTTTTCTTAGTCTTCGTTGATGGAGCTTTTGGGTCATGTTTATTGCATGAGACTTCAGCGAAAAAGGAAGTGCCACCACTGCGGTGAGGGCTTTGTGGCATCGACGCAGAATACGCGCAAACAGTGCAGACAACCCAGTTAACCCGCCACTAAAACTCTAAAAATCAACTGGACGACTAAGCCCTCTGGCTGGCTGTCTGGTCTTCACTATGGAGTAGAAAAAGGGCACTTGACGTGTGTGGCAAATGCAACACACTTGATCGGCATGAAGAATGCAGCTATACACAGTCGAATTGACCTGGAAACGAAACAAAAAGCAGAGACAATCCTTCATCGCCTGGGGATGAGTCCAACCGAGGCGATTCGGATGTTCTACACGCAGATCACGCTACGAAACGGCTTGCCATTCGCGGTTGAAATTCCGAACGAAGAAACAGAAAGGGCTCTGGAAGACTCGCGTGCGGGTCGCGATCTCGAGCGTTTTGAAAATGCGGATGCTCTCATTGACAGCTGGAAGTAATGAAGCCGGTCATTCAAACCAGCCAGTTCAAAAGAGATATTTCCTCATTGAGTCTCTATTCCAGGAGTATAGCCGCCTTTCTTATCAGGGGGTCTCACCCCATGGATTCTGGCTGCTTGTCTTGGGGAAAGAATACTTTCTGGATTTTGAGACATATCCATGGTTCAAGGAAGCCAAGGTGGATCAGATATTTAACGTGACGTTGCTGCACGAACATCATCTTTTTTGGAATGAGCTGGATGTTGACCTGGATGTCGCAGCCCTTGATGATCTGGATCATTTTCCACTTATTTCAAAGGCCACCTAAAAAGGATCGATCAGGATAGGACTTCCCATCGCTGAGGAGCCCTTCCACTCCAACACTCATACGGGTCCGTAAGTGGCGGTTCGGCTGATTCAAGGCAGGTTCAGGTCCATGGTATCACCAGACCACGCGATGTGAAGTATTCCTTGGGCAAAGCGATCATGACCCATTTGACCTGACTCATGCGCCATGGTTGCTGACGCAGCGGTGGCTCTTAAGAAAGTAACATCAGTTTTCAACTTATTGAAGCATCATGAAATCTCTGATGTTTCGATTGCAGCCTCGAAATCTGAAACCTAAAGTTATCAACCGCGCGAAGCCGCGGTGATAACTGATTGTTGAACAAGCCCGACCTCCGGATTGGTTGGGTCTATAGCCTATCGGAAAAGGTGCCGGTTTTACAGGGTAAATGGATGTCCCCGAAGGTCTCATTCTTCCGGGAGTAATGCGCTGCTCAGTGGGGGTCCGCGTGCGGGTGGGATTAAGTGTTTGGGATCGACAAACAAGTCTTTGACTGCCCCGGAGGTGGCCGCGAAGAGTGCCTTGTAGAGAATCCGGTCGGAACGCAGGAATAATCCGCGCAGCGACTCCGGCACAGTGAAGGTGAGCATGAAATAAGGCACCGGCAGCGGCCGTGCCTTTTGCCGGGCCGACCAAAGCCATCCAGGCGGTGGTATCAATTCCGAGTCGCTGCGCTCCTCTCAAACACCTTAAAACACTAAACTCACAGGCTGGGATGCCAGTCTCATTTCATCTAAGTTCATCAAATGTCCAAAGCCACGCAATCAAAGTTCCGTATACTTTGTGCTTCGGCCCTTTGACTTCTCCACGGGATATTTCTCGGCGTTGCGCTTCATTTTCGCCTCAATGATCGAGGCGATGTCCATTCCGGTGATGTTGGCAAACTCGACCGCAAAAATAAAAATATCGGCCAATTCCTCAGCGACGTGACTGCGAAGCTTCTCTGTCTCCATTTGGCTGCGCGATGCCTCCGGGCTCTGCCAGAGAAAATGCTCCATCAATTCCGCCGCTTCGGTGGCAATGGCCATTGATAAATTTTTCGGGGAATGAAACTGCTCCCAGTCCCGCTCCCGCGCGAAGGCGAATACGCGCTCCTTTATCGTTTCCAGGTGAGTCTCGGCATCGTTCATAGCACTCATGAAAGAGCGTATCTCAAAAACAACAAGCCTTGACTGGGAAGCCCAAAATAACGACACCAGACAAACTCACTCAATGTTTGGCAAGTCGGGGTCCTTTTCTATACGCTCCGGAAAGTCTTCTATGGCGCGCTTGAGCGATTCGACCACGCGCCCCTCGGTCAACTGAAGCGCGTCGAAAATGTTTGGTAGATCTTTGCGCCAAAAAAGATTCCCCGAGTCGGTCTCATAAAGTTCGAGTGTGAGGTGTAGGCGTGACGCAATACGCGTCGCCTCATCACGACGGGCCATGACCTGGCTATAGGGATCGATGTGTTGGAACGCATTAGCACGGGTGCTGACCGCTTTCGTCCACTTCACCACAGCAAAGAAATCAGCATCCGCAGCGACTTCTTCAAAGCCAAGTGACCGCAGCTCACTCGTAACCGTGCTCTCTGAGAGCGACTCCAGCAAACGCTTCTCGAAATCGCGGAACTCCATGCCAGTTACGATCGTATGTTTGAAACGGAACGAATCGAGCGCACTGAAATTGACTGTTTTCACAAACTCCGCATGCGGCTGGGTGCTTGCACAGCCTGCCAGGAGATGGAGCACGGCAACTAGGTAGATGGCTCGATTGGCAAGGATCATGGGAGCGAGATTGTCCGCCCGACTACGAAAAGTCAATCGATCCGCGTGGACTCGGGGAATTCGCGCCCTGAGGGGAGTGCTACCAAGTCCAAATCCAATTATGCACCAGAAAAAAAGCGGTAGCCGTTGGCTACCGCTTTTCGCATCAATCAAGCCGGTCTCCGTCAGCTGATTTGGATTTTCCTTGCTTTTACCTCATCTGCTTTCGGTAGATTTAAGAGCAGAATGCCGTCCTGCACCTGCGCTTTGATCTTTGCTTCGTTGACTGGCACGTTGAGCCGGAGGCTCAGACGGTAGTCAGCCGAAGACAGCTCGCGACGCAGCGGACGCCAATTTTCCGGTACGCTTTGCTGGTGATTGCCGGTCACCGTGAGGGTATCTTCCTCCAGTGAGATGTCGACCCCCTCGCGACTCACGCCGGGCATGCTGACCCGCACGCTGAACGCTTCCGCATTTTCGTTCACGTCGTAATGCGGACGCTGCCAGTTACGTGCTTCGGCCTTAGCTGCTTTCGTTTCCGGTTGTTCAGTGGTTTTTAACTCTGTGCTCATAGTAGCAGTTCCTTTCTTGCTTGGTTTAATCGACGGTTATCTGACGCGGCTTGCGCACTTCGGCCTTGGGCATGGTGACGGTTAAAATGCCATCCTGCATGGCGGCTGAAACCTTATTGAGATCCACACCGTCCGGGACCGAGATCGAACGCTCAAAACGACTCCGGCTGAGTTTCTCATCCGTCTCGCTGCTTTCCTGACTGTGCACGGTCAAAACCGAATTTTCCAATTCGAGGTCGACCTTGTCCTTACTAACGCCGGGAAGTTCGAACCGGGCATAGAAGTTGTCGTCGTCTTCATAGAGGTCCACAGCGGGTTGGCCGGAATCGAACCCGGCGCCGAAAAAATCGTCCAGGAGCGATCCAAAACGCCCGGCTGTGGGAGCGCCCAGATCAAACAAACGATTGAAGGCGTCTGTTGTCTGTGTTTGTGGATAAGCGTAACGTATTAGTTTCATAGTGTTATTTCCTTTCTTTTTTGAGGTTTCATATAGACACCTCCCCCGTTGCATCACGCATGCCAGCCCAAGCCAATACGCTTTCTTGCTGATTGTTAGCATCTTATAACATTTCGCATCTGTCGGAGTTGTGCCACCTTGGCACATTATTCCATTCCCTTGCCACAAATTGCCACAGCTCGCGTAGCCACAGCTCCCGTGGCGTGTTCGCTTGCGAACGCCCCGAGACTCCCGTGGCGTGTTCGCTTGCGAACGCCTGAGGTCGGCACCCGCCCGGTCTCGTGTCGACCGACAAAGCTTCCGTGGCATGTTCGCTTGCGAACGCCTAAAGCGCTTGTGGCACGTCAACGCTTACCCCAGCTTCCCGGCAAGGTAATCGCGCGAGGCCAGCACCTCCTCGACGGTCAGCTTGGGGCTGAGCTCAAGGACGAGTGTATGCTCGGGGCGGACGAACTCCGCGATCATATCAAAATCG
>JAAAPI010000155.1 GCA_009908325.1 Verrucomicrobiota bacterium | reverse complement strand
ATTTGGGACATGGGAGGCAAAAATGCCTCTTATGTCCCTTTAATTTTGCACCTAAGCTTGAACAACATGGGGCTTCGCACCAGTGGGACAAGCTCTAAACTAATCCGTCGGCGTTGCCTTAGCGCGTTCCGCACCTAAAGGAGCGGACATACGTATGCAGCTTCCTTTAGGTAGCTGCCCTGCATCTATAATTGCATGGCACCATCTCAGGTCGGCGGGACGCACTTTGGCGGCATTCTTTACCTCTAGCGCATAGATACCGGACGCCCCGTAAACGATGAAGTCCACTTCCACTTAAGGATGCAGAGTGACTTGCACGGCACGCCCACCAAGTAGGTTGACCCCGGCCCGTCGAAGCTTGCGCACACTCTCGAGCCGGTTAGGATAAATTGCTGGTCGTTTTTCTGCTCAATCCACGCGTGTACCACCTCTAGCAGTTCCGGCAGTTTCTGAACTTCATCGATGATAATTTGTCGGCGATCTGCATGACCTTTGGCGAGTTCGGCTAATCTTTCTGGTCGGGCGGCCAATTCCCGGTGACTCGCCGCATCGAGTAGGTCGATTCTGAGGCCCCGGGGGAAGCGATACCGCGTCCACGACGTTTTTCCGGTGCCGCGCGGACCCAACCGAAAAAATCGGCGGTTCAGGGGAAACCGAGGAAGGTTCGGACGATTGGTTTCTTGAGCCAGTGATTGCTCGTTTTTTCGGTCGGGACGCACCGTTCGCCATGACGGAGCATTCGATGGGGGACGGGAGGTGGGAGCTTGAGGAGTTGCTCCAAGCTTTCCCTGAAGCCTTGGTCTTCCGGCGTGGTGATGCCGTGGATGGAAAAAAGGTTACGCTTTCGATCAATCATGTGGCAGCTACGCCGGACGCACCGATTTTACACCATACCTTTGCAGGAATTCACCCGCATGACCGCGTCCGACCTGACCAGCTTCTGGCTCGACGAGAAAAAGGAGCATGCGAAACAGACCATCGTCATGGTAATTGAAGACGCCGAGGGTTTGATTCGTGGCGACGGTCATGAGCGGTCGCCGCAGATCGCCACGCTCCTGAATCTATCGGATGGGCTCATCGGAGAGTTGTTAGAATTTCAGATCATCGTCACCGTCAACTGCCCGCTGGAGGACATTGATACGGCCATTACGCGCAAAAGGCGACTCATGGCCTATCATGAATTCGGGCGGCTAACGGGAGACGAAGCCGCGCGCCTCGCGGCGCACTATAAGCTGGAGCTACCCGAGCCCTCGCCTGCCGAAGGTTGGACACTGGCCGAAGTCTTCAACTTCAGCGAGGCCGGTGGCTACGAGCGCGCCGTTACGGGGCGGTTGGGTTTTTGATCTTTTTTTTTGATTGGTATCCCAACGCAGGAGGGTTTCTACGGCATTTTAGCACGGACTCCCGCTTGACAGGCGTGTATACTCAACGTCCAACAGCCAATATCTGGTCGGCCTTTCCACTAAATCCATCTCCATCCTATGCGCACACTTGTTATCCCCGATATTCACGAGGACCTCGACTTCCTTAAATATATCATGGCCAAGGAAGATACGGCAACCTTCGACCACGTCGTGATGCTCGGCGATTACTTTGATGCGTCGACCGATGTAGAGCCTTGTCATCAGCGCCTCCAGCGTGTGGCCGGGACCATCCTGGGCTTTGCCGAGATTCTGGGAGACAAGCTTCACCTACTTTGCGGTAATCACGACTTGCCTTACTACGCCCTGCGCCCCGCTTGTGGTGAGCACAGGGGCAAGCCGAATCCGGTTATCAGCCAGTGGTTGCACAATACGAGCTGTGAACGCGCCGAGATCGTTAATCAACTCTGGGACGAGCCTTTCTGGAAGCGGCTTCGGGGGGCGGTATTGATCGACGGCTGGCTTTTCTCCCACGCGGGGATGCACCCGGATCTGTGGCCGGGTAATGGTCAAACAGCGGAAGCGCAGATGAAGCATTTTGATGCCCGGTGGGATCGCGCCATCGATCAGATGTTCGAAGCTCCCGAAGATCCCATGTTTGCGATTGGAAAGGCAAGGGGCGGGGGAGCCGACATCGGGGGCCCCTTGTGGCTGGATTGGGACGCGGAGTTCGAGGACAAGCTGGAAATCCCCCAGATTGCGGGGCACACCCGTTGTGCGAAGCAAACGCAACAAGGGCGCTCCTTCTGCATCGACATGGCGCAGGCCGCCTACGCGATTGTCGAAGACGGCGAGGTGCAGTTGAACATCGTTCCCGGTTCCTGGTTGGGCGAAGTCATGCTGGATGGGGTGAGCTAGTATCTTTATAGTTTGCGTTCGCCCCGTTCTTGCCCCTCGGATTAAATCCGTCAGACACTAAAATCTCATCGTATGCTTCCACTTCTCATATCAGCGCTTGTCGCTACCGCCCTGGCTGGCGCCTTGCTTACTTCGCAGGTAAGTGGGGGTGCGACGGTCTTCTTTAGCATTGCCGGATCTGCCGTTACGTTTTTCCTGGTCGGCTTTTTGGTTCGGAAAAAGATGTCTCCGCTCCAAAGCGAGTTTCAGCAAAGCATGCAAGCCGCCCAGGGGCGCATGAAGCGGAAGGTACAGCAGTTTCAGAACAAGCCCGGCGGCAACGTTAAGCAAATACAACGGCAGCTCGAAATGGATCAAAAAGCCATGTGCAAGGAGGGGCTGGAGTTCACCAAGCGACTCGAACCCTTCCGGAAGTGGTCCCTATTCACTGGGCGGCAGATTGCCACCATGCGCCTGCAGTTTTACTACCAGCTCAAGGAGTTTGACAAGGTTGACGAGATCCTTGCCACCTGCGGTTTCTTGAGAGGCCCGATGATGATCGACCCGACAGCGGCGGCCATGCGGATGGCGCGCTGTTATCAGAACGATGACCTCGCAGGTGCGGAAAGGGTTTTCAAACGCCGGATCCGGTGGGCCTGGGGTGATCGCGGCACTTTGCTCTATGGGTTGATGTCGTGGATCTACGTTAAGGTTGGCGATCCGGATGAAGCCCGTCGCGTCCTTTTGAAGGCGAAAAAGGCCACGGGAGACGATATGTTCACCCGGAACTGGGAACACCTATCCAACGATTGTGAAAAGAGTTTCTCCAATGCCGGACTGGGGGACGCCTGGTACAGCCTGCATCTGGAGAATCCGCCCGCGCCGAAGCAGCAGCGGATGCGCGGCAATGGGCGCAATCCGCGTGGGTTCTAGCCCGCATCCATGCAGGCCGGCGGCTCAGGTCAAGAGGGCAGAGGGCAGAGTCAGGGGGCAGATAAAGATTGGTTTTCATTCCTGCCGAACACTACTGATCCACCTCATATTCTTCGAGCAACTCAATATGGCGCTGGAGCCAGGTATCCATCGTGGCCTTTTCCCACTCGGGAGTGCGTTTTTCGGGAGGCAAGCCGTAGAGTTCGGTCGGATCGAGTCGTTCCCACCATTTGCCCTTACCGTCCGCTACCGTCATCCGGCCATCGTAGGACTCGCCTTTTCTTGGGCCGTCTCTATCGCTGCCAAAAGCAGGTCGGAACCAACCCAGGAAACGATCGTCGTGCGAGCTGACCCCAAAGGGTAGTCCAGCTTTTTTGGTCGAAGCGGCAAATTCTCCGATGATGTCGCGCTTCGGCCCAACGTTGACCGAGTTCCAGTTGTGATGGCTCGAATCCCAGAGGTCGTAGTGATCATGATGCACGGCCAGAGCCACGAAATACCGGGCACCCAGGATGTCGCGCGCATAAGTCACCACCTTGTCCGTATCGAGCTTTCAAAGTCATCATCGACGCCCAATGTTTGGGCAATGCCTATCAAGTTGACGAACTCAATGCGCCCGCCTTGCTCAAAGCGGCGATAGGAGCCCAGAGAGACTCCGGCACGCTGACTCAATTCGACCTGAGTGAACCGTCGGTTGACCCGGATCGCCCGCGCGCGCTTGGGTAGCCTAGGCGAAGGAGGCAGCAAGGGTTCACGGCGTCGTTGGAAGTCGCAGGAGGTGTTGGGTGCTTGCTGAAGCAGCACTACTGGGATGCCTTTCTTGACTATGGACTTTTTAGATCGGATGAGGCCGTCGTAGAGCGCGTTCATGTTGTAGGATGCTTTGGGATCGGTTTGGCGTCGCGCCATCTCCCGTTCGGCCACGAAACTGCAGAGGCTGCGTGTGAAGCACCGACTCGCTTTCCAAGCGACGCCGGACAAAACTCCGGGGCACGGCACCGGCCCGCCGTCAGTCGAAGAATTCGAGAATCGCTTCCTCGACCGCAGGGTCCCACCAGGGGTCGTAGTGAATGATGGCATCGGCGGCGGTCAGGTTCAGGCCGGTGCCGCCCGCTTTGAGGCTGATAAGAAAGACGGGAAAGTCTTCATTCTGGAAGGATTCGACGAGTGACATTCGGGTTAAATCCAAAAAGAACCACCAGTGTTTGATGTTGAGACTTTGTCTCATTTTGTGCGACTTATGAGAGTGCTTTTAATCTGTCAAAAATGCGACAAACCAAAAAAATCTTCGGTGCCGGGTAAACCGATGAAGGGTAAAAAGCTCTATAAAGCTTTGAAGCAGAGGGATGATCTGCCCTTCGAGGTCGGTACCTGCAAATGCTTGGGCAAATGCAAGAAAGGTCCCAACGGCATGTTTCTGCCCGGAGGCGAGCGGGTGCATCGGCTTTCGGAAAAATCGGCGGAGCGATTGATTTAGTGTTGGCATCAGGTGTTAAAATGTGTAATTTTGTTCATCATGCGCTTATTTAAACACTTGCACTTCGAGGAAGGTTCGGACGATTGGTTTTTCGAGCCGGTAATTGCTCGTTTTTTTGATCGGGAAACTCCGTTCGCCATGGCGGAGCACTCGATGGGGGACGGGGAGTGGGAGCTTGAGGGGTTGCTCCGTGCTTTCCCTGAAGCCGTTGTCCTCCGGCGTGGTGATGCGGTGGATGGGAATAAAGGCACGTTTTCGATCAATCGGCTGGTTCTTAAACTGGAGGCAGACTGTTTTATCGTCTGGGACGCCCCGCGCATGTATATACTGGCCGCCAAATCTGAGCGGTCGCGTGCGTTGATGGATGAATTAATGAAGGACTTTTTCAAACCGAAGCGGCACCGCAACAAGGCAGTCTTCAATGTGATTTGCCAGCAATACGGCGAGACGGCGTCGACTTCCGCGCCGGTAAAGCGTCCTTTTTTGCGAAAGGCAGAGGATTTCGCCCTGCACTACGGAGAGCCGTTTACGGTCTTTCACGAAAGTCTCGTCGCGCGAATGAAGCGCTTGCGCCAGGGCGTGGCCGTGCTGCGCGGCGAGCCGGGCACCGGTAAGACGACCTACATTCGCGCCCTCATGTGGCAGCTACGCCGGACACATCGGTTTTACACCATACCTTTGCAGGAATTCACCCGCATGACCGCGTCCGACCTGACCAGCTTTTGGCTCGATGAGAAAAAAGAGCACGCGAAACAAACCATCGTCATGGTCATCGAAGACGCCGAGGATCTGATTCGGGGCGACGGGCACGAGCGCCCGCCGCAGATCGCCACGCTACTGAATCTCTCGGACGGGCTCATCGGGGAG
>JAAAPI010000356.1 GCA_009908325.1 Verrucomicrobiota bacterium | reverse complement strand
TGTCTAGGGAAGGTCTGAACAACGGCCAATTTCCTGAGAAATCAGCATGAGCTTCGAAAAGTCGGCATTTGGGTTCAGTTCTGCTTCCATGTTTGATCATTTTCTGCCCAATTTCCGCGGCGCCCGCGGAAATCAGGCGCACCTATCCTAGGCATGCATGTATTTCTCGCCAATCATCAGGTTCGCAAAGGCTGTCAGTACGCAAAGCCGATTTCGATTCTTGGCAAGGCCACGGTAGCGAACTTTGTCGTAGCCGAAGACTCGTTTGATATATCGAAACGGATGCTCGACCTTCGCCCTCATCGATGCTTTGAATGCTTCAATCCAGGCTTCAGTGCTGTCGGGGTCCATGGTCTTGCGTTTTCCCGGGCGTTCAGCAATGTACCAGTTCACATCGCGATCCTTATGTTCTTCGCGCTTCTCGATGCCGCGATAGCCGGCATCGCCAAGCACACGCTCTTCCTTGCCGTGAAGCAGCTTCGGAGCGGCCTCGAGGTCGTGGATATTGGCCGGTGTCGTCTCGATGCTGTGCACCAGCCCAAGCACGTCATCGACACCAATGTGCATCTTCATTCCGAAGTGCCATTGGTTGCCCTTGCGCGTCTGGTGCATCTCCGGATCACGCTCGCCCTTCTGGTTCTTGGTCGAGCTGGGCGCAGAAATAATGCTGGCGTCGACAATACTGCCCTCGCGCAGCATCAGGCCATGATCCTGGAGGTGGCCATTAACCTCCTTGAAGATCTTCTCGCCCAGCTTGTGTTGCTCCAGGAAATGACGGAAATTGAGGATCGTGGTCTCGTCCGGCAGACGATCGGACAGTCGGAGCCCGGCAAAGCGGCGCATCGACTCGATCTCGTAGAGCGCGTCTTCCATCGCCGGATCGGAGAGGTTGTAGAACAGCTGCATGCAGTGAATCCGCAGCATCGTGCCCAGTGGATACGGCGGGCGACCGGTCTTGCCCTTCGGATAGGCTCGCTTGAGCTTCTTCTCGAGCCGCTCCCACGGAATCAGGCCTTCGATCCGATCCAGAAACTTCTCGCGCCGCGTCTTGCGCTTCTTGTTCTGGTACTCCATGTCGGCAAAGCTCATCTGATCCATGGGAAATGCTCAAGCTGGTGGACGATGGCTGTATTATCTCAAATTCAGGAGTTATTCAGAGGTTCCTTAGGTGACTGAAGAGGCATGATCTCACTATGAAACGGATTTACGAAGACCGGTATTGTCTGTTTCTTGACATCTTAGGATTCCGTTCCTTAGTTGATGGTAGCGCTAGTTTCAAAAAAGGCGATCCTGAGAAAAAGTCCCTTCGGTCTTTACTTGCAGCGTTGCAACAAATCAAGGAAGGCGTAAATTACAAAGATGCTGTTGAGGTTTCTGGGAAAATGAAGCGTACATCCAGAAAGGCTTCCCAGTTCTCAGATTCCGTGATTGTCTCATACAAAAAAGATGAGCCTTACAGTGCTGGAATAACGAGCATAATCATGGATGTTCATCAACTACAGCTTCAAATGACAGCGCGAGGAATTCTTTTCAGAGGCGCGATTACCGTCGGCAAACTCTATCATGATGATTCTTTCGTTCTTGGGCCGGCGCTCAATGAAGCTGTTGCATTGGAGAAGCTAGCAGCATACCCAAGAGTCATTCTTGACGCTGAAATTCTGGAAGAGGCTGGCCTCAAGAAAGGTGAAGCCCCCGGTAGGGAGAGAACCATCAGTTCAATGGTTGCAGAAGATTTTGACGGAGTCTTCTTCATCGATTATTTCAACGTGATCCCAGATGACTTCTTTGACGAATGGTATGAGGTGTACGTTTACCTTTCCAGGCTACGTAATGCAGTCAAGCAGCTCTCGTACAAGAAAGATCCAAGTATAAAGATGAAACATTCGTGGATGAGGGCCAAGTTTAATTCGATGGCTAAGAAATTGGAGGAGCAGAAGTATCAAAGCATCGGTTCGTACCCGATCCCGGAAGAAGACCAAGATCTCTTCCGAGAAATTAAGCGATTCTAGTGCCATCTCCTCAATGGCTAAATCACATAACAAAGCATTCAACTCGGGCGCCGGAAAAGCCGGCGCCGCTTAACGCAGACGTTAGGCGGAAGCAGTTGGCCGTGTAGCTATTTCGTCACCGCCGATCACGAAGCGACAGGAAAGAGCCGAGAATAATATGCCAGAGAATGATCCGTTTGAATATGGAAGTGTTTGGGTGCGAGGTGATTTTCACCTTCACACTAAGGCCGATAAGGAGTTCAAATATGGCGGTGACGAGAACGCTTTCGTTGGTTCATACATAGAGAAGCTTGAAGAGGCCGGTGTCGGGCTTGGTGTCGTAACCAATCATAACAAGTTCGATATGGGTGAATTCAAAGCCTTACGAAAGGCTGCAAGAAAGCGTGGTATCGGCTTGCTTCCCGGTGTAGAACTGTCAGTTAATGACGGTGCCAATGGCGTACATACGCTTGTTGTGTTTTCCGATGATTGGCTTAAGGGCGGGAATGACTACATCAACCAGTTTCTTAATGTTGCCTTCGCAGGCAAGACGCCAGACCAGTACGAACAAGAAAACGGCCGTTCCAACGATAACCTGATTACCACGCTTAACAGACTGGAAGAGTACAACAAAGATTTCTTTATCATTTTCGCACACGTCGAAGCGCCGAGCGGGTTGTGGAATGAGCTAGACGGCGGGCGCATGCAGGAGTTAGCTAATAATCCACTAATTCAAAAGTACTGTCTTGGCTTCCAAAAGGTGCGCACTCATGACAAGCCCGACAAGAAATGCCGTACGAAAGTGCAGCAGTGGTGGGGCTCACACTACCCAGCAGAACTTGAGGGGAGCGACCCGAAAGCTCTAGATGATGTGGGGCGAGGAAGAGAGTGCTTTCTGCAGATTGGCGACTTCAATTTCGATGCTGTGCGATACGCACTTACGGATCACCCTTACCGTACGAGTCAAAATGAGGCACCGGAGGTAAGCCACTCTCATGTCAATGCTATCCGTTTCGAGGGTGGTCTCTTCGATGGCAAGCGCGTCACCTTCTCCCCGCACCTGAACTGCTTAATCGGAATTCAGGGCAGCGGAAAATCGTCGGTTCTCGAGTCTCTCCGCTATGCTCTGAATATAGAGTTTGGAGAAAGGGCCCAAGACAAGGAATACAAGGATGGGTTGATCCCCTACGTGCTTAAGAGCGGGGGTAAGATTGTCGTTGAAGTAACCGATCGTCACGGCACGCGCTATGAAGTCGAACGGATCTACAACCACGAGCCGGACGTGTATGTTGATGGAGAGCTGCAGCCAGGTGTATCGATCCGCGAAACCGTCATCAATAGACCACTCTATTTCGGCCAAAAGGATCTCGCTGCTGCGGGCAAGGAGTTCGGCCACGACCTTGTCGAGAAGCTCATTGGTGACGGGCTTAACCCTTACCGAGAGACAATCGAAGAGAGGGCGGTCGAACTTAGACAGGCTGTCGAGGCCCTCTCGTCATTGCAAAGCGATGCCGATAGATTGGAGGCTTTCCGCAGTGAACTAAGGGATGTAAATTTTCGCCTTGAACAATTCGAAAAACATGGCGTCAAGGCTAAGCTTGAAAAGCAAGTTGAGTTCGGCAAAGACCTCGCATTCTGCGAGACAGTGGACGCGGCGGCCACTGAATGGAAGGACAGTCTCGAAAGTGTTGTCCGCGATGCTGAAGAGCGGTTCGAGGAAATCGAGCCGCATGAGTCGAAATACAACAAGTCGTTGTTCGAGAAACTTACCGGTCAGATCGTTAAGCTGAAAAAGACGATAGCATCCGAAAAGGCGGTCATAAGATCTATCGGAACGGTGAGGACTGAACTTGGCGTATTACGCGGAGAGCTAGAGACAACGAAGGACGGCCTTAAGGAAGAGTTTGCGGAGACAGAGCGCGAACTCGTGAAAGCGCTTGAAAGCAATGGCGTTACATCTATACAGCCAGATGACTACATTAAGCTCACAGAAAGGAAGACGGAGCTGCAGAACGTAGTCTCTGAATTCGAGAAGAAGACTGAAAAATATTCGGCTAAGTCCGATGCGCTCTTGAGAGCCATCGCCAACCTCAATAAGGCTTGGCATGCCGAGTTTAAATTCATCGAGGCCGAACTTGACAAGATCAACTCGTCCCAGTCGTCTCTTAAAATCGATAGTGAATTTAAAGGAAATAAGTCTGAGTTTCAAAGGAAGATGGAAGATACATTCCGGGGTAGCAACATTAGGAAGGAGTCCTTTTCCGGTCTGGCGACCGACTACATCGATTTCGGAGAAATCTACAAAGATCTTGCGAATGCTTCAAAGAAAGCGAGGAGCAAGGCAGAAACGTTTTCTGAGCTGTTCGAGAAAAATGCGTTTTCGCTTCTATCATTCCAAATACCGAATCGGTATGAAGTAACCTATAACGGGAAGCCATTAAAATCACACTCTTTGGGGCAGCGTGCTTCGGCCATGATGCTGTTCCTGCTTAGCCAAAATGACAACGACCTACTCCTCATTGATCAACCAGAAGACGATCTTGACAGCCAGACTGTATATGAAGAAGTCGTTAAGCTGTTGCGAACAATAAAATCTAGGCAGCAATTCATTTTTGCCACGCACAACGCTAACTTCCCGGTTCTTGGGGATGCCGAGACCGTGACGGCTTGTAGCGTCGATGAGAACGCTTTCAACGTCGTGACAGGTAGTGTCGACTCTAAGGACTGTCAGAATAAGATCATCCGAATCATGGAAGGTGGACCGGAGGCGTTCGAGCGGCGAAAAACAATTTATCAAATTTGGAATCCAAGAGAACGAGCGAATTGAGGAGTTGTTCAGTACCGCCTAACCATCGGCTGCACAGCGACAGATTTTCCGCCGCTTTGCGGCTCCAAACCGGCGCGTGAGCCGGCGTTATTCTTGTGTATGCATGTTTTGAACTAATCTTTTCGGCTTTTGAGAATGATTACTCCGCAGCCGATTCGGTCACCGTGACCCGACGATAACGCGCCCGCAATTCGTCGAATTCCTCATCCCCGTCCTCGAGCCAGCCTTCGATGGTTTTCGCCAGCGTTTGGGCGTGCTCTGAAGCACCTTGATCCCCATACAGTTTCAGCAGGCGAATAGCCGATTCCAGGGCGTCCTGCCCGGGTGTTTCTTGTCCGTCTATCAGCGGGTCGATGGCTTCCTGGCGGTGAGCTAATTCGCCTTGTGAATCGCCCATTTTTTGATGAATGTCGGCGGCCAGGCGCAGGGTCTCGCGCAGGTTGGGATCGTCGGGTTCGAGTTGTTCGCGGCGGATGTCGATGGCCGGTTGAAGGTGTTCCAGTGCCTTTTCGGGCTGGCCGGTTTTCAGGGCGGCGCTGGCGGCGATGTAGCGCGCGTTGAGCACGTCGGAATGATCTTCGCCGAGCAGCCTTTCGCGCCATACGACGACCGGCTCCATCTGTTCGAGCGCCTGCTGTGGTCGGTCGGTCCGCAGGTACAGGTCGGCCAGGTTCTGTTTGGAGCTGAGCGTCAGGGGGCTGTGCGGGCCCCAGGCTTCGCGGGTGAGCCGCAGGATGTCGCGCATCATGGCGGTGGCCTCGTCGAAG
>JAAAPI010000034.1 GCA_009908325.1 Verrucomicrobiota bacterium | reverse complement strand
TGGAAAGTAAACTGGTCGTTGATCGAGAGAGGCGAAGCAAACGAGCGAATGGCGGTGGAAAACGCCCCACTTGGGTTGGCAAACATGCCAAAGGATTGGCTTCCCGTGTTGATGTTGCCAGCACCCACCGTCGAATCGCCGAGAAAGTGACCGGCGAAGATCGTGCTGCCATCACCGTTTTGGTTGAAACTCCAATTCTGGAAGCCAGTGCCTTGGTTGCTTCCATCGGTCCAGCTGGTGTAGTTGCCAGCATTATCCAATGCGGTTTGAGCGAAAAGACTGCCCGTAGCGATCAGGGGAATGAAAAATAGTAAGGTCTTCGTTCTCATAGGGTAACGGGGGTTTCTTTTGGTGGGGATGGATGTTCTTTTTGAATGACTATTAAAATGAGAAAAAAAAGGGCGCAATGAAATGCGGATTTGTTTCAACAGTTGAATTATTGAGATGGCTGCCGTTGATCAAGTTGTTCAAAAGAATCCGAAGGTCGGCCCGTCCAGACGTTTTGGGTAGCCATCGGCTTGGATGGTTTGCCGTTCCGCTTGGGAAAGATCTTTCAGCTTGAAGACCGGTAGGATGGGGCGTCCTTCGGGTGTGGTTTCATATTGAACCCCTTTTTCTTCGATAAACAAATAGCTGGCAAATTCGCCGCCGGGGATCTCTCCAATCGTTACAGTCAAGTCAACCGGCTCACCAGCCGGGAGTTTGAACCAATCGCCCACGGTCAAGGCCGGTAAATATTGCGAAACGGGTGGCCCGGGAAAACGCGGCTCTTCGCGGGGGCTCCAACGAGTCGGATTGTATTGTGTGAAGCCTGCCGAGAGCACCGTTTTTCCGTCTACGCCGACGATGAGAATGTCATCCGCCGTGCCAACAAAGCGAAATTCACCGCCGTCAACCGAGCGAAACTGTCCCTGATAGACGGCCACCCACTGGCTGGGCTCGACGAGGTTTTCCACGCCATAGGCGCGGGGGGCCTCGTTCGCATTCATCAACGGAATGTAGAAGTGGGTCGCGTAAAGCTTCTGGGGTGCGTTGAAAAATTTCCGAAACTCACGCAGGCGGTAGTTCCGCAGGAAATCCTTACCCGCCTCCATCCAGCCCTCGTTCGGGGGCTTTTCCCGGTAGCGGTCCTGCTTAAAATCGATGAAAGTACCTTCCAGCGCACCCGCCAGCGGAGAGGTATTACCGAAGAGGGTGGCGAATCCGCTGCCGCCCGCACCGCCCCCCAGGTTGCCACCGATATCACCGGCCGCTCCGCGGGCCTCGATCTTGGTCCGGCTGGTATCCGGCTTTGGAACGTCAATCTTGGGCAGATTGAGATCCGAAGGTTGGTCCACCGCGATCGGCACCTGCGTGGAAAGCGCGGTGGCCCGCTGGGAGCGCATCGTCTTAAGCTGGTATTCGCGCTTTTTCGGTTGAATCGCCTCAGGCGGCACGACAACCGTGAGTTCCTCCTCGTCTTTAGTCAAAAGGGTAAAGACTTTCCAACTGCCGAAGATAAGCCCCCCGAGGAGATGCAGGGCAAGACTGCCCAGCAAAATAAGCAGGAATGGGCGATGCAGAAGGCGCTGGGTTCGGCTGGGTTGTTTTTTCTCAGTTTCACTCATAGGGGTGTGTGGGTGTGAAGCTACGTGGGGTTTGAGCCGTAGGAAACCCCAATATCATTCAACTGTCCAACAGCCGATGTTTGGCGCTTAGAGAAATCTACTCTACTCCTTTGAATCGCCGTGCGCGTGTTCGCACACTCAACCCCTCAATTCTGTCGCCTCGCCGCCATGACCTTTCGCCTCGCTCATATTTTCTTCTGTTTATTCGTCACCACCGCTCTGCATGCACGCACGGCGGAGCTTGTTCTGTCGGGGATCAACACCCTGGAAGATGAGCGCACTATCTGGGTGGCCCTTGATGCGGGGCCGGGATTCGGATCGACTGTTGTCAAACTGGAAAATGGTTCCCGGATGTTTTTGCCCTTTCAGGCCGATTGCCTATTACGAATTGAGAATGGGCATGTTGTGGAGCAGAGGGTTTATCGCGATTATAGCTGGCAGCTTGCCGATGGCGACACGGTTCAGGTCGATCCAAGCGATGGAGGACTGGTGCTAAAACTGCAAACGGATCGATTTTTCGATGGCATCCGAGCTGTGCAGTGGTTTCGCTCGGGATTGGCCGGGGAGCTGGCACCCGAACACCGCCACGTCGTTCGCTCGGGTAATCAAGTGTATTTGCCGCGCTATTACGCAGTCAGCTCAGACGGGACTCTGCGCGAGCGCGGGCGTTTTGGTGAGCCTGGTGCCAAAATCCGTATTTATCAGATGTTACCACGACTTTTCGGCAATGCCAATGAAAGGCGGAAGATCAACGGGACATTGCTTGAGAATGGAACGGGTAAATTCAGTGATATGGATGCGGGGATACTCGAAGGGCTTCGCCAGGATGGATACAGCCATGTTTGGCTCACGGGAGTGATTCAGCATGCCACATCGACCGACTACAGTGAGATCGGTCAGCCAGCGGATGATCCCGATCTACTCAAAGGAATCGCTGGCAGCCCGTATGCGATCCGCGATTACTTTGACGTCAACCCTGATTACGCGGACGAACCGTCTCGACGCTTGGCGGAATTCAAAGCTCTGAATGATCGCATGGATGCTGCAGGATTGAAAGTGGTGATTGATTTCGTTCCCAACCATGTCGCACGCAGCTACGATTCCGAAATTCGTCCAGACTTGGCTTTTGGAGTCAATGACCGGCGGGACATCTTTTTCGACCCCCAGAACAATTTCTTTTATCTCACGGAGGAAGTGGCTGATGGCGGTCCACCACTACGTCTCCCGACCGTCGATCCCCGCACCGGTCAGGTCGTCAATGAAACCGCGCGCCTTGTGGGGCAGGCAGACGGTTTTTTCGAACCTGAGCGAAAGCACGGAAAGGTCACCGGAAATAACGTGGTGAGCTGGCGTCCGTCGGAGGGTGACTGGTATGAGACAGTCAAAATCAACTATGGCTTCAATTTTCTGGAGCCGGAACAGTTGCCCGAGCATCCCAGTGCGGAGACCCCAAGGAAAATGATCCCGGATACCTGGCAAAAAATGGATGCCATCCTGGCCTATTGGCAGGAAATCGGGGTGGACGGGTTTCGGGTAGATATGGCTCACATGGTTCCACCCGAATTTTGGAAGTGGGCGATCCACCGTGCCCGCCAACGCGATCCGGACGTATTTTTTATGGCCGAAGCGTACGACGACGACCCCGCAAAAGTCGCGAGTCGCGATCCCGTCTTCAATGAGAATGACAACGTGATGCTCACTCTTCTGGACGGTGGTTTCGACGCGGTTTACGACGATCCCGGCTACGATACGCTGGAACACCTTTACGAAAACCGTAGCTGGGCCAGCGATCTGGAAGCGACGGAGCTCGCTCTAGGTCCATTCTTTTTTGATCGTGCAGTGCGCTATACCGAAAACCACGACGAAATTCGGCTAGCCCATCCCGAGACTTGGGGTCAACTTGGCCATGAAGTCGGTCGGCCCGTCACGGCAACGCTCTTTGGTCTTTCGCGTGGCCCGGTTATGGTTTACCATGGCCAAAAAGTCGGTGAACCAGGTCTCGGGCGGGAAGGTTTTGGCGGCGACGATGCCCGCACGACGATATTCGACTACTGGTCGATGCCGGAATTCAACAAGTGGTGGAACGATGGCACGACCGATGGTGCGGGGCTCTCCACCGCGCAGCGCGATCTAAGGAGTTGGTATGTCCGACTGCTTCATTTAGTTCAGGCGCCCGCATTCGCATCGGGAAACTCGATCCCCCTGAATTCGGCAAATCGCGACAATCCATTCTTCGGAAAAGTGGAGGATGTCGGGCCTGCGGGGCACTGGTTCTACGCGTATCTCCGCAATGATCCTGATGCGGGGGCTCCCTACCTGGTGACAAGCAATTTTCATGCACGGGCGACACTCCGGCATGTCCGGGTTCGGTTGCCGGAGAATGCCTTGCGGGAACTGGGTCTCTCAAAGGCTTCCGGACAATGGCTGGTCTTGACGGAGGAGCTTGCCGAGGATGGGCAGAAGGTTCGGGCCATGACGGTGACCGATGCGATCCGCGAGGGTATCTATCTGGATGGGTTGAAACCGCTTTCCGCTTACTACTGGAAGCTGGAAATTGCTTCGTCACCGCCGGAGGGAGCGATCGTTAGCCCCTCGTTGCCGGTAGGTGAAGCATTTCTGGGAGCGCCTCAACTGTTGCGTCTTCGCAGTGGCGAAGGCATGGCCCTGGATCTCCGCCGCTATGGCAATCCGGGGACCACGCATCGTTTTGACGTGGAGCCTGTCGATGGAGTCGAGGTCACTTTGGACCGACTCAACCACCGTTTACACCTGCGGGCAGAACCGGAAGCGCGCGGCCTGAAGCAGTTGCCGCTTGCGCTGGAGCCGCTCTCCGCTAACTCCGGTTCAAAACGGCTTTCCAGCAGCCTAAGCATCGCCTTGGAACATGTGCCAACCCATTCCTTTACCCTCGAAGGGCGGGGCAATGCGGGATCGGTTTCCGTGGTGGGCGAATTTAATGACTGGAATACGGGCACCAATCCCATGCGCCGAATCGATGGCACATGGATGGACACAATGGCGCTGGCCCCGGGACGCTATGCCTACAAATTTGTTATCGACGGAAGCTGGGAGCCGGACCCGGCCAATCCAGAAAGGGAGCCCGATGGCCATGGCGGCTATAACAGTATTCTTTACGTGGGCGGTAGCCAGACAACGACGGCGGCGACACTTTTTGTGGATCGGGCTGAGCCCGACCGACTCTCCGTCCGGTCGGATCTTCCTGTAGTGGCAGCTCTGGCCGAAGCTTTGCCCGAAACCGGCGGCTCGATCCCGCTGCCCGTCGAAATATCCGACCAGATAATTCTCGTGGATTTATCGGACGTCGAATCCGGGACCATGGTCCGCGTGCTGGCTGAAGATACCAATGGAAAAGTGGGGCTTCCGGCCATTGCCTTTGCCGGCGGTCCACACAACGATATCTGGCAGGACGACATTATCTACTACGCTTTCACCGATCGCTTTTATGATGGTCGTTCAGCAAACACCCGCCCGGTGGAACACCCGGACGTAGCTCCTATCGCCAACTACAAAGGGGGTGATTTCCAGGGGATTGAAGCGAAACTCGCAGAAGGCTATTTCGATGCCTTGGGCGTGAATGTCCTTTGGCTGGCACCACTCAATCAAAACCCGGCGGGT
Source organism: Verrucomicrobiota bacterium (assembly GCA_009908325.1). Classification (GTDB taxonomy): domain Bacteria; phylum Verrucomicrobiota; class Verrucomicrobiia; order Opitutales; family Coraliomargaritaceae; genus Thalassobacterium. The sequence goes on along the minus strand of JAAAPI010000034.1, from coordinate 381 downwards.
GCTTGGTCCGAGTATTTACCACCCTTTCGTCACTATACGGGCTATCATGGCTATTGGCCAGTCGAGCGCTTTGGTGTCGAGTCCCGCTTTGGAGGCGATTCAGCATTGCGCTCGCTCGTTGCCGCAACGCAGGGCAGGGGGATGAAGATCCTGGCCGACCTCGTTCTCAAACATGTTCATATTGAAAATCCGATACGCGAGGAACGATCCGAGCTCTTCGGCCAATTGGAGCTGAGTGACGGCACGCGCAATCTTCGGCGGTGGAATGACAATCCCTTCACCACCTGGTTTGAACCGTTCCTGCCCGCCTTCGACTTTCGCAATCCTGCATCGATTCACTTTCTCCTGGAAGATGCCGAACACTGGCTCGGTGCGTATGGG
>JAAAPI010000386.1 GCA_009908325.1 Verrucomicrobiota bacterium | reverse complement strand
GTGGATTGGGTTTGAGAGCGTGCAATTAGGGGATGGTTTATATCCTCCTTTGCCGTCCAGTGGTTCTGTTATCAAGCGGCCATTCGCACTAATTCCGCGAACGGCAACTTTGTCCCGCACTGCGGACAGTGGGCAGCCCATCGGTAAAGGTCCGCTATGCCGCGCTCAACGGTCAAAACGCATCCGTTTTTGTCACTGGCGGAATCCACGGTTTTTGGAACGCCCTCAATTGCTCCGACGAGAAATTGATCGAGCTTTCAACTATCATTTTTTGCTATCAGCTTGAGAATGTGCATGGCATCTTCTTCCCGACCGTTAGGCACGAACAGATGATCATGATAAAACCCAGAAACAGGGTTTACGCCCATGCCGTGTTTTGTCAGCTCAGTTGCGATGTGTGCGATGAATCCGACAGCTTCAAGTGAGGAATGCACATTCAGGGTGATCATTCGACACTCAAACTCGAAAGGCAGCTCGCAAGCTTCGGCCTCGGACTTCAGGAGAATGAGCGTGGTCCCTTCAGCTTCAACAAAGACCATACGCGGTGTGATCTTTTCGGGGAATATACCGTTTTTCACAGTTGCAAAAACAAACACTCCATCCACCAATTTTGCCGTAAGCGACCTTAGAAGTGTGTTTAGGTTCGTTTCTCCGCTCATTTATCGTCCTTTCGTTTTAGTGAGAGTTCAATGCGACCAACAAGATGCCTAGAATTATCAAGCCAGCGCCCGCAATGTTTCCGAGCTGCAAGTTCTCGTTGAAAACCAAAACTCCAAATATAATCGACCCAACCGATCCAATGCCGGTCCAGACAGGGTAAGAAATACCAAGGGGAAGGTTGCGCATCGCAAGGGTTAAACACGCCATACTTGCGACCAAGAAAAAGGTCGTCACTGCAATAATTGCAATATTCGGCTTTTCAGCAATGGCCTTCAAACCGACTGCCCAGCCAGTTTCTAAAAGCCCTGCAAGTATCAAGAAGAACCAAGACATCGTGACCACATTTGTTAAATGGGTCGTCCCATGACATGTCCTTTTTCATTCGGGTCGTCCCGAACAGACACCTATGATTACCGCGCCAATGCAAGGTCTAGCAAGGCTCAAGATTTCTGTCCGGTTAGTATACGAGGGTGCCAAAAACGACCGTTTTTGTCCGGTTCTAGCAACGAGTTTATGCAAGCACCGGCCGTGGCGAAAAATCCGATCATGCACTAAGACTGAAACCGGCTACTCATTTTTGGCAGAATCCGCGAAAAGATCATCACTGAGAGGGCACGGTAACTCGTGAAAGTTAGGCTACGAAGAATTGCAGGGGCCTTTAGCGACGGCTACGCGCTCGATAAGCACACCGCGTCAAGCGTGTTCATCGGCCACAATGAGTACGGCCACCCCCAGTTCGACACGACCCGAACCCCAGCCGGTGAAGCCGTGTTTCAACTCAAATATCGAGGCGATTTCGACCAGGTTAAGCCCCTTGCGAAGGCCGTTGTTCGCAACATCGCACCCTATTTCCCGAAGATCGGCTTGGTAGTGCCTGCACCAGCGTCAACATCACGGCAGCGACAGCCTGTCCACGAAGTGGCCAACGCCGTAGCGGAACGGATGGAAGTACCACTATTTGACAATCTGATCATAAAATCGGCCGTTGCCGCGCACACTGGGTCACTGAAAAACATGAACACCCGAGAAGAAAAGGATGAAGCGCTAAGGGGCAAATACTTGCTCAACAAGACCATCAGCAACAAGGGGCGTTGGAACGTCCTCGTTGTGGACGATCTGTATCACACGGGAGCCACTATGGATGCGGTCTGTAGCCTTCTGGCACAGTATGATAAGATCTTGGGTGTGTACGTGGCCGCTCTAACATGGAGGTAATGATGGAGACGGTATTCATCGCTGGCTCGATCAAGATCAAACGTCTCCACCCGTTGTTCGTTGAGCGGATCGCGAACATCGTTAAAAAAGGGATGCCGGTGGTGGTGGGAGACGCCGACGGAGCCGACGCATCTGTTCAGGCGGAGCTTGTCGCACAGTCAGCATCGAACGTGACCGTGTTCTGCATGGGCGAAAAACCACGTAACAACCTTGGTGACTGGCCGGTTCACCGGGTTCAATCTTCAGCTAAGCCCGGCACCCGCGCATATTTCACCGCCAAAGACATCGAAATGGCTGAACGGGCAGAGTTCGGTTTGATGCTTTGGGATGCTGCCAGCACTGGCACCTTGAGCAATGTCTTCGAGTTGCTATCGCAAGGAAAGAAAAGCGTCGTGTTCGTGAACCGCGAAATGAAGTTCCTGAATGTGAAGCAGAGCGACGATATTCTCAATCTAGTCAGCTTTATGAGCGAGGGTGCGCGGAGAACAGCGGACCGTAAAATAAAGCTCGGTGAGAAAGTCAGCCGGTTGGCCGGATTTCAGCCCCGTATGGCACTCTGAGCATACTCACCCTACGCCAGCCCCTCGAGATTCTGGCAGGCGAGCGAGGCGCTCATCGTCCGTAGGCGAACTTTGGAGTCCAGCTTTCAATGAGTTTTTCATTTTCATCCTCATCTTCGCAAGGATCATCGGGCATGGCCTCGCTCGAAAAAACTGTCAGGGTAAGGCCGTAGCTCCCGAGTCCAACAACCTCTTCGTCAAGGCTTATGCTCGCTGGCCCGTCGAACCAAGCCAACAGATTCGTTTCGGCACAAGCCGAGCGACCACCGCGAATATTCGAGATATCTGCGTTGAAATTCCTGGTAGCCGACTCAGGCAGCGCATCGCCTTTTCTCGGGAGCTTGAGCTTCCCAAGCGATCTGAAACTCTCCGACATGAAGCCATAGCAAATGCTTGGCCCGGCGCTGACGACAATCGCCATAGGATATTGGGCACATTCCGCCGTTCGGATCGCCGCAGAAGTTAGCGACGCCTCGGCATCCAGCGCCAATGCATTTATTCCGGCAAGCCCAACGCCTTCGCTGTCGAGCACGTCTTTCACCAGCTTTGTCGGCATCAGAAGGCCTGACGCGAAATGGTCAGCTTCGAGTTCGATTGAGTTGCTTCCTTGGCTGAAACCGGCTCGCGATGCGTGAAACCCACCCGTCTTCAGAATCTCTTCGGGATGGCCATCTAGGAAGTAGTGACCCAGTTCATGGGCGATGGTGAACCGCCGAAACCCTTGGCTCCTGACACGGGTCGAGCAGATGATCCCAACCCCGTCGTCATTGAACACGATGCAGCCGCTCACCCCTTCCTTGCCGGGGTCTTTGGCTTGCACGAGGATATCTTCTTTTTCGGCGATCTCGTACGGATCAATGCGAAAGGTCTCGAAGCCAAATTCTTTAGCGGTCTTCTCCCCGCGCTGACGCGCCAATTTGAGCCGAAACTTAGTCATCCGGCCCGCCCTTTCGCCGCCGTGCGAGCGTGTTGATCATATCCTGAATAGCATCCCTGTCCGATGCGGTCAGGTTCTCTTCATTGCGAAACACAGTCGTTGCATCGCTCATAGAAGAAGCACGTCCCAGAAGATAGTCCGACGACACTTCTAGAGCTTTGGCCAAGGTACGAATATTGGCGAAAGACGGCTTCCGCCGGCCTGCCTCAAAGTGCCCAATCGCGGCAGGCTGAAGATTTGAACGCTTGGCAAGTTCTGTCTGATTTAGGCTCCGCGCCTCCCGCGCTGCCCGCAGTCTGGCCCCAAAGACTCCGTCTGAACCGTCTGAACTTGACACTACGACCTCCAATCATATATTATGACGAATACGTAGGATTTTCTATCGGCCCTCGGGCCTTTTTATTTGGCGAGACATCCTACGATTTCGTCAATACATGTATGACGACCAGCGCGTCCGGTCAAGCAGAAATGGATCATGCGGAATGCCAGCGTCGTCAACAAGACAAGGAAACGCAACATGATCATTCAGAAGAAGCATATCCGCAACGTCTCATCCTACCTCCACGGAATCGCTGTTGGCAGCGAATTTCGCCCGGTTGTCGAGCTGACAGAAGCGCACAAGAAAATGCTTACCCGGATCGGGTTTGCCGATCCCCCGAGCCACGGCGACACGATCCTGCCCAGTTCGGCCGGACCGGTCAGCCGCTACAACGCCAACGGAAAATGGGAAATCCACCGAGACCAGCCGAAAGAAGAACGCTACGTGCGCACGGTTCGCTGGCGCTGGAAGCAGTGGGCCGGACGTGGCAGCTACGAAGAGCACGAGGATTTCCGTGACATCTACCGGGACTGCTATCCTCGGACGGAGCGCCCCGCCCCCGGTGTCGAATTGACCTACGTGAAACAAGACGGGGTGGCCTACGTGATCGCCCCTGCTTTTCGGAACCTCGATGCTAACCACGAGCAGATCGCCCACTCGATCAACCTTCTGTTGGAATTCTTTGGTGAGTGTGAACTCGTGAAGGCGGACCTGAGCCGCTTCGCAAACCTCAAGGTGAACCGGCTGAACTGGAAACTTCTGCCTCCGGGCGAATACCCCTGGCAGCGTCTCAAGACGCACCTGAAAGGGGTGCTGAAGCGCTCGTCAGAAAACACGCAGGCGGTTATCTTCGACCGCCAGGAAACGATCATGTCCTTTGCACCAGACGAGCAGTTTGTCGGCTCTGGCGGTTTCGCAGACTATATCGCCTATGTATTCAAGAGCCGCGGCATTGTAGTCTTGGAAAGCATCCGGAAGGGTAATGCCATCTACGTCTTCGACTCAGACTGGGAACGCTTCTCGAAGCTGACTAAATCGGACATCATCAACGCCGACCTTCACCTGGCGCGCCTAGTTCATTCGAAGGGCTGGAAGGAAAAGCTGGCCCACATGATGGACCAACGCTTCGCGGCAGAATGAATCGACCTTGAATCCAGTATCTCTCAATCCGAAGATGGCTAGAAACAGGATCGTCTTCGGGCATTTCATGCCCGTCCGCGCGAAGCGCCGGGCCTGTCGGCGGGTGGCCTTTTGGTTGCCCGCCGACAGGTCACCCTAAAAACCGCCTACACCCACGATCACGTCAAAACACAAAAAGGCCCCCGCTTGCTGACGGGGGCCTTGATCATTTCAGCGGTACGGGCTGCTACTCGGCGGCCATCCTGTCGGTCTGCGCGGTTCGCTCCATGATGTAATCCACGGCCTTCTGCGCCTCGGACGCGGCGCGGAAAATCGCGCGGCTGTCTTCCTTCATCGCCTCAAGCCATCCTTCGACATAGGCCGCGCTCTGGTCGAATTCAGGCTCCACCCCGATCTGCGCGCAAAGCATGCAGTTGCCAATCTCCGCGACCAGCTCCTCGAACGCGTAGGCTTTGCGATCGTTGAACCGGCCCAAACGGTCCAGCCGCTTTGTCGCCCCTGTCCAGTGGGTCAGCTCATGCGCCAAGGTGCCGTAATATCTTGCGGCACTGTGAAAGGTCGCGATCGGCGGCATATGGATGCGGTCGGTCTTGATGTTGTAATAGGCGCGCGGTTCCTCGGTCGTGTCGATCTGTGCGCCGCTTGATGCAAAGAACGCCTCCAACGCGGCGTCGGCCACGGTGCCAAGATCACAGGGCGGATCGGGCAGGATGTAGAATTCAGCGGGTAAACCCTCGATCTGGTCGGCGTTAAACACGCGGTAGGCCTTGGCATAGGGGATCTGGCGTTCCTCG
>JAAAPI010000226.1 GCA_009908325.1 Verrucomicrobiota bacterium | reverse complement strand
CGCGGTGGGGTGCACCGACTACGTGCAGGTCGGAGTTTTGCGGAACGAGGCTCTCTTGCTCGGGCTTGCCTGCGGACTGGTGGTGAATAACATTCTGGTGGTGAACAACTATCGGGATGTTGAGGAAGACCGGCTGGCCGATAAAAAAACGGTCGTGGTGCTTTTCGGCCGGGGCTGGGCACTTTTGCAGTATGGCCTGTCGCTGCTCTTTGCCGCGGGAGTGCTCGGCTGGTTTGTTTCCGTCGGCTACGGTTATCTCGTTTTGTTGGGATGCCTGCCCCTGTTGTTTGGCTTTGAGCAGCTATGCCGACTGAAAAAGGCCGTCAAAGCCGAGGAATATCTGGCCTCGCTGAAAGGAGCGGCGCTGGTTGTCGTGGGCTTTAGTCTTCTCACATCGATTGGCCTGATTGTGGGGTGAGGCTCTGTTGCTGGCGAGAAATTACCAAATTCTCGAGGCCCCGAGTTTCGAAAGCGGAGAATACGGGGAAATGACCACTGAGCCACTCTCGACCCCATGCGCTGCTATGAGCCGATCAAAGGAGTCTTTATTGACATCGGGTAGCCGACCGGATCGGAAGATGGTAGGCTCGCTGAGGGCCAGCGGCGCTAGTTTGAAGAAATCCCGTCGGGTCGGAACCCAAAGGTGCGGGGCTTCAGGAAGTGGGAGTTTCCCTACGCGATATTTCATGACGATCTCCATCACGCTCGCATCGCTGAGAGCCAGTTCGTTGGAATCGTCGTCAATAAACTCTATCGCATTTTGCGAAAGACGGGTGGGGTCCAGCGCCAACCAGATAAAGGTGCAGGTGTCGAGGATTCCACGCATTAAAGCCCCCATTCTTCCAAGCTATCCGCGCCCATGGGAGCAAAGACCTCGTCGGGAATCTCCACCGGCGTATCCATGGTTTGCCCGACTTTGGGTCGTCCTGCTGATTTTGGTTCTGAGAAGGGAACGAGTTTGGCCAGTGGCTTTCGGCCACGGGATATAATAATTGTTTCTCCCGCATTCACCTCTTTTAAATAACGCGAGAGGTGAGTCTTTGCTTCGTGCGTTGCGATTGTTTTCATTTCACGAGTAATATAAATCTAGTCGACTTAGTCAGTGTCTTAATCGAGCTTGTGCTGGGCAATGACCCCGGCGCGGGCGGCGGCGAAGAGGTATTGCTGGGCGTAGCCGGCGGTTTCGCCGAAATGGATGCGGGCGAAGTCTTGTAACTGGGGCAGTTTCCAGCCCTGCAGTTGGTAAGCGCAGGTGAGGATTTTCTCCACCCAGGTATCGATGGGGAAGGCTTCGAGGCGGCCGGCACCGAAGAGGAGGACGCAGTCGGCGATCTTTCGACCAACGCCGGGCAGTTCCAACAGACGGGCGCGGGCTTCCTCGGTGGGTGCCGCCTCGGTCGCTTCCAGCCACCCGGGCTGGCTGGCCAGAAACCGGGCGGTTTGGTGGATGTAGCGTGCGCGGTAGCCCAGCTTCGCGGCTCGGAGCCGGGGCTCGCCACACTCGGCAAGCGCGTCCCAGCCGGGTAAGGCATGGCTTCCGTCGGCCAGCGGCTCGCCCAAATCGCGGGCGACCGTTTCGCAAATTGTTTTGATTTGCGGGATCTGCTTCGTCGACGAGCAGAGGAAGCAAAAAAGCGTTTCACTAAAAGGCTGGCGCAGAATACGCAGCCCCCGGAAATGCTGGACGGCGGCGGCTAGAACGGGATCGCTGCGCCAGGGGAGTGTTTCCGTGAGCGCCTCGAAGTCCGTGCCCGTGGCAAAGTAGGTCCGGAGTGCTTGCTCGGTGGTTGCTGTATCGGAGCCTTCGGCGACCGCGTAGCCGAGTTGTCCTGCTGCGTAGCGCAGGCGAACAACATGACGGCCCCACCTGCCCTCAAAAAAATCGCCGCTCCGCCGCCAGCGGAAGGCCTGCCCCCCGTCGAGCGTTTCGACCAACGAAACTGCGGTAAATGGGGGTGCGTCCTGCCAAACTTGCCAGGGGCCGAAGGGGGACGGCATCGTGCTTAGAGGCTCCAGAGAAAACTTTGCGACTCGCCCAGCGTATTGCCGTTGGGACCTTTGATGGTAAAGCGCCAGGCCGCCGGGATCGCGTCTGCCCCGGGCCAGTCGTCTCCGGTCAGTCCAACAAAAATCTCCTTGGTTTTCGGGCGCCGGTTGGGGAGGGTGAAGGTATAGCGTTGCAGATCGACCTCCTCGGGGGCGTAGAATTCGCCGATGATCGTCGTTCCTTTGGGGAGCCGGCGCACCTTCTCATCCAGAATCAGGGTGAAATAGTAGCCGCTCTTTGCCTCGGGGCTGGTCCGTAAAAAAACGCGGTTACCGGTATTTTCCTGGCCGGTAAAATACTCGCTCACCCGTGTTAACTGCTCGGCGTCGATGTAGCGTGGTTTGATCTCCTTGATTTCAACCGATGTCAGCGCGGGTTTGGGCGTGGAGGCACAGGCAGTTAAAAGCAGACAAACCAAAGCAGTGAGGTGAAGATGCATGGCCGCCAGATTCGTGAGTGGTCGGCACTTGTCAAGTTTGGCTGTGTGCGGGGGGTGGGATGCGGGATATGGGATATGGGATATTAAATTTTCGGCGTGCATTTCCTGGGTTTCGACGTTCACTGCGAAGAATGGACGCAATTTTACGAACGATTCCGCACCGACCGCCGTTTCTTTTTATCGATGAGATTGTGGCGCTCCGCGAAGATGGGGCTACCTGCAAGCGCACCATCCGTGAAGAAGAGCCGCAATTTGAGGGACACTACCCGGGTAATCCCATCATGCCGGGCGTCTTGCTCTGTGAGGCCTGTTTTCAAACGGGGGCGATTTACCTGGCGAAACAGATCGAGAAAGCGGGGCGCTCTCTGAACGATGTGACCCCGGTCCTTTCACGTATCTCTGATGCGCGCTTCAAGCAAATGGTTAAACCCGGCGATGAAATTGTTATCGAAGTCACCATGAAGGAGAAAGTGAGCCGCTTTTTCTTCATGCAGGGTAAAGTTCTCAAAGGTGGAAAACCCGCCATGACGATTGAGTTCGCTTTGGCCATGGTAGAAGGGGAGTCGGCGTGAGTTTTCTGGATCTGGAAAAGAAGCGCTTCCTCGTGATGGGAGTGGCCAATCGTAAAAGCGTCGCCTGGTCGATTACCAAGTCGCTCGAAGATGCGGGGGCGGAGGTGATCCACAGCGTCCGATCCGAGGCCCGCCTGAAAAGCCTGGAAAAGCTGCTCGGGGATCGGAAGGCGTATGTTTGCGATGTCGAATACCCCGAGCAAATAAACGCTTTGGCCGAACAGGTGGCGGGGGACTACGGCGGCCTGGACGGGATCGTGCACTCCATCGCCTTTGCCAACTATTCCGAGGGGTTCAAGCCCTTCCACGAAACTGTGCGGAAGGACTTCCTGCAGGCGACGGCGATCTCGGCATTTTCACTGGTCGAGGTGGCCAACGCCTTTAAACCGCAGCTGTCCGATGCGGCCTCCGTGGTCTCGATCGGAATCAGTTCCACGGACGTAACGGCCGAGAACTACGGTTACATGGCCCCCATCAAAGCGGCCTTGGAAACTGCTTCGTGTAACTTGGCGAAGTCTTTCAGCGCCGATACCCGGGTGCGCTTCAACACCGTGAATGCGGGGCCGCTCAAGACGAGCGCTTCGGCGGGCATCCCCGGCTACATCGACAGCTATCTCTATGCCGAAAAGCTGACCTTCCGTAAGCAAAACCTGACCACGCAGGAAGTCGCCAACACGGCCGTTTTCCTGCTCAGTCCCGCTTCAAGCGGGATCAACGGGCAGGGTATCGTGGTCAATGCCGGGATGGATCGTAACTATTTCGACAAAGACGTGATCGCTGATGCCATGCGCTCCTGAGCGAATTTCAAATCCAGCGTCGCAGTGTCAGGCCAAGCCCCAAAGCAGCCCGATAATAATAACAGCCGGGGGTGCTGCGAGGATCAGGACATTCTGATTCAAGCGGTCACGGTTTCTCTGAATCAGTGCGAGCAGGATAAAATAAATCGTGAGGACAGTGTAGGCGGTTCCTTTATGGAAATCGGGGGTTGATATCACATGCATTGGCATTCCGGTGCTCGCCGTGACGAGGCGGTCCATCACCGCGATGGTGAGCCAGGCGGCGTGGTTTATAAATTCCGCCAGGAATGGTAAGCCGACCAAAGCCAATGCCAGCGAAATGACACCGGTGATGATCGCCACTGCCACCAGGTTGACCAACAGAATGTTAAGAATGATGGCCAAGGGTGAGAAATAGCCGAAAAAAGCGGCACTCAGCGGTGCACTGGCCAGCCATGCGGAAAAGCTTATGGAGAATAAGAGAAAAACGGCGTCCTGACTGCTGGCGTAAAAGCGGTGCCACAGACTCCAATTGGACTCCGGCAGCAAGGTAAATGGCGCGAGTCGCTGCGATGCCTGCTCGTAGAGGGGCAATCCAAAGAGAAGAATGCTCAGCACCACGGTGTAAGACAGCTGAAAGCCCAAACTCCAAAGTTGACCGGGTGCGATGATGAGGACGAATACCGCCGATGCGGCGAGCGCGGCGAGGGGCGATCTCTGGCGGCACAGGGCAAAACTGAGCCAAAAAAACAGTGCCATGAGGAAAGCCCGCACCGCCGACGGGGAGGCCCCGGTGATTTCCACATACAAATAAAGCAGAGGTAGGCCGATGAAGGGGCTTATTTTGCGCGGCACCCGCATTAACAATAAAAACTGCGCCAACACTGTGGCAATAACGCCGATATGGAGCCCGCTGATCGCGAAAAAATGCATGGTGCCGGAGGTGCGAAAACGCTCGTTTTGCTCCGGTGTGAGGGCCGCTTTCTGCCCGAGTAGCATGGCGACATAGATACGCGGCAGGTCGCCGGATCCCGGCGAACCGAGCCGCAAATAGGACTCGAAGCGCTTGTTCATTCGCTGACAGAAGGCCTCAAAGTGGCTGGGCGCTTTCGTTTGCTCGAACTGGCGCCCCCGGGTGAAGCGGTGATACACCCCGGTATCGATCAGGTAGGTGTCGAAGGTATTTCTTTGAGTATCCGGCTGGATCGCTTTGATCAAGCCGACCGCCCGAATTGTGCTGCCACGCAACAGTTCGGTAGGCTCGGCACCCGGCAGTTTGAGGCGGAAATAGATGCGGTCACCTTCTGCCAGGCGACTCGTGGCATCGGCTTGGAGGACTCGGCCGAGGCCACTGGCACCGCCGTAAGCGGTGCGGGCCTGCATGACCTGCGTGACTTCAAAGTGCAGCGTGGCTTCCCGAACGGGCAGATCGATCTCCTTGTGTCCCGGCGGGCTCGGCAGGCGCCAACTCGCATACGTCCAGGCGCTGAGGGTGGCAGCGGCGAAAAAACAAAACAACCAGAGGTGCGGCCTCGTGAGGGCAATTTTTGCACTGAACACGCCGAGGACGAGTGCGCTACCCAGAGTGATCCATGCGGGTGCCTCGGCCGCTCGACTGATGCAAAATCCGATGATTACGCTGACGAGTAAGCTGAGAGCAGGCGCCCGGGGCGAGGATTGCTTTTGCGATACCATGTCGGATGGACCGGGAAAACGCTGAGGCGGGCAGGCGTGGCATTCAACGAAAATTACTCAAACTTAGGGTTGCTTTTCTTTTTCTGGCTTTTACGATTTCGGGTTTTGCTGATTTTC
>JAAAPI010000262.1 GCA_009908325.1 Verrucomicrobiota bacterium | reverse complement strand
TTGGCCTGCGAGCGGAGCCAGCCGAAGAACGCGTCGAACTCTACTACGGCATCGCCGAGGGCAACTACCTGATCGGCGACCTGCGCGGTGCCGAACGGGGCATCGAACAAATGCTTCGGATCGCCCCCGACCATGTTCCGGCGCTGACCCTCTATGCCCGCGTCCGGCTTGACCAAAAAAGGCCTGCAGAGGCCCTCGAATCGGTGGAGCGTGCCATCGAGCTTGAGCCAGATAAAACCGAACACCAGCTGCTCAAGGCGTTGGTCCTCACCGAGAAAGCCCGCAATGCCATGCAGTCCGGCGAATCGAAAGCTGCTATCGCGGCCATCGACCAAGCTATCGCCGTTTACCAAAACCAAAGCGGGCAGGAGGCCCTCCAGCGCGGCACCGAATTGCGCCTCATGCGGGCGCGCCTGCTCGCGCAATTCGGCCAGACGGAAGCCGCCATCACCGACCTACAGACCTTGACCGGACAACAGCCGAAAAACTTCGAAGCGCTCATCACCCTCGCCTCCATCTACGCGAGCGTGGACCGGTGGGGCTCTCTAGAAGCCCTCATTCCCGCCATCGCCGCACGCCCCGAGCTTCGGGATGTAGCGCTCTATCTCGAAGGGCGCAGCGCATTGGCCAAAAACCGCGTCGGCACAGCCCGGGCGAAATTCGAGGCCGCCATTGAGTCGCTCCCCGAGGGAGCCGACAAGCTTCGCCAATCACTCTTCTTCTACCGCGGCGTTTGTTTGCAAAAGCTCGACCGCCAAGACGAAGCCCAAGCCTCGATCCTCGATGCAATCGACGCCGGCTTTCGCCCCGAGACCAGCGAAGAAGCGATCATCGCCAGCCGCACCCTTCTCCGTAACAAGCGGGCCGAGGATGCCATCCCCCTGCTTGAAGCCATCACGCTGAATCGCATCGCCCCCGATGCCGAGGTCTGGGCTATGCTCGGCCGCGCCCACTTGGCCGACGACACCCCGGCGCTTGCCTTAAGCGCCCTGAACGAGGCCCTGCAGATCGATCCAAAAGCGCCGGAGCCCCGCGCACTCCGCGGCTCCCTCCTCCGAAAAATCGGCGACCTCGACGGTGCGCTCGCCGACTATGAAACCGCCCAAAGCCTCCAGCCCGAAAATCCCGCCATTGCCTATGCCCGTGGCCTCGTCCATCTCCAGCTCGGCCAGGTAATCCAAGCCGATCAGGCCATCGGCCAAGCCGCAGCCGCCCTGCCCGGGCAGCCGGGGTTGCAGCTGCTCCACGCGCTGCTGGCCCTCACGCTCGAAGAACACAAAAGCGCCCGCAGCGCCCTGCACCGCTACCAGAAGCAGGTCTCTGAGTCGGCGAACCCGACCGCCCATTACCTCGACTATCTCCTAAATGGCGCGGCCCCCGAGACGGGTCCCCGAGACGCCATCCGGCAATATTTCAGTGGCACCCAAACACTCAAAGAAACCCTCGACGACGCAGGCCGTGCCGACACACCGGAACAAGCCAGAAAACAAATCACGGCCACCGCCTTCTGGATGGCCCAATTCGAGCGCGCGCAAGGCTCCCCCGAGCAAGCGGAGAAGCTGCTGGAAATCGCCGTCGATGTGGGCAATCCCGACCTGACCGAATATCAACTCGCCAAGTGGCAGTTGGCGCACATACGACAATAGCGCGATGCGGGTGCGAGCTATTGACCGGCATAGCTCGACACGTCCCCCGTAGCTTAAGCGAAGGTAGACGAGCGAAGACGGTTGCAAGCGCCCGGCTGCGAGTTGACTGCCGAGGCTGCCATCGGGGCGTTTGACGAGCGGACACGCCACAGGTGATTTTACGTGGCGTGCGAGCTCGCTCGCGCCCGCTGCAGGTTGACTGACAAAGCTGACGTCATGGCGTCCGACGAGCGGACACGCCAAAGTAGATGCGAACGTGGCGTGCGAGCTCGCTCGCGCCCGCTGCAGGTTGACTGACAAAGCTGACGTCATGGCGTCCGGCAAGCGGACACGCCACGGGCGATTTTACGTAGCGTGCTCGCTTGCGAGCGCCTGCTGCGGATTGGCTAACAGGGCGTCCGATCATTCGACAGGCTCATGATCTACGACGAGCGGACACGCCACGCACCTACCTCAACTCAAAGACAACCCGGGCTGCTTCGGTGCCGATTTCCGGTTCACCTGCCGCCACGCGCTCCGGGGCGATTCCCTGGGCGACAACGAGGTGCTCCCGTATGGTGGCGGCACGTGCAAGCGCCAGCGCGCTGCGATCTTCTTCGGTCAAATCCACGCCCGGCAAAAGCGTAGCTTCCATCCGGCTGAGGCCGTCGGCATCCTCCGCGCTCGTTTCGCGGTCGGGTGTGCCTGCCGCTTGCATGTGCTCGCGATAGCGCCGAGTCAGGCGTCTGCGGTAGATTCGATCGTCATCAGGATCCGCACCTTCCATCAGGTCGAGCCGTAATTTTTCCTCAGACAGTCGCACCAAGTCTTCTTTCGAGATCTCCGGCGTCATGGATAATTGGATACCCGGCCGCTCTTTCAGCGCTGTGGCCAGCTTATTGAGCCGCGTGGTCATATCGCTGCTCAAGGCAGACGAGCCCGCATCAAAGCCGACAAAGGAAAGGTCTTCTTCGCCGCCGACCAGACCGGCCAGCATTTTAAAGGGCGCGCTGGCCACATTGGTGACCAAGCCAACAAAGGCCGTCCGTATGATCTGCCCGAGCCCTACTTTTGGATCACTCAGATCCCCGGAAAGCGGCAGCGAGAGATCCATGACTCCGTTGGGGCCTTTCAACAAGGTGACTGCCAAATCCAGCGGTAGATTTGTGGCACCCTCGCTCTCCACCCGGTCCCCAAATTTAAAGTTCTCGATCCGCATCTTGTTCGTCGCCTTCAGCTGATCCGCCTCAATCTGCCAATCCGACTCGAGGTTGAACCGCCCGCTGGCGATACGCCGACCGATCGCTTGCCCCGAATAAGGGGAAAAGGCAGGAAGCGCGAGCCCTTCCAGCGAGATTTTCAGTTTTGTTGCCGACTTCAGACGGCTGGCATCGGCCGATCCATCGACGGACAACCGGCTGCCATTGACTCGCGTGCTCAATTCAATCCCGGAAGGCTGTCCACCGGCCAAATCGAGACCACTGACATCCAAAGCTAACGCATTCGCGACAATCTCCGAAACGGGCTCCATGCGGGCATCCTTAAAGGTCAATCGTCCGTCGCTCACCTGCAACGAATCAACGCGAACCGGCAGGACCGTTTGACCGCTCGCAGTCTCAACCGGGGCATCGTTAACTTTGGTTCCAGACTCCGGGCATTCGGCAGCGATTTGTGTGAAAGCCAATACCGGCTTTTCCAGCGAAAGCGCTTCCAGAAACAATGAAAACGGAGCGAACTCGACGCGCATGCCCGCGAGGTCAAGCAGGGACCAGTTTGCCTCCAGTCGCCCATCGTAGCTCAGGGATACATCCCGCATCGAGGCGGTGCCCGTCAGAGCCTGCTTACCTTCCCGGGCATACTGTAATCGCCCATCAAAGTTAAAAGTCCCGCCACGGATCGATGCGTTGGCAAATTCCCCGGCATAGGGCGTAAGTATTTCCAACGGCAACGTTTCCACCTGCATGCCCAAATCCAGATCGGGACCGGCAGGCACCACCGAGCCCGCGAGCTTGGCCGTGCCTGTTTTTCCAACGATATACGCGGCTTCAATTTCGAAAGGCGATTCCAAATCCGAAGAAAACCCGGTCAGCTGCATCCGTGGGATGTCCACGACGAGATTCGCCCGCCCCATGCTGAGAACGTCCTCCCAAATGATACGGTAGTCCGAAACCGTCACAGTGGCCACGCTGTAGCTAAACTCGGGCAGCGCGGCTTCGGTGTTTCCAGCGTCGGGCTCCGGTTTGCTTTGCCCCGCTTCCGCCGCTTCCGCTGTTTCCGGAACTACCACAAGGTCCAGCAAGTTAATTTGCCCATCCGCATCCCGGGCAATGCGTGTCTCCCCATCTTTCACGGAAATATCCGCAATTTCCAGGGCCATGGCCGGAAAGCGGAAATCAATCCCGTCCAGCCCAACAGATTCCACGTGAATGAGGCGATCCGCTTCATCGACCGGCCGGCAGAGCACCTCCGTCAATGCCATTTGTCCCTTGCGGATGTGCAGCAGGTTATCCAAGTCGGACAAATCGAGCGCGTAATCGAAACTCAGGGCGTAGACCGCCCGATCCAAGTCAAAACGGATCCATTCCGCAAAATACGGCGAGAAATCGTGCACGGCCAGTCCGTTCAGGGAGAAGCTTCCCGAACTCCGAATCGGCTGGCTTTGGAAATTTCCCTCCCAGAGCAAGCGCCCCCCTGCCCCGGTCACCGCCAAAAAGCGCATGGCTGCGTCCCCCTCCTTGTCCACCACCGTGGACAGGTCGCGCAGTGTAAAATTGATCGGATCGATCATCTCAGTGTAACCTTCCCCCGCCATCGGATCGATAAATTCAAAGCGTCCGTCCGTTACCTCGAATCGATCCACCCGTATTTCGGGAATTTCCGCCATATTCAGCTGCTCCACCTGTTCCCGCCAAGTGTCCTGCCCGGTTGGGTCTGGGGAATCGGCGGCGCCCGCCTCCATCGGCCGCCGCTCGTAGCGGATATCGGCGCCATCCAAGCGAACGACATCGACCACCGGATAGAAATTAACCCAGCTTGCCGCACTGACGTTGATCTCTGCCTCCTGCCAGGCCACCGACCACGCGCCCGCTGGATCGGCCAAGAAAAGCCCCTCGACCCGAATCAAAGCCCGAAACGGATCGATCCACACCCGCTCGATGGCGGCTTCGCTGCTGAAGTTCGACTGCAAATACCGCTCCCCGAAATACCGCACCAAAGGGGGCGCAATCAGATAGCCAAATAAAGCATACCACAGAAGAAGCGCCCCTAAAATAATCGCAGTTTTCGAAATTCGGCTCATAAGCAAATCATCACCCGCTCAGAAATAGACGGTTCCGGATCCTTTGCAACCGTAGAAAAGTTTTCGGATGGGAGAGCAGTCTCAGACCGATATCGGACTTGGCGCTGTGTAAGGCGCCCTCGGCTTGTGTGAGCTGGGTATAACTGCGTCCGATCGCTCGCCGAACGCCCCGGCACCTGCGCCCGCAGTATGCCCGAACGCAGCCGAGAAGACCACAAATGCTCGCCCTTCGATAAATTCAGCGCCTTAAGCCAGTAGTGTTCGGCAGAGCAATGGCCTGCAACTGCGAGAGCATCCGATGGGCGAAGGCGCAAAACCAAAGCCGCAACTGATTCGAGGCTATCGCGTGGGTGCTTCGAAGGTGGGGGCGAGCTTTTCTTCCAGGCGGGAGTTGCGCTTCAAGGAAAGATACAAGTATTCATCGGCCCACATTCTTAAATTCTGCCCATGCTTTGACCGGAAATTTGCATGTATCCAATCGTAATAGCGTAGGCGCTGTGCAGTGGGCAAAGAGCTTTTCTAAGTGCTACTAAGACTAACTTAGATGTCGTTTGCAATATAGAGCGCACGAACCGCCGCACGGGCCTGGTAGTATTCGATGATCAATTTGCATGTGAGCGGCACCACGACAAAGGCAACCAGTCCAAACCCGAAGGCCAGTAATGCATCCTGCGCTCCAATAACTGACTGCAATCCAGCCATCACCCACCATCCAAGAGCCGGGAACCAATCCAGAAT
>JAAAPI010000190.1 GCA_009908325.1 Verrucomicrobiota bacterium | reverse complement strand
CTCAGCCGCATACTCATGCAAAATCCCCACGATCTGTTCTCCGGTAAAGCGTGATTTGCGCGTCGTCTGTTCTCATTGTTCTCCCGAACGTTAAAAGAACAAATTCTCCGAATGAATGGTCCGGTTTATGGATCAGGTCATAAGATTGGCGTGCAGTGCGCTTTAAGGCTACGCTCTGTGACGACCCGCTCAGAGCGCGGGGTATTTCAGACGTTCCAAAACATCAAGCTCAGAAGTTTAGCGCAACACTGACTCCAAACCCTTCGTCAACACCAATGCTTTCTAGCTCCAACCCTTGATAATGTACGCGTGAGGTCACTTCGGTTCTTCCGAAATCAAATTCGAATCCCAGATGGGCGGTTAACCCGTCTGCCTTTTCTTGCGAGAGACGATGGTTAGGAATCGACGCCTCATTGATCGATTTATAGGCTATACCCCAGTTGATGTGGTAATCTGGAAAATCATGTGATCCGTTGAATGAAATTGAAGTTCCCTCACTATCTATTGGCGCACCCATTACGAAACCCTTTTGAATGTAGGGGTGTGTGCCGTTTCTGTATGCCGTGCCGGGTCCACAAAATCCATTTGGAGTTTCCGAAATTCTGGTATCAACAAGTTCAACATTTAACTTACTAGGAATACTCCTTAAAAATGTTCTGTGTGAAAATCCCGCCAAATACATGAAGCACGATGGAAACCAGCCAGCTTCATCCTCTCCGATCGCTTGCATATAAACGCGATTGGAACCCCAACTGTAAGACGCGCCGAAACCAGCCATTCCATTAGCATCTGCAGAAACTCCACGATTAGTTTCACTTCCAAAAATATTCAGAAAATCTGCGTCTTCCGGAAAGAATTGTGATGTCCACACAGCCTCAATCTCAAAATTACTGATCGGCTCCACGATAACGCGCGCACCGAAAATATTTGCGGCTTTGTTGGCGTCACCTTTGTCGTTATATCCATAGAAGATATCGGCCTCCCAGGGCCCAATCCAAGATAAGACCGGTGCATCAAAAGCAGTCCTCTTTCGCTTCGTTAGATACAGTGTAGGTAGCGGGGGCGCATTTTGGGACAAAATTAATGAAGTGTTTGGAGACAGAGACCAGTGCCGCTCTTTCAAACCAAGGCCTGCCACCCAATCACCGAAAGCCAATTGCGCATGTGAACCGGCATACGATACGGTACCGTCCGATATATCGAATGTAACATTCGCTGCGCCTTCAAAGTTTCTATGCTGAAATCGATATACGCCGCCCAGCCATGTGTCTGCGCGTGTCTGATAGCTGGACCTTTGACCTAGGGCTTTGCCGCTCCAGGACCCCGCATGGTAGCGGAAGCCGTCTTGTGCCAAAACGCTGACAGGAAAGACATAGTTTAAAAAAACGATGGCCGCTTTCGCTAGGCTAAGCCGTTTAATCCAATGCATGGCTTCTCCTTCCTGGATTTATTGCTCAAATTTTGTGACCGGCTTGATTCCTGTCGAAAAGATGGCCTGAAAAAAACCGCGAATCAACCCCTTTTTCGCAGACCGTGAGCTACATGTTCCATTCTGTTCAAGTATAAGGGTCATTTGTGAAGTGATCCTTTCAGATCGGATCGTCTGCCAGGTATCCGGCTGCACCTTTTCCATGGGTTCGGCATTCGAGGAATAACCATCAGGTCTTAGCAAAACCGGGTCCTTGGCCGTAAACCTGTCATCTTTCGAATGTTGGCAATCCGACTTGCTACCGCGCAAAATTCCTGCGATATGGCTTGGGAAGCAGCGGGGGCGCTATGATACGATCGGTTACACTTCTCGTGGTTGGATTGGGCTTGTCAGCCTGTTCGGACGGAGTGAGCGACTTCCCGGTCCGACCAGCATCACAAGCCGACCTCGACGAAGACGTCACGATCATCCGTCTGGATGAGTCCAATATCGACTCTTTCGATATCGCGGACACTGTGGCGCAGCAAACGACTTTGCCCGGCAACGGAGGGTGGACCTACACCGTTGGGCCCGGGGATATCCTGAGCATCCTAGTTTTCAACCACCCCGAGCTTACGATGCCTGCTGGCCCTGAGCGTAGTGCGGCTGAGACTGGCTTCCGGGTGCAATCCGACGGCACGTTTTTCTACCCGTTCGTGGGGCAGGTCAAAGCCGAGGGGCGTGCACCCGAGGAGATACGGGCTGAGCTGATGGAAGACCTCGCCGAGTACATCACCGACCCCCAGATTGAGGTGCGTATCGCGGCCTTCAACTCCAAGGCGGCCAGCGTGACCGGTGCTGTTGCGACGCCCCAAAGGCAACCGTTGACAACGATTCCGCTCCGGCTGGTTGACGCCGTCAACGCGGCTGGTGGGCTCACGCCTGAAGCGGATGCCGGCCGGGTGCGTGTTCAGAGGAACGGTCGAACCTACATGGTGAATCTGGAGAGCTTCCTTGAACACGGGGCTAGGGCCGGTAACCCAATCTTGCGTCCCGATGATGTCGTTTTTGTCCCAAAGCGCCTGCCCGAAGAGGTTTTTCTGTTCGGTGAGGTCAGCAAACCTGCAAGCATAGACCTTGCGGGCGACGATTTGACACTGACGCAGGCCCTCGCACAGCAGGGTGGCCTCGACAAAGTCCGTGCCGACGCACGCGGCGTTTTTGTCTTCCGAGAAGATCGGGGAGGCACGACTGTCTTTCAGTTGCAAGTGTCCTCTCCCGAAGGCTTCCTGCTCGGCACCAAGTTCAAACTTGCGCCCGGTGATGTCATTTATGTGACCCGGTCTCCGTTGCAGAGATGGAACGACACCATTTCCCGGCTGCTGCCGAGTGTCGGGGCCGTTAGGACGATAGATAGCACTGCAGACGGTCTGTAAGTCGATGAAGAACCTTCTTGTCGTTTGTGTTGGAAACATATGCCGCTCACCTGTGGCCGCTGCCCTACTGGCCGCCGATATGCCGGACTGCAAGGTTGCATCTGCTGGCATCGCGGCGGTGGTGGGAAAGAACGTTGATCCCACTGCGCGCGAAGTGGCCGAAGCGGCGGGGGTCATCATCGGTGAGCATGTCGCCCGGCAATTCACCCCGGAAATTGGCGAGCAATACGACCTTATCCTCGTACTCGAGGCAGGTCATAAGCGCGAGATAGAACGTATCGCCCCACAGCTATCCGGGCGCGTTATGCGACTCGATCGCTGGACAGGCGATGCGGACATCCCCGACCCCTACCGACGCGACAGGACAGTTCACGAAGCTGTTTTCCAAAGAATTCGCGAGGCAACCGCCGCTTGGGCAGCGCGACTGTCACGATCGGGAAAGGGGTAGCCGATGACTAGTCCGCAGCAAGTGCCGCAGGATGCCAACACGGACGATGAGATAGATCTGTTGGATTTGGCCGTGCGGGTTTGGCAGGCCAAGTTCTTAATCTTAAGTTTTGGTTTTGTTGCCGCGGTCTTCGGCCTCATCTACAGCTTCAACACGCCACCAACCTATGAGGCCAACAGCCTTCTGCAACTGGAAGAAAAGTCAAACCAGCTGGGTTTGCCCGAGGGCTTGGCCGATCTGTCTGGCGACAGCCCGAGGGCGGTAACCGAGATAGAGATTATAAAGTCCCGGCTGGTCGTGGGACGTGCTGTTTCTCGGCTGAATCTCGATTGGCGGGCGGCGCCGCTTACCGCTCCGGCCCTAGGCCACCTGATTGCCACACAGGATATCCCATTGCCGGACTGGGACGTCCTGCAGCCGTATATGCGCCCGGGGGATGCGATACGACTGGACCTGCTTGACGTGCCGCCTGATTGGCTCGGACAGGACATATATCTGACTGCGCGCGACACTGAACGGTATGACCTGGAGCTTCCGAATGGCGAAATTGTCAAAGGTCGCGTTGGCGAAACCCTGATCAATGAGGAAAGAGACTTTTCAGTTCGGGTCGGTCACCTGTCCGGAGACCCGGGCCGCATCTTTGTCATCCGGCAACTGCCAGACACGGCTGCCATCGCACATGTTCGGGAGGGCCTGGGTGTTTCGGAGCAGGGACGAAATTCCGGTATACTCCGTCTGACCTATACAGCGGGCGACCCGGAGACGGCCCGGCAGACGTTGGACGCGATTGCCCAGGCCTACCTCGGGCAAAATGCCGATCGCAGTGCAGCTGAGGCGGAGAGCAGTCTGGAGTTTGTCGAAAGCCAGTTGCCCGACGCACGGTCCGCTGTGCAGGAAGCAGAAGCCGCCCTGAATAGCTTTCGCGAGAAAGAGCAGGCCATCGACCTTGGATCCGAGGGAGAAGCTTTGCTAACGCAAATTCGGTCCCTTGAATCGGAGCTTCTTGACATCGAGGGCTTGGAGGAAGAACTCGCCGAGCGTTTCACGCGTAGTCACCCGGAATATCAACGCCTGCTTGCAAACAAGGCGCGGCTTGAAGAGCGCCTTGCCTCACTACGCGAGGAGGTGCGCGGCTTGCCCTCTACGCAACGCGAAGTCCTAAATCTGACGCGAGAGCTCGAATTGGCCCAAGAGGTCTATGCGCAGCTGCGCACTCGTGCGCAGGAATTGCAGGTTTTGCGGGCGAGCAACATTGGAAATGTGCGGGTGATAGATACGGCCCGCACGGCACAAAATCCGATCGCACCACGGAAATCGCTAATTCTGGCTCTTTCCGTCGTGATCGGCTTGTTAACGGGAACGGCGGTCGCTCTTACAAAAAGCTACCTGCGCAACAGCATCATGGGCAGTGAGGATCTTGAGCAGCTTGGTCTGCCGGTTTTCGCGACGCTCAATCATTGCGAGGCGGCTTCGACCTCGAATAAAGGCAAGAAGCGCCTGCCCTTGGTTGCGCTTGAGGACCCCGAACACCTTTTTGTCGAGGGCTTGAGATCGCTCCGAACCGGGCTGCATTTTGGGATGCTTGACGCTGATACGCACTCAATCGTTCTCACCAGCCCTGCCCCCGGTGTGGGCAAGAGCTTCCTCTCCGCTAACCTCGCTGTGGTGGCCGCACAGGCAGGTCAGAAAGTCTGTTTGATCGATGCGGATATGCGGCGTGGCCAGCAACGCAAGTACTTTGGCCTCGACCGTCGTCATGCTGGGTTGGCACAGGTGTTGGCAAGGGATTCAGCGTTGGACGCAGCGCTAGCGGAAACGCCAAATGAAAACCTGTCTGTTTTGGCGAGTGGGCCCTTCCCACCGAACCCCTCCGAACTCTTGATGCGTCAGGATCTGCTGGATTTGCTCAAAAAATTGGATGAGCGGTTCGACCTCATCATCATTGACGCGCCGCCTGTGCTGGCCGTGACCGATCCGGTTGTCCTGGGCCGTGCCGGTGGGACGACGATTGGAGTTGCCCGATTCAACGCGACCCATCCACAGGAATTTCTTGCCATGAAAAAAACCCTCGAAACATCCGGGGTAAAGATGGCCGGCGCGATTCTAAATGGCTACGATCCGCGGGTCGCACGCGGACGACATGGTGGCGGAAAGTACGGCTACGCGTACAATGCGCGATATAGTTACAAGTCAGAGAGCTGATCGAGACTGCATCACGAAGTGTCTCTCGGTTTTGCTCCAAGCGCGCTGAGAAATGCAGGGCACCTCGATTTTGAGGCTGTTGGAGCTGATTCGCCGTAAGCCCCGGTGTTTTTCAAGGAAGTTGTCACTGGCATACGATTTCAGGCTGCGCGGTTTTCGGGGTCGGCCATGGTGCCGCCGC
>JAAAPI010000043.1 GCA_009908325.1 Verrucomicrobiota bacterium | reverse complement strand
GACGCGCTTGCCGCGCTGTGCCAGACAGGCGGCCATATTGACGATGAGCGAAGTTTTACCAACGCCACCTTTATAATTAATGAATGCTAACTTTCGTGCCATTTTGTTTTACACTTCTTAGGGTTTAAGTAGATGCAACTGCCACCCGGCATCAATACTTGGAGTCGAATTCATCCATGGTCGGCAAATCCTCCGAAAACCCCACGGAAAAGTCCCCGAACTCTTGATCGCCGTCCGTGCCCGTCTTGGCAGACGGTTCCGCTTGGCTGGAGAGGATTTTCTCGGAAATAGCGTTATCGATGTAGACCTCCGCCCAATACCCATTTTCGACCTCATAATCGTCGGGAACAAATCCATACTTGTCAAGGATTTCCAAAATCAGAGATGAATCAGGCGTGGCATTGAAGCCATCGAGCATGCCACGGTCTTCATGCGCTTTGACGGCTTCATCCACAATAAACGGGGGAACGATCCCATCATACGCAGGATGGATCTGGTGTTGTCCCGCCCACTGCACCCAACGCTCCCGGTCGACGGAGCGCTCTGTCTTGGAGAGTGCCTCGTAGTAGTAAACCTTTCGGCGTGTCAAACGACGAACCAGAGCACAGGCGCGAACCTCACCGTGAATGATTTCCAGCCAGTCCCCGCGGCGTGGCTCCTGAATCGGATCCCGGGTCTTGGAAATATCCTCTGGTGCCTCGATAAAATCCGCCCCGCCGGTGAAGCAGTATTTTACTTCGGTTTCACCATGCCGGAGGACATCCAGTTTGCCTTTTTTTATAAGCTCTTCCTGAAACTTCGACGCATCACTGCGTGACGATGCCCACATATATTGCGTGATGGAGGTAGTGACTTTAAATTTACGTTGTAGAGACATAACGAGCTGATTTGTTTGGTCTGGGTTGTGAGATTTCGATTCCTACGTCTTGTTGCAGTATTCACTTATAAATGGACAGGTAAAGACCTTAAATAGGGGATTAGGTCGTGTCTGCGTGTTGCTCGGCGGAGCTGTCTGAGTCGTCCTGAGCTTCAAGCCCCGGGATCACATAAAGCATTTCCGAGGCCGATTGAAAGCGCTTTGACGGATCGTGGGCGAGCGCCTGTTGCACCCAAGCATCCCAGCCGGGATCGAGCCCTTCGACCGCTTGGGAGGGCAATTCCAACGATAAACTCTGCCGCCCCGTCAGCATCCGGTAAGTGATTAACCCGACGGAAAAAAGATTACTTGCGGGGTTCGGAGGTTGCCCGGCACGTTGCTCCGGACTGTAATATTCAAACGTGTTCAATAAGGCCGGTAAGGCACGGCTGAAGCCCGGGAGCGGATCAAATAATGTCGGCTCCAGACGGGGATTTTGCCGAAGAAGATGGAAATCATCCCAAGCGTGACCGATCAATTCAATGACACCGAGCTCGGAAATTTTTACACCCTCTTCGGCGAGGAGGATATTGGCGGGTTTGAGATCCGCGTGGACGACTCCCGAAGCGTGGGCATGGTCGAGCCCGACGAGAAGGTAGTAGAGATAATACTGAACCTCCTCCTCGGTGAGTGGCCCCCCGTTCAGCTGCATCAGATCCTCCAGCGAGCGTGTTGTCCTGTTCTCAGTGACTTCTTCGCCTTCCAGATACTCCATTCGCAGCCAGTAAAACATGTCCTCCTCACCGAGATCATCAATCCGCAAAATATTAGGATGCTCCAAATCCGCTTGAACGCGGGCCGCCTGCTTGAAAATTTCAGCGCCATCCTCTCCGGCGAATCCCTTGGGAATTACTTTGACCGCAAATTGCTTTCCCAGTATCTCGTGTTGTGCGAGGTAAACCTCGCCAATCGCCCCCTTTCCAATAAAACTAACGATATGTAAGTTACCCAGATTCATTCCGGGTTGCAGCGAGCTAAGTTCATCGGTAAATCCCATTCCTGAAATATCCATAATCATTGAGTTGATGATGTTGAGGTTAACGTATTGGTTACGTTACTGGCGTTTTTTGGGTTTGGTCGGCGCTTTAACTTTTTGGGGCATATTGGGCGGTTTTTTTCCGCCACTGGGGGTAGGCTTCTTCGGCGCAGCCAATCCCGGATACGCGGGTCTTTTCGGAGGTTGAACGCGCGGCGCGTTTGTCGGCTTTTTTTCCTTGGCAGTACTTTCTTCCTTCGAGTTTTCTGCCTCACTGTTCAGGAACTGAATGATAGGATCATCCGGGTTTCCCGTTGTAATCTTTTCTCCTTTGGTCTGCGAACTCTGCGGATGACTCGTGGCAACAGATGCCTGCTTTGGCTGGCCGCTCTCGACCGCATCGTTCACTGGCTCGGGTTCCGGCTCAAAGTTGCCCGAGGTAATCACAATCGATACACTCGACAGTAAGACGAAATCGATGGTAATGAAATTTATCAAGAACAGGGTCAACAAATCGCTCATTCCAAGGAGATGCATAACGGCTATAACCGGCATTAATGCTGGCAAAAACAAAAGAACGTAGAGCAAAATCTTACTCGAAACCTCCTTCAGTTCAGTATGGCGCGCAGCGGCGACTTTATAGGCAGTAAGTGATCGCGCCATCGGTACGACCACCAGAAAGCAGGCCGTGATGGTCAACAGGAGAGCCCCGTTGGTCGTGACGGATGGGCTGATCCCGAAAGCGGACAGGCCGAATATAATTGCGTAAAACCCGCCGTCAAAGAGCGCTGCCACGCGGTTGGGCTTTTCTTTTCGGGCTAGGAGACTTCTTGCCGTGTAGCCAACGACCGGCCCAAGCAAAACCCAAAGCGCCATCGTCATAACAAGGGGAATGGAACGACTGGGATCGTTCAAATACGAGGCGTAGAGATAGGTTGTGAAGAATCCATGAAGGACGACGATGGCGAACCCAATCGCGAGTGCTTTGACGCAGGCGGAAAAGCGCTCATCAATCAATTTTGACAGCTTTTTAAAGAGGACGACTGCGGCGAATCCCGCCAGAATAAAACTCGATACAAATGACGCATAGGTCACATATTGAAATAAAGAAATCGATTGAACTTCCTCCGACGACGAATGCAACTCTGCGGATTGCGTCTCTTCCCGCCCGGTTACCGCTTCCTTGGTGGCGCTCAGATCGTCCGAAAGGGCATCATTTTGCTTGCCAGGGCGATCATTTACTGACTTGTCTTTTCGAGTTCGCGACAGTAGCGAAATTTCGCCACTACCGGTCGACGACTTTTCGACCGGGGGAATGGATTGCAGGAGTGAAGTTTTTTCTGACATAACCGGGGCAAAGCCACTGTTTAAAAGGAACTGGCTCTTCCGCTATTAAGGGGCATGACCATTCGCAGGTAAAGAGCGAAATTCAAAAAAATAAAAATCCACAATTTTTTCCTTTTGCGCGAAGATCGCGAGCAGGATCCAAGTGACTGTGATTAATTTCGAGTGAATCCAATGGCCTCGCAATAGCTAAAAGTGACTGGACCCGAGCCAATAGGATGTTAACGTCCATGGTTATGGTCGAAGATCTTTCTATAATCGCCGAAGAGCTACGCCGTCTGCAACGAAATGGGGTGGAACGTGTTTTCGTGGACGATGCGACGTTGGATGCCCTTCGGCCGGATGGGGCCCCGGATGCTTCCCCGGGCGGTCGGGGCGTCTTCCAGCATGGCTCAAATCGTGGCGAAACCAAAAATGAAAATGCACGTGCGCCCGCGGCTGCCGGGCAACCACATGATGACCTTCGCTCTTTGATCGATACACCCGCCGCTTCCAAATCCAGCCGTCCGACGCGCGATAACAGCCCGCCGCCGCGTCCCAAGCTCCCGGACGAGCCACCGCAGATCGCTCTGCCGGAGGGGAATGCATCGACCCGTTTGGCATTCTTGCGAAACAAAGTGGCCGAGTGCCCGACGTGCAACGCCCACCTGAATCCCGGGGGTAAGATCGTATTTGGGTCCGGAAACCCATCCGCCGATATTTTCTTCTGCGGCGAGGCACCCGGAGCGGATGAGGAAAAAATGGGGGAGCCCTTTGTCGGCAAGGCAGGGCAGCTGCTCGACAAAATCATCTCAGCCATGGGGCTGGCGCGCGAGGAAGTCTATATAGCTAATATCCTGAACTGGCGCCCGCAGCACGATAAACCTTACGGCAACCGCCCGCCGACGCTTGAAGAAATGCGCTTTTGTTTGCCCTACCTTGAGGCACAGATCGACGTTGTTCGCCCACAGGTAATCATCGCTTTGGGCAACACCGCGGTGACCGGGCTGCTCGGTCCTGACCCAAAGCGGAAAATGGGCGCTATCCGCGGAACTTGGGCTCAGTTTAAGAAAATCCCCATGATGATTACCTTTCACCCCTCCTATCTGTTGCGTAATGGCACCCTGAAAACCAAACGTATGGTTTGGGAGGATATGCTCGCGGTCATGGAGCAATGCAATTTTTCAATCTCCGATCGCCAGCGAGGCTTTTTCCTGCCGAAACAGCCCACGCATTGACGCAATGCTTTCTCATGCAGAAAACCATCGTCAAAAGCCACTATCCGATTCCGAATCTCGGGATTTCCGCGATATTTGCAGCCCGGTTCAAACAACGCACACGGATTTCGATTCGGCCTACGATTCGGTTAAGGCATGTCTGTTAGCGAAAAAAACAAGTTAGCGACGCCCACCTACTCCGGAGAATTGCCGATCCACTTGCGGCGCGAAGCAATCATCCGCACGATTCGGGAAAATCAGGTCGTCGTCATCGCCGGTGAAACCGGTTCCGGCAAAACCACGCAGATTCCAAAGTTTTTGCTGGAGTGCGGATTGGGCCGGGATGGCCTGATCGGCTGCACCCAGCCGCGCCGGGTCGCCGCCCTCACGGTCGCTCAACGGATCGCCGAGGAGTTGGGCGTCCACTACGGGCAGGAAGTCGGGGCGAAAATTCGTTTCACTGACCAGACCCGGGCAAACTCCCGAATCAAGGTGATGACCGATGGCATTCTGCTCAACGAACTCCAGCGCGATCCTCAACTCACTGCCTACGAGGCGATCGTCATCGACGAGGCCCACGAGCGGAGCCTCAATATCGATTTCATTCTCGGTTGCCTGCGCCAGTTAATCCCACGCCGACGGGATCTCAAGGTCATCATCACCTCGGCGACGATTGACACCGCAAGCTTTGCCGCCGCGTTCGAGGGGGCTCCCGTCGTTGAGGTCTCGGGCCGTATGTATCCGGTGGATACCCACTACCGTCCGCCCGCAGAGGGCGTCGAGGAAGGCGACTATGTGCAGCACGCGGCGCAAATCATCGAGACGATCATCCATGAGAATCAGGCCGGTGATATCCTCACCTTTCTTCCCAGCGAGCGCGACATCCACGAACTCAACCGCCTGCTGGAGAATGGCCCCGCACGCCACTGCGACCGCTTACCCCTTTTTGGCCGGCTGGCCAATGCCGACCAGCAACGTATCTTTCGCCCGGGTGGTCGCCGCCGCATTATTCTTTCGACCAATATCGCCGAGACCTCCCTGACCGTTCCCGGCATTCGCTACGTCGTCGACACTGGTCTGGCGCGGGTCAGCCGTTACAGCCCCCACTCCCGCACGCTCCGGCTTCCCATCGAGCCAATCGCCCGGTCCAGCGCCGAGCAGCGCAAAGGCCGCTGTGGCCGTGTCAGCAACGGCGTCTGCTACCGGCTCTACAGCGAGCAGGATTTTCTCGCCCGCCCCCACTTC
>JAAAPI010000042.1 GCA_009908325.1 Verrucomicrobiota bacterium | reverse complement strand
CAGGCTATCCGCTCAAATCAAAGAAATATTGACGCCCAAATCGCTCTTTTGAACAAAAATCAACGACTTACGAATATGGAGTGAGGTGCCCTGACAATGGGAGCTCACCCGGGAAAACATGATTGACGGGGCCTGAGCCGCTGGGTTCCCTCAGGGTATTGACTGTGAAGAACAAACAAACAAAGTCCTGTTGCACACCGGTCGAAGCGCGCGGTCATACGAACGCCATGCAAAAGCTGCCCCCGTCCGGCGTGGTCAATAATACGGGATCGACCGAGAAAATGATCCGAGTGGAAGGAGGGGCTTACCGGATCGGCTACGAAGGGTCGGAGGCCTGGAAGGCCGACGGAGAGGGGCCGGTCCGTGAAATCAGGTTGGACCCCTATTGGCTCGATCAGACGGCGGTGACGAATGCGGCCTTTGCCGAGTTCATTGATGCCACGGGCTATGTTACCGAGTCGGAGCGCTTCGGCTGGGCTTTTGTTTTCAAAGGCCAGCTGGGCAAGTCCAAGCAGCGCAAGTTGCGGGAGAGCCAGACGGTCAACAACCTGCAGTGGTGGTATGCCATCGAGGGAGCTCACTGGCGCAAACCGGAGGGTCCCGGTTCGAACATCAAGCGGCGCATGGACCATCCGGTGGTCAGCGTCTCCTGGAACGACGCTGCGGCCTACGCGTCCTGGGCGGGCAAGCGGCTGCCGACCGAGGCAGAGTGGGAGGTGGCCGCCCGGGGGCCGCGCAATGTCCAGACCTGCTATCCCTGGGGCACGGAACTGGAGCCCGGCGGCAAGCACCGCTGCAATGTCTGGCAGGGCGACTTTCCGCAGACCAACACTGCGGCCGACGGGTATGCATGGACCGCACCGGTCAGAGCCTACCGGCAAATGGAGGGGGGCTTTTACAACTTGATCGGCAACGTCTGGGAATGGTGCGCCGATTGGTTCAGCCCGACCTGGCACGTGGCGGTCAGCGAGGCAACGCGGATCAATCCAAAGGGCCCCGACCAAGGGGAAAACAAAGTCATGAAAGGCGGCTCCTTCCTCTGTCACGAAAGCTATTGCAACCGCTACCGCCTGGGGGCGCGCACGGCCAACGCTCCCGACTCAGTGACGACCAACCTCGGGTTCCGCTGTGCCATGGATGTTCGTTTTTAGGTGCGGGCATGGCACAACGCGAAAAGTGCAAGCCGCTTAGAGCCGTTTCACCTTGAAGCCGCGCATAAGAATCCGGCCAGAGCCTTTCGAAGGGTTCGCTCGAGATCATATTGGCTGCCGCCATTGCAAAAGAGTTATTGTTCCTCAAATCCCCTTTTGGCGCTCGGCCAGGATCCGGTAAAGTGCCGGTAGGACGAACAGCGTGAGCAGTGTGGAGGTGAGGACGCCGCCGATGACGACGGTGGCGAGGGGGCGCTGGACTTCGGCGCCGACGCCGGCGGAGAGTGCCATGGGGAGAAAACCGGCGGCATCGGTCAGGGCGGTCGCGAGGACGGGGCTGAGCCGTTGCTTGGCTGCTTCGGTCACGGCTTCGGCCACGGCGAAGCCCTCCTCCCGGAAGTCCCGAATGGCCTGAATGAGGATTTGCCCGTTGAGCACGGCGATGCCGAAGAGCGCGATGAAGCCCACGGCGGCGCTCACGCTGAAGGGAATGTCGCGGAGCCAGAATACGAAGACGCCACCGATGAGGGCGAAGGGGAACCAGGTGTAGATGAGAAGCACGTCGTGCATCCGCCGCAGGCTGAAGAACAGCAGCACGAAGACGAGTAGCAGGGTGGCCGGGACAACGATGAAAAGCCGTTTTTGGGCGCGTTCGAGATTTTCGAACTGGCCACCCCATTCCACGATGTAACCCTCAGGCAGATCGACCTCTTGGGCGATGCGCCGCCTGGCCTCGGCGATGAAGGAGGACACGTCGCGACCGGTGATATTGCACGGCACGCGGATCAATCGACGGCCCCATTCGCGGGTGATCGTTGAGGAGCCGTCGGTGGTTTCGACATCGGCCAGCAGCTGCAGGGGTAGGCGCTTCCCGTCTTCGGTCGGCACGACCGTTGCGGCCAGGGCGGTGGGATCCTGCCGGTGCCCGTCGGGCAGTCGCGCCACGAGGTCGAAGTGCCGCTGGCCCTCGTAAACCTCACCGACCTTGCGCCCGCCGACGGACTCGACGAACCGTAGCACCTGATTGGCGGCGATGCCGTGGCGGGCGACGGCCTCGCGGTCCACCTCGTCCCGCGGGTGGAGGGAGACGAAAATGTCGGTGAGTTCGGTGCCCATCGGGTCGGTCGCGACTTCGGCGGTGCCGATCCGGCTCCAGACATGTCGGATCTCATCGGGAAAGGCTTCGAGGAGCAGGCGCTCGATTTCGGTGTTGTAGTCGACCGATTCGTCGATGGAGATGTCGGCGATACGGATAGTGTTGATCACGACGGCTCCCTCGCTGAGGCGGGGGATGAATTCGCCGCCCAGGCGGGTGGCTTGCCAGGCGGTCAAGCCGAGGAGTGCGGCGACGAGGACGACGATGAGCTTGCGGGCTTTCATGGCACCGCCCAGCAAATAGGCGTAAACGTCTGCGAGCCGACCCTCCACGAAGCTTGCGCCCGTTTTGAGCTTACGGGGCAGAAATTAGTAACTGAGGACGGGGGAGAGCGTCAGCGCGAGAATCAAGGCTCCAAGCAGTGCGAAGCTGAAGGTCGCGGCCATCGGCTTGAACATTTTCCCCTCGATCCCCTCCAGACTGAAGATGGGCAGGAAGACGATGAGGATAATCCCGATCCCGAAGGCGACGGGACGGGCCACCTTTTTGGCGGATTGGGCGACGGCTTCGAGCCGCTCTTCGCGCGTCAGCGGGCGGCCCAGTTCCCGCGCTCGGTTGCCGAGCCGGCGCAGGTTGGACTCGGTCATCACGACGGATCCGTCGATGATGATGCCGAAGTCGATGGCGCCGAGGCTGAGCAAGCTGGCGGCGATGGCGAATTCATACATCCCCAGCACGGCGAAGAGCATGGAAAACGGGATGATCAGCGCGACCAGCAGGCCGGCGCGTAGATTGCCCAGCAGGACAAAGAGAACGAGCACGACGAGGACGGCACCGAGCAGGAGGTTGTGCTGGACGGTTTCGATGACCGAGTCGGTCAGCTCGGTGCGGTCATAGACCACTTCCACCACCACATCGTCCGGCAGTGCGGGGCGCACCTGATCAAGCCGGTCCTTGAGGGCCTGTGTGACCACCTGGCTGTTCTCCCCCATGAGCATGAAGGCGAGGCCCAGGACCGATTCGCCCCGGCCTCCGGAGGTTACCGCGCCGCGCCGGATCTCATGGTCGATCACGACCTTTTCCGCCAGATCGCGGATGTAGACCGGGCTGCCGTCACGGGCCGTGACTACAATATTCTCGATTTCCGGGATAGACGCCACCCGTCCGACGCCATGCACCAGTTGGGCGACCCCGCCGGAGGCGATGATCCCGCCGCCGACGTTTGCATTATTCGTCTCCAGGGCGTGGTAGACATCGTCCAGAGTGAGGTCGTATTTCAACAACGCGGGCGGCGAGACCACGACGTGATACTGCTTCACTTTCCCGCCCCAGGAATTGACCTCGGCCACGCCGGGGACTTTGCGCAGCTCCGGTTTGACGACCCAATCGTGCAGGGTGCGCAGCTCCTCCAGTGTGCGGTCGGGGTCTTCGGAGCGCACGATGTAGTGGAAGACCTCACCCAACCCGGTGGCAATGGGACCGAGCTGCGGTCGCTTGACGCCGGAGGGCATCTCAACGGCGTTGATGCGCTCGGAGACATACTGCCGGGCATCGATGATCTCAGTTTCGTCGCTGAAGGTGGCGATCACCTGGGAGAAGCCGAACTTCGAGACCGAGCGAACATTCGCCAGCCCGGGAAGCCCGCCGATGGAGAGCTCGACCGGCAGGGTGATTTGCTGCTCGATTTCCTCCGGGTTGAGGGCGGGGGCTACGGTGTTGATCTGCACCTGCACCGGTGTGGTGTCGGGGAAGGCGTCGATCGGCAGCATCGTCAGCCGCCAGATGCCGACCATGGTCAGCACCCCGGCCAGGACGAGAATGAGCAGGCGGTTTTTGAGGGCGAAATCGATCAGTCGATTGAGCATAGCGGGGGAGGGGAATTTGGCCGGGTTAATGGACGCAGCCGGCGCCGAGGCGTGACTTCAGGAATTCGGACATGGCGATAAAGCTGCCGTCCACGACGACGGGCTCACCGGGTGCGAGGCCGCGGACGACCTCGACTTGTCCGTCGCGCCGGGCGCTGAGTTCGACGCGCCGCAGCGCGTAGAGATCGTCCGATTCCTTAACGAAGACGAAGTCGGCCCCTTCGTGCCGCTGCACCGCGGAGGCCGGAAGAACGGCACCACTTTGTTTGTCGGCAGTCGCGATAAAGGCGTCGCCATAGAGGCCGACCGAAAGTTTCCGGTCACCCGGGCGGACAACGGCCCGCGCCCGGAGCATGCGTGTTTTTGCATCGACTGCGGTATTGATCCAGCTGATACGGCCTTCGATGGGGTGGTCACCCAGATCGCTGAAACGGGCCTCCACCGGCTGCCCGGTTGCGATGCGTTCCCTTGCGTCGGGCGGGATGGACAGTTCGAGCCAGAACTCGGACAGATCGGCCAGTGTGTAGAGCTCATGGCCGACCTCAACGGTCTCTCCGACCACCGCGTGGCGGGTGACCAGCGTGCCGTCGAATGGAGCGCGCAAGGTCAGTCCGGCGGCAGTATCCTGTTGTTTTTTTATACGCGCGACGTCTGCCTCCGACATGCCGAAGTTGATCAACCGCTGTCTGGCGGCATCGGCATCGAAACGCGCAGAGCGATAGGTGCCCCGGGCCTCGATGAGGTCTTTTTCGGCGGAGATGTTTTCCGCATCGAGATTTTTCTGGCGCTGAAAGGTCTGTTCGGCCGTGTCGAGCCGGACAAGGGCCGAGAGGTAGGCGCTCTTGGCATCGGCCACGGCGGAGGAATGCAGCTCAACCAGTGGCTCGCCTTTTTTTTACGGTGTCGCCCTGGTCTTTGTGGACGCGTCGGACGATGCCGTTGACCAGCGGAGTGATTCGGGCCAGGGCGTTGCGGTTGTATCCGGTTTTACAATAGACAGCTATCGAGGGGGTCACCTCGGCCGCTCTTGGGGTGCCGATCCCGATTCCGGCCTTCTTTGCGGAAAGTTCCGAGGCGAAACGCACCTTCAGGCTTTCGTCCGGCTTCAGCGAGGCGGCCAGACCGGGCTGGCAGATGCCGCACTCCCGCTCGTAGACACCGTGCGCATTGCAGAACAGGCCGCCCCCGGGACTTGGCGAGCGGCCACCCTCGGCAGCGTCTTGCCCCTCCGTGCTGCAGCCGTCGCCCGGTTCGCAGGCCGCTGTTGTTTCCGGGGCGGTCTTGTTTTCGGCTTTGGTTTCGCCACCGGTTGCGGCAGGCGCGTCTGTCTTGAGCTCGGGGTGGCAAAGGTGGCACTCGTCTTCGTAGAGGGCGTGCTTGCGGCAAAAGAGGCGGTCGGCCTCTTCCAACTCGGGGTGACAGGCCCAGCAGCGGTCCTCGTAGCGTCCATGCTCCTTGCACCAGAGGCGGCCCGGTTCGCGTTTTGACGGGTCGCAGATGAAGCAGGTCTCGCCTGGATTCTTGTGCGTGTGGTTCTGTCCGATGAAGCCAGCCATGATCGACGAATCGTCGTGGTCGTGCGTATCGGACTGCTCGGTGGACGGATCGTCGGCTTGACCGCAGCCCGTAAGGAAGAGCAGTGCCAGGCAGAGCAAGACACTATGGAAGTCGCGCCATGTGCGCGGGTGGGCATGTTTGATTGGCATTTTCATGATTCGTTTAATTTGAGATCTTTGCTTGAGGGGAAACTTGCGGGAGCCGACCCCCTAGGAGGGCTTCGAGTTCGGACTGTGCGGTGTGATAAGCGGCCAGCGCATCGATCTCCCGGCGCTCCAGATCGAGGAGTGAGCGGCTGGCATCGAGAACATCGAGGTAGGGGAGCTGTCCCGCGGAGAAGGCACGGAGCGTGGCTTCGTAGGCTTCCCGGGCGGCGGGCAGCGCACGCTCGCGCAGGACCGTGCTTTCCGCGTGGGCGACTGCAAGGGTGAGATACGAATTGCTGAGAGCGCCTTCGATCCGCAGTTCGGCGGCGCGTTGGTTTTCCCGCGCGGCGTGCGCACCCGCCCGGGCGGCGGCGAGGTCCCCTTGTTTGCGGTCGAAGAGCGGCAGCGGGAGGGAGATCCCGACGATCAATGCATGGTCATCCAAGCCCCGGTCCTGCTTGAGGCCCACGCGGAGGAGCGGATTGGGTATGGCCTCGGCGCGAACCAGCTTTTCGGTCGCTTCCCGGGCACTGATTTCGGCGGCCCATCGAGCGACCTCGGGAGAATCGTTGACTGTGGCAACCAGCGCTGAGGGCTCCGGGAGCGGCGCAAGCTTATCGAGTGAGCCGGTGAGGCGGGCACGGCCGAGGCTGCGCTGCCCCAGGGCGAGTGCGAGCCGCTGCCGTGTGGCGGTTCGGGTAAGCTCGGCCCGGGTGAGTTCGAGTTCCGCCTCGACGAGGGGCACGGCGACGCGCGATTGCTCGACGGGTGAGGCCTCGCCCGCCTTGACCCGTTTGCGGGTGACGGATTCCAGTTCGCGGGCGAGATCAAGCCCTCGGCGGGCGACGTCCAGACGGCGTTCCGCCGCCAGTGTATCCATATAGCGCCGACTGGTCTCCAAGACAACGCCGAGCCGGATGGCATGGTAGTCCCAGGCGGCCAGGTCGCGCTCGGCCTCGGCCAGTCGGCGGCGATGCTTGAGATCATCGCCCAGCGGCAGCATTTGCGAAAGGGCGAGCGTGTTTTCCGCGCGACCGGAGCCGGAAAACGCTCCAGAGCCGCCAAAATTCTCACGCTCATATTCAATTTCCGGATTTGGCCAAAGCGCAGCCTGACGGATGCGGGCGAGAGCGCTTTCGCCCGTCCAGGCGAAGGCTTTGAGCTCCAACTCATCCGCGACCGCAAGACGGACCGCATCCTCGGCGGTCGCGCCCTCGCCCACGAAGGCAGCGAAGTCATGATGGAGATCAGCCTCGCCATCCGCCACCGCATGACGGCCCGCGAATTGGCGGCCATGTTTCACCCCTATCTAACCCTCGGCGAAGCCGTCAAACTGGCCGCGCTCTTATTCGGAAAAGATGTCAACAAGCTGAGCTGCTGTGCGACCTGAGATCATCGGCTTCACCCCCCGGTGTTGTGCTCTGGAGCTCATTTCAGGCCTTCGCACGGCAGTTCGCTTTTAGCCAAGCGGTGAGTTCGGTGTCGCTCAGGCGGCTGTCGGCGAGTGCGAGGATCTTCAGGGCGGCGTCTTCTTCGGTGGCGGTGAGCTGGTAGCCGTTGATTCCGAGGAAGGTGTAGGCCGCCATGAAACCGGTCCGCTTGTTCCCGTCGAGGAAGGGATGGCTTTGAACCAGCCCGGAGCAATAGATGGCCGCCAGTTCGAAAACGGATGGCTGCGGATCCGCATAGCTGAAGTGCTGAAGCGGTCGATTGACGGAGGTCTCCAGTGCGTGCAAATCCCTGAGGCCATCGGCTCCACCGAACCACGCAATTGAAAGGGCGTGAATAGAGAGGATGGTTTCCCGGGTCAGCCAGATGGGTTCGGTCATTTGGCCAGCTCCCGCATGGTGTTGCGATAGCGTTGCATCCCTTCTTCGGCAACCTGCATGGTGTCCTCGAATCCGGGGCGTTCCGGATTGAGCTGGAGCGCGTGGTTGGGCGCTTCGGTCAGATAGAGCGTGGCGCCTTCTTCGACTTTCAGGGCCAGCAGGGCCTCTTTGGGCAAAACAATCCCGTAGGAATTCCCGATTTTGCGGACTTTGGTTTGGATTGGCATGGTTATAACATTTGTTGCGCCACAGCATTTTGTCAAGTGCGTGTCGTCGGCTGGAAAAAAGCAAATGGCTGGCGGGTCGGTGTCTGAGACTAAAAAAGATCCCGTTATTCTTATAATTAGTTTAAGGTTCTCCATCAAGCATGGCGTTCCTTAGTTGCTGATACCTCTTGGAATTAGCGATACCCGACACACCCAATTTACCCACGTTCTGGCTCACGGCCTGCGGGATTCCCATATTCAGTTTTTGCGCGATCCATACATTCGTCGCACTGCTATGCCGTTT
This sequence comes from Verrucomicrobiota bacterium, assembly GCA_009908325.1. GTDB lineage: Bacteria > Verrucomicrobiota > Verrucomicrobiia > Opitutales > Coraliomargaritaceae > Thalassobacterium. The sequence continues at coordinate 17,130 of JAAAPI010000042.1, read as the reverse complement.
TAACACGGCAGCGATCATCACCTTCATTGCGCTGACTTTAGTTCCTCTCTGATTTCGGTGCGATCTTTAGCCAACTCGGATAACCCACGTTCCAAAAGCAATTCCCACTTCAGCGTATTGGCTTCACGCAGGTCACGGCCATCATAGTGCTCTCCGGCTACGACTGATCCAGCGCCTCCCTCAGCCTTCAACCGCCCGCCTTCTTCGCTCAACAGGTCTTTCTTGAATTGTTTGCTGCCGATCGCCCATCCCCGGCACATCCGGTCAAACAACATCTCTTTCCGGGCTCCCGCGTCACAGGACAACCAGGCCAGATAATCTCGGTATCGCTTTCGCCCGACCGAAGTATCCGCCAGGCCACCCGCGCTTCCCAGGCAACCACTCAGGTCCAGGAAGGCAGGACGTTTGCCGGGATGCTGCAGATACCAATAGCTCGAGAACAACGTTCAAATGCCAAGTGCGCTCCTTCACTGATAAACAAGTCGCGCCATTAATTGCCCCGGTTGATCACGTAATATACGCCATTTGCCTTCTCAAATCCGTAAACTGCGTGCCATACCGCTCATTTATGAAAACATGACGGGGAACCTGTCAATTATAAGAATAACGGTATGTCATTTGAAATCCCGCCGCCTACGAAGGCTTCTCCATCGACGCCAACCAACAAGACGAATGGCCCCTCGGCGACATTTTTCACCACCAGAAAAACAAGCCACGGCCCCGCCGCCCACGCAGGGTCGTCGGCTTCGGCCCGCCGGACCTGGATGAGGACGTGCCGTTTTGAGGTGGGAGTGTTAGAGTGGTGGAGGAATGGAGTCAGGTGCTCACGGGCAGATGAGCGGGACAGCCGGGAAATACCTCCGGTAGCGTTGAGGATCGCGCGTCAAGACGATCAGGTTATTCGTCATTGCATGTGCGCCAATGTAGAAATCCGGTAGGGGCGAGCGCCGTTCGCCACCGCTCCGTCGATACTCCAGAAAAGCCTTACCTGCCAGAAAACCAGCCGCAAACGGAAGCTCCCACTGCGTCAGGCTAAGCGGTTCCAGTGCAGCCTTAAAGGAAACTTCTGCGCGGTAGGCAATGGAGGCTTCCGCGTAGATGACGGGGTTGATGCCCACCGGTCCCACGCGGGCCTGTTGGATCAGGTGTGATTCCGACCATTCCGCCCATGCCGGATCATCGGTGAAGAGATCGATCAGGATGTTGGCGTCAACGAGTGTCACCGGTTCCACGTGTCATTTGGAGGATGTCGGAGGTGCTCAGGCTGCTGTCTGCGCTGCCGCGAATCGCTCGAATGCCGTCTTTGAGGGATTCCTCCTGCTGCGCAGCCAACGGACGCAGAAGCAGGCCTGCCGGAGTCGATTCAAACGCTACCTGAACGCCCGCTTTGAGCCCGAATTGATCCCGCATACGCTTGGGCACGGTGACCTGTCCTTTTTGAGTCAATCGCATAAGTCTTACCTAACGACAAAAGTATTACTTTGTCAAGTATGACCTGCGGTTCTATGATCGAAGAGCAGTTGCGCGTGCTGACTATCTTTAAGATACTTGTCCACCAGCACCGGAATGATGGTGAAAAACCCGCTCTTGCTGAGACGGATTTTTTTCTGGTAAGGGCTTGGTAGAAAATAAGTGTGGCAATAGGACGCAGAGATTTTGGTTACTGGCAAGGCGCGACGATGGAGCATATGGCAATCTGTGACGATTGCGCGTCTTCGTTCCCTTGGTTGCCTTCCGTAAGAACCACGCCGCTCCGATGGGAATTTGACACAGAAGCAAACGAAGGTAAGAGTCACCAAGTTCCCCGCCGAGGCCAGGTCTCTGTGCTCTTGTCCTCTAGCGACCAGCGGGAGCGGGTGGTCATAAAACAGACACGCCCATGCTGCCCTGCCCGGCGACTGAATATTTGGTAACCACCCGCTATCGCTAGAGAGCACAGAGCAGAGGAAAAGCGCAGAGGGGGCACCGTGATCCCGGCAGAAACCGGCATCCGCGTGAGCTTCGTTCCCTTTGTTGCCTTCTGTAGAAACCACTTCTCCGATGCCACCAAACCTGTTGGAATGCCCATATGCAGCCCCGGGAGCGATTATTCGGGTCGGGTTGTAAAGCTGTGGACATCGCTGGCGACTTTCAACTCGTCGGCAAAGACGGCGACGATCTGCCAGTGATAGGTGGTGTCCGGCAGTAGTGTGGGGATGTCGAGGGTAGGTTCGGTTGTCGTGTTGAGCAACTCGTCGCTTTCGATCGTTGGGTTGATCGAGAGGTAGATCTCGTAGCGCTCGGCCGCTTCCGCACCTTTCCAGCTTAGGGTGGTGCCGGATGCATCGATGCTTTGGTCGGACGGTCTTAGGTCAAAGGCCCGGTAGTCTTTTTCGTTGGCGATCCGAATACGCCAAAACTCCGAATCCATTGTAGTCGTGATCGGGTGGGCAACGGCTTGTTGGTTGCCGGGGTAGTGTGCCCGGTTGGTCCAGGTTTGTAGATCGGTCGAGCTTTGCACGATGTAAATCCAGCGGTAATAATCGAAGGGATCGGCGCGCTCTGCGACGAAATCGAGCGTGCTCGCACCGCCGGGCTCCAATTGCACCACTTCGCCCAGGGTATAGCGGTCCTGAATCGAAAGAATGGGAATGGGGGCGCCCTGGCGGCCAATACCAGCATGCAGATAATAGCCGGAACCTTTCGGGACGGTCACCGGAGAGGCAACGGATGGTTTGTAATCGCTGGGGTAGCCGCCGCCCATGCGCCCATCCCAGGTGGGGATTTCGTCGGGATCGACACGTCCGTCGCGGTCGAAGTCGAGCAGGTCAACGAATTGAATGTAAAATACGAGCGTGTCGGAATTAGGGTCTTCATTGTAATTGTTCCAGATGTCGGATGGACCTCCCATATTTCGGAATACCAAATACCGTTCGAATTCATTTGGTGCGCCAAAGTTATCGGCTCCATGACGATCTCTGGTGTATTGGTCGTATTCAAAAAACCAGCCCGCATGCACCTCTGCTTGCGAGCGCAGATCAAACGAGAGTCGATCCCAGACCGCCTGTTGATCGGAGAAATCAGGATTTTTTGCAACGATGGTATCGACGACCTCTCCGAGCAGGCTCTGCATATCGACAACCGCCTCCGCCACGGAGCCAACGCCCCACCCATAATCGGGAGGTCCGGGACTGCCGTTCTGGATGCTGACGATCACCTGGCTGCGGTAGTAGTTATTGTAAAATCCGTCCTGCGTCTGTTGCCATAACTTTGGTATTTCAAAAACAGAGCCGGAGCCGATCAGCTGCACCAGAGCAAACGCGCTGAGGTAAAGACAATATCGAGAAAGCTTCGTCCGCATCATTGTAGACCCATGTATCATCGGCTGGTGAGGCGGCAAGTTTTTATGTGGGCGAGACGAAGAAGGAATCCGGTTGGTTGCGTTGTGTTTGGGGCGATTTCAGAGAAATGGAATAGCGATCCAGACAAATACGGCTGGTTCGACATGAGCTTTGTTCCCTTCTGTAAGAAAAACACTGCTCCAATGGGAATTTGGCACAGAAGTAAACGAAGGTAACGAAGGGGGAGGGCAACCACCAATAGGGCTGCGTCGGCCAATACTGGCATCTGGGGCGACTGAATTTTTACAACCACCCGCTACGCTAGAGAGCACAGAGGAGCAGCGAAGGGAACTTCCGCTAGCCGCAGGCCATGATCCAGGCAAAACGGCAGGACCCCGCAGGCTATATTAATGCTTCGTATCATCATCCACTAAATCAGATCATCGAATTTGGATCCTTGGTGAAGCAGCCCGAGCATGCGCCAACCGAGATCTGTGTGGAAATCGCTTGTTTGATGTCTTTTGGATTCGGCTATGAGGTTTCTGAAGAGCTAATCGTTTACCGTTTTGCGCGGATCGACGAGCGGAGCCATGATTATGCGTGGAACCATGCCACATTTGAATGGTGTCTTCGGCACAAGGATCGGTTTATTCCTGAGGATGTACTGGTTCTGCTCGGATATATCCGACACATTTTTGATGAGACAAATGACCTTGGTTTCCTAAGGCGAGGTTACTCAAGAATGCTCCGCGAGGCGCATGCGCATAATGACGAGATGTTAGCTCGGCTCGAGGCGGCGGCGCAACTCCGGGAGGTGGAAGAGCGGAAGCGGGAACCCTATGCGGACGATGCGCTTGGTTTTGCATTCAGTCAGCAGGGACATGAAATTTCATTCGAACAGTTGTTCACCGTGGACGCTTTGAAATCAGAGGGTGAAGCCATGCGCCACTGTGTGGGCAGCTACGCTTCAAGATGTGGACAGGGAGATTCAGCCATTGTTTCCTTGCAAAGAGACGGACGGCGGGCTTTGACCATCGAAGTGCATCGTGCCAACCGCGAGGTGATCCAGGTTCGTGGCAAATACAATCGGTCACCGAGTGGAGTCGAAAATAGTTGGCTCGTTCGATGGGCGGAAGCGGTTGGCGTGGTGCTATAGCCGGTTACTGCGCGTCATATCTTTCAATCAAGTCAAGGATACGCTGCAGGTCGCGCTTGATCGCCTCGACCGCCTTTTCGAACGAACGGGGCATAACATCGTGGAAGCCATGCAGCTTCGCTTGGGCTTCGATGACGCCTTGGCCCGGGTGGTAAACCGGGGAGAGGTGCTCCAGGCGAAGCGCCAGCACGGCTAAGTCCCGGCCGATCTCGCGTTCGTTCATAATCGGGACGTAAACAATGCTCGGAATTCGGATAACAATTGAGCCCGGTCCTTCGGCTTCGCTTATCTGCCAGGGCAGCGGATTCGGGGTGGCGCGTCGGGGCGACTCAGGCGCGTCGATCCAGATCGTCCAGCCCGGCTCGGCAGCATCGCTTCGTTCGTAGGCGATGCCCTCTTCGCGAAGAAGTCTGTCGATCCAGTCATCCGCTCCCGCTGTCGATAGCTTCCAGATGCCAATAAGCCCCAAGGCGAGGCAAGCGGCGCAAGCAAAATTGACGAAATGAGATCGCGGTCGGATTCGGTTGGTCATTGGCTTCAATTGTATCGTTGGTTCGGGTGCTGCTAAGGAGCGAAACATTTGTTTCGGCCCCGGGTTGAATGCCGGCGGGGCGACGGGTATAACCGGAAGCAACCTTTTCAAGGTTGGCGGTGTTCTGGGTGATGGGTTACCAGGGTAGGCCATCCGGCCAACCCCGGGCTGTCGGATAGAACCGCGTTGCGGTTGAAAATGAGGCAATGGCGGCGATTCGGGGTTTTCCCACATCGAACCGTAACGCGGTTGTCGCGTTACATGAGCAATCATCTTCGGCTCTTTTTGTCTGTTCTCTCGCCGAGCCAAGCGGGGGAGGCTATACGGTTTTCGCCTCATTCATCAAATCTGTCCGAATCCAATATAAAAAACTGGCAAACACCGGATGCGGGGTGGCTTCTGAGCGCGAAAACAAGGAGTTTTGAAACAAAAACTTGCTCGATCAGCATCGCTCTTTAATTTTAAACTCAAGATGAATGGATTCAATGCTAACAACAGGCGAATCTTGGGAAGATTCATGGCGCTGATGCTAGTGTGCGGAATGGCCCTCCATCTTAATTGTGGTGCATCGACCTTCGAGGTTTTGAACACGAGGCAACTGACACCCGCAGCGTATTACGGAGATTACTACCGTTCCGCCATCTATATCCGCCTCCAGAATGGCAGTCCCGGTCCACCCGACAACGGTTGGGGAGTGGGTGAGGTCAAAGAGGCCGTGATCGACATGTAAACGCTCCTTGGAGAAGTCGTCGATACCATCGTAGAAAGAAATTCGAAGTTCTCGGATCGGGAGGCAGTTTGGCAAGCTCTCTCGTTCGATGTTTTCACCCATCCGGCCGATACGGAGGTCGGGAACGGTTGGTTTTATGAATTCAACGAATATACTTTTGATCTTTTTGGCGCCGAGAATTATGGCGCACCGGACGACTTTGAGCGCTATTTGGTTTTCCGTAATATGGGAGGACCATCGGACGTCTGGAGCAACTACAACGAAAACCCCGATAGCGATTCCCTGAGTTTTGTAATCCACCTTGTGGATCTGCTGGACTTTAATGGAAATGGACGGGTGGATCCCGACGAAATCATTGTTTGGGACGGGCGAAAGGGTGGCACATATCCGGCGGATCTTCATCAGATGGGATGGCCCTTCTCTGTTATCGTTCCGGAGGGCGCGGGTTTTTTCTGCGCTCAGGGTTGGCTTACCAGGGCGACCCCATTCCCATTTTCTCGATCAAGGGGCGGTATGCGCTTGGGGAAATAATCCAGCTCGAGCCGGATGGCTCCGGCGTGCTCAACTTCCTCGCGGAACGTGCCGACCCCAACAACTTTTACCGATGGATCTATGTCGTGCAACGTTCTACGGATTTGAAAGCCTGGGAAAACGAAGCACATTATCCCGGCAATCATCAGTCCGTTTCGCACCCGATTGCCAGGGTGGACTCCGCCTTCTGGCGCATCCTCATTGCCAGTGAGAAAGACTTTAAACCATTCGGGCTGAACGTAAGCGGAGCCACTTTGACTGCCACCGCTGTTACCATGGCTTGGAGGGGTGCTGAAGCAGCCGAACGCTACGACATCCACCTTTCGATATCCGATGGTGAAGTCGGAGACTCCGTCGTCTTTACGACGACGGAACCAACACTAACGGTTGGTGATCTTTTGCCTGGAACGAGTTATAGCTGGCAGGTGGTTGCTGTTTATGAGGATAACTTTCAAGTTTTCAGCAAGCTTGCCTACTTCGCTACCCCGGCGGAATAACTACGACGGATTCGGCAGATTTCTGGAAGTCCACTAGCCGTTCGCAATTGCGCACGTGCCGGGTGCCGACGTGGTCGTCGGTGCCCCCAGGTGGCGCTCGCGAGCGAGCACGCTACGTTTGGGGGAGGGCGCTGCAGCGGCTGCCTAGAGGGCTTGTTATCATGCGAAACAAATGTTTCGTTCTCTGTCTTCGTTATGAATCTTATCAATCTATCTGCCGAGCCGGACTGGCATTTGCATACCTGGCTGCCGCATGGGCTGGAGGCCGAGCAAATTGTTTTCTGGCTGATTGCCCGCTGATCACCCGCCCCAGGTTCTCCGTGGTCAAACTCGAAGAAAGTATGTTTCAAACCATCGTCTCCAATGTCTGAGAAGAGAATCTCATGGAATTTTTACAGCCGGTCTATTATCAACAGTCCGGTGGGTTTCCTTTTTTCGGCGCGCGCTACCAAAGTAGTGAAACGCCGACAGCTGGACCGTGATGATGCATTTCGCTGTCGGCGGATACAACGGTCAGGTGGTAAAGCATGGCGGTGGCGAAGATTGCGCGGTCTGCCGGATCCAGATGTTGGCCTTTTTGATTTTGTTTGGGCCAGTCCATGGCAGCGGATTTCCAGGCAATCGCAGCGTTGCTGCGGAGAATAGGATAGTTGCTTTCAATGATCTCCAGCGCATGTTCCGGGTCATCAAGCTGAAGACGCCCCACCGCCATGTGCCGCGCTAATTCGTAGAGCGAGACGTCCAATACGCAGAGGTCTTCAAGCGGTGCTTCGTCCAGCCGAGCGGCCGCGCATGGACTCAGTCCCGGGCTATTCGAAGCGTGATGCCAGAGGGCATGCGTATCCAGCAGGTAAATCATCGGAGCAGTGGATCGCTTTCATTCCAGGGGGGCAGGGCTGTATCCTCCGGTTTCAACTGGCTCTTGCCGGAAACGATGCCGCAGACATCCCCCCCTTTCAATTCGGAGCGGTCAAGCGAGCGTTCAACGCATTCCTTGAGGAAGCTTGAAAGCGGCATTCCCCGTTTCACCGCCCTCGCGCGGATGCGCTTTTCGAGTTCGGGATCGGTGTGGAAAGAGAGCGTGCTCATAACGCTGTCTATAGAAATCTATAGGTTTCGCATGTCAAGCTTTCCCGCTTTTTGGCGAGGACGTCATCAAGTTCATTTTGGTCCCGCACTCCCTTGAGCGGTAGATCGCGTAGATCGCCGGGATGACGATCAGCGTCAGAATCGTCGAGCTGACCATGCCGCCGACCATGGGGGCGGCGATGCGCTTCATGGTGTCGGCACCGGTGCCGTGGCCGAGGAGGATGGGCAGGAGGCCGATGATGGTGGTGCCGACGGTCATCAGCTTGGGGCGCAGGCGGCCGACGGCACCTTCCATGACAGCGGCGCGGAGGTCGGCCGCGCCGGGCCGGTCGACGCGGCGGCGAAGGCTTTGCCAGGCCTCGTCGAGATAGACGATCATGACGACGCCGGTCTCGGCGGCGACCCCGGCGAGGGCGATGAAGCCGACGGCCACGGCCACGCTGAAGTTGTAGTCGAGCGCCCAGAGCAGCCAGACGCCGCCGATCAGGGCGAAGGGCACGCTGAGCGAGACGATGAGGGTCTCGGCCAGGTTGCCGAAGTTGAGGTAGAGCAGTATGAAAATCACCACCAGGGTGAGCGGGATGATCCAGCTGAGTTTTTCCCGGGCGCGCTCGAGGTATTGGTATTGGCCGCCCCATTCGAGGTAGTAGCCGACGGGAATGTCGACGTTTTCGCGGATGAGTCGCTTGGCCTCGGCCACATAGCTGCCGAGATCGGTGCCATGGGTGTCGACGAAGACGAAGCCGGCGAGTTGGCCGTTTTCGTTGCGCACCATGGGCGGGCCGGTGGCGATGCGGATGTCGGCGAGATCGCCGAGTGGGACGAAACGGTCGTGCGGGGCGCTGACGAGCACTTCGCGCAGGCTGTCGAGGTCGTCGCGGAAGTCGCGGGCGTAGCGGACGTTGATAGGGAAGCGCTGGCGGCCCTCGATGGTCTCGTCGATGTTTTTGCCGCCGATGGCGGTCTCGATGACGTCGAGCACGTCCTCGACGTGGAGGCCGTAGCGGGCGATGGCGGCGCGGTCCACCTCGAAGTCCACGTAGTAGCCACCGGTGACGCGCTCGGCGAAGGCGGAGGCGGTGTGGGGCGAGGTCTTGAGCACCTCTTCGATCTCCCGGGCGATGGACTCGATGCGTTCGAGATCGGGCCCCATTACTTTGACGCCCACCTGGCTGCGGATGCCCGTAGCGAGCATTTCGATACGAGTCTGGATGGGCATCCACCAGATGGCGGGCATGCCGGGGTAGGGCAGCTGCTTGCCCAGCTCCTGTTTGATCTTCTCGAAGGTCATGCCGGGGCGCCACTCGCTCTCCGGCTTGAGGGTGATGGTGGTCTCGACCATGGAGAGCGGGGCCGGGTCGGTCGCGGTGCGGGCGCGGCCGACTTTGCCGTAGACGCGCTCGACCTCGGGGAAGTCGGCGATGATCTTGTTCTGCGTGTGCAGCACCTCGCGGGCTTCGCCGATGGACATGCCCGGCGGGCTGCTCGGCATGTAGAGGAGCGAGCCCTCGTTGAGCGGGGGCATGAACTCGCTGCCGATCTGCGAGTAAGGCCACCAGGTGGCGGCCAGCGCGAGCAGGGCCGCCAGGATGGTGAGCCAGCGGAAGCGCAGGGCGAAGCGTACGAAGGGACGGTAGAGCCAGATGAGCACCCGGCTGACCGGGTTGCGCCGCTCGTCGGGGATGCGCCCGCGAACCAGCCAGGTGATGAGCACCGGCACCAGGGTGACGGCGAGCAGCGCGGCGAAGAGCATGCTAAACGTCTTGGTGTAGGCCAGCGGCTTGAAGAGACGGCCCGACTGCGCTTCGAGGGCGAAGACGGGCAGGAAGGATACGCCGATGACCAGCAGCGAGAAAAACAGTGGCCGCCCGACCTGCTGGGCCGAGCGGGTGACCACCTCGAGGCGCGAGAGCTTAGCCAATTCGGGGTCGTTGGCCGGGTCGGCTTGCGCGGCCTGCCAGCGCATCAGCCACTTGTGGGCGTTTTCGATAAAGACGATGGAGGCGTCGACCATCGCCCCGATGGCGATGGCGATCCCGCCGAGCGACATGATGTTGGACGAGATGTCCAGCAGCTGCATGGGGATGAAGGCCAGCAACACGCCGAGCGGCAACGCGACGATGGCCACCAGGGCGCTGCGAAAGTGCAGCAGAAAGACGAGAATGACCACGCTGACGATGAGCATCTCCAGTAGGAGCGTCTCGCTCAGATGGTTGACGGCGCGGAGGATGAGATTGGAGCGGTCGTAGCCGGTCACGATCTCTACGCCTTCGGGGAGGGAGGGCTCGATGGCGGCGAGTTTTTCTTTGACCGCATCGATGGTCTTGAGGGCGTTTTCCCCGTAGCGCATGATGACGATGGCACCAGCGGCTTCGCCCTCGCCGTCCATTTCGAGCAGGCCGCGCCGGATGTCCGGGCCGCGCCGCACTTGGGCCACATCGCCGAGCAGGAGCGGCGTGCCGCTCTCGGAAGCGCGGAGGGCGATCCGCTCGATGTCTTCGAGGTTCTCGATATAGCCGTGGCCGCGGATCATGTATTCGGTCTCGCCGAACTCGAGCAGCCGTCCACCCACGTCGTTATTGGAGCGGCGCACGGCGGCGATCACCTCGTTCGCACCGATGCCGTGGGCACGCAGGCCGAGCGGATCCAGCACGATCTGGTATTGATCGACGTAGCCGCCGAGCGAGGCCACTTCCGCCACGCCGGGCGTGTTTTGCAGGTAGGTGCGCAGGGTCCAGTCCTGGTAGGAGCGCAGGTCGGCCAGGCTGTGTTGCCCGCTGCGATCGACGAGGGCGTATTGGAAGACCCAGCCCACGCCGGTGGCGTCCGGGCCGAGCGTTGGGGTGACGCCCTCCGGCAGGTCGCCGCGGGCCTGGTCCATGTATTCGAGCACGCGGGAGCGCGCCCAATACATGTCGGTGCCGTCCTCGAAGATGACGTTGACGAAGGACAGCCCGAAAAAGCTCTGGCCGCGGGCGTAGCGCACCTTGGGCGCGGCGGCGAGGGTGCTGACGATGGGATAGGTCACCTGATCCTCCACGAGGGTGGGGGCGCGGCCCGACCACTCGGTGAAGACGATGACCTGCACGTCCGAGAGGTCGGGCACGGCGTCGAGTTTGATCGAGCGCAAGGAAAAGACTCCGGCGCAGATCGCCACGACGGTGAAGACGAGGACGAGGAAGCGGTTGTGGGTGCACCAGCGGATGAGGCCTTCGATCATCGGGCACCTCCTTCCGTTTCACCGAGGGGGTGCTCGATCACGCCGCAGGCGGGCATGGCCTGGCCCATGAGCGGATTGCGCACGGCATCGCCGCCGCGCTGGATCCAGGTGCCGTCCGTTGCGTCCCACATTGGGCAACTGGCCACGAAGAGTCCGTCCGGGCGCAGCTCGGGGCTCTGGGCGGCGAGCGCTTGCAGTTGCTCGCCGAGGCGACCGAAGCGGATTCGCAGCGCCTTCAGGTCCGCGGTTTCGGGCGCTTGGGTAAACGCGGCGGCGGTTGCTTCCAGCCAGGCTTGCCAGCTGGCGCGGCCCACCGCCGGGGCGAGTTCGTCTGCCTGCAAGGCATTGATGTGGGTGAGCAATTGGTTTGAGGCGGCCTGTGCCGACTCGCTCTGATCCTCGAAGAGGGCCTCACCGAGCGCGAAATAGGCTTCCCACAGGCGATCTACGGCGGCCTTAGCTTCCGGGGAAAACCCGGCGGGTGCCGGGGTGGTGTCCGCCGAGGCAGCGTTGTCCGAAGCTATTTCCTGCGTGTCTTCCGAGCCTGAAGCAGAGGCTTTGAGCAGGCTCTCGCTGTCGAGCAGGAAGGTACCTTCGGCAGCGACGGTCTCGCCTGCTTCGAGTCCGCTGCGGACGATGCGGCGGTCACCCGAGCGCGGGCCGGTTTTGACCAAGCGCGGGACAAAGAGTTCTTCATCCTGCTCGACGAAGACGTATTGCCGTTTACCCGTATCAAAGATGGCACTACGCGGGATCGTCAGTTGCTCGCCCAGATCGGTTTCGAGATGGGCGTGCATCCACATGTCGGGCAGGAGTCCATGCGGGTGCTGGTGAGCGCCGCCGTCTTCCGGTAGGTCAAAAACGATGCGCAGGCGGGCGGTGCGTGTGGCGGTCTCGATATGATGCTCGATCCGGTCGATCCGCCCGGCGAAAGTCTGCTCGCTGTCCCCGGGCAGGGTCATGGCCACCCGCTGGCCGATTGAGGCCTGGGGCAGCTCTGATTGGTAGATTTCCGCGATGAGCCAGAGCTCGGACAGGTCGACGACTTCATAGAGCTTGTCGCCCTCGCGAACGTATTGGCCGAGTTGCAAGTGCTGCATCATGACCTTGCCTTCGACTCGGGAGAGGATGTCGATGGCGGGTGGCGGCGCATCGCGCCCGGACAGCGCGTCGATCTGCCCGGCGGTCAGCCCCATCTGTTCGAGCCGGAAGCGGGCGGAGCGGATCAACTGCGGATTCGCTTCTTTCTGCCGCCGCACCAACAGGAAATCTTCGATAGCCGAGTAAATCTCCGGGCTGTAGATGCGGTAGAGCGGGTCGCCCACGGTAATGTCCGTTTCGGTTGCATCGACGTAAAGTGCCTCAATACGTCCGCTGGACCAGGCGGCCACCGTGAAGACGCGACCCGTATCGTGGGCCAGCACGCCGGGCACGGTTTTGCGCAGGATGATGCGCTCGCGCACGGCGGGCGCGGTCACGAGGTTGATGAGTTGCTGCTGTTGCTCGGTCAGGCGCACGGGGGCACGACCGGGAATGCCCTCGGCGTCGGTCTTTTCGACGAGTTGGAGATCCATCGCGCAGATGGGGCACTGGCCGGGCTCCTCGCTGACAATGTTCGGGTGCATGGAGCATTGGTAGAGCGGGGCGTCGTCCGCAGTTTCGGAAGGCCCGGCTTCGCCGTTTTCGGATGCGGGCGCGGACATCCCGCCGTGGTCGTGTTGGGCGAGGAGCGATCCGGCCAGACCGAGGGCGGCGAGCAGGAGCAGGGTGCGACGGGGTTTGCGGCGGACTGGGAATGGGTTGGTCAATCGGTGTTTCATGGGAAAAGTTATTGGTTGTTGTTTGCGGCGGCTTGTTCGCCGACGAGCTCGACGGCAGCGAGGCGTTCGAGCCGGTTCATGAGCCGCAGGTTTTCCGTGCGCAGGTGGACGAGGCCCATCTCGGCGTCGAGGAGGTCGCGCTGGGCTTCAATCCAGTGGAGGGCGTCGGATTGGCCGCTGCCGAATCCTGACAGGGTGGCTTCGTAAGCCTCCCGGGTTTGCGGCAAGAGCCGATCTTCGTAGAGCCGGATCTGCCGCTGGCGGGCCTCGGCTTCGGCATACCTGCGGTGGACGGCCTCGATGAGATCGTCCCGAAGGCTTTGTTGCGCCTTGCGCTTGGCGCTGAGCGCATGTGTCGCGCTGCGTTCGAGCGCGTCGTATTTGCTCTTCCAGATGGGCAGACTGATGCGGATACTGCCCATGAACGCGTCCGTTCCATCGTCGGAGGGATTGGCGAAGCGGTTGTCCGAGACCCGGCTGTATTCGAAGCCGAGAGTGACGTCTGGATAGCGGCTCAGGCCGGCCAGATCGCGCGAGCTTTTGGCCCGTTCCACTTGCGAAGCGAGGGACTTCAATAGGTCGTTATCGGCCAGCAGAGCCTCGGTCAGCGCGGCCCGACCGGGCAGCGGATGCGCCTGGAGGCGGTCCCAGCTTGTCGAAATAGCACCGGTTGTGCCACCGGCGAAGTGCCGCACTTCGGCCTCGGCGGCCTGCTGATCGCCCGCCAGCGCGAGTTGCCTCGATTCCAGCTCGGTCAGGCGGTTGCGTATGAGCAGCCGGTCGGCAAGGTCGCCGCGTCCCGAGGTGAAGCGGCTGTCCTGCGTGCTCAAAGCCTCCTCCAGGAGGGTTCTCTGTCGGTCGAGGATGCTCCGCTGTTGCTCGATCGAGGCGAGGTGGATCCAAGCCGCCTTGGCCTCGGCGATGCGGCGGCGCAGTGTATCCATGTAGGCGTAGTAGGCGACTGTGACCTCATCTTCGGCCAGCGACCGCTCAGTCTTTAGGCGCTCGGGCCAGGGGATTTTTTGAAAGAGACCGAGCTTTTGGCGCTGCGGGCCGACGCGGGTCTCGATCGGGGCGAAGAAGTGCCCGAGGGCCAGCTCAGGGTCGGGTAGCACTCCGGTCGCCGGGACGCGGGCTTCGACTGCTTTCCAACGCAGGCGGGCCTCAGCGATGGCGGGGTCGTGCTGGCGCACCCGTTCGAGATAGTGCGAGAGGTCGGCGAGTTCCGTCCCCTCCGCAGGGGTGGCCCACTGCGCGAGCAAAGTCGCGAGAGGGAGCACAAGATAGTAACGAAATAAAGGGTTTTTCATCTGTGTGTGAATTTGAAGGTTCTGTTTGAAATCTGTCTCCGTGAACCGGAGGCGGAGGCAAGGTCCGCGCACACCGAGGCGGCAAACCAGCTTAGAGCATTCCTGCACAACCGGAACGACCGGTCAGAGGAAAGCACCCACCGAAACCACTTCGGAGGGCGGGTCTTCAAACAGACTCAAATCAAAAACACACAGAGCCGTGACGGCTCTCCGGAAACTCCGGGCGGTATCGGCTCCCGCCCGCCGGGTCTGACGCGGCCGGGCCTCAAAACGTCTCGACGGACAAACTGGACTTGCCGTGCACTCCAGTCTGCGACCGCCAGCCAGGGCGGCAACTCGAAAGAGACTGCGGGTGTCGCCGTAGCGTTCACCGAGTGCCACTTCATGTCGAGAAAGCCATTGGCGAACAAGCAGTCGTGGCAATCTTTCGCCGGTGGTTCGTCTGCGGGTGTTTGGGATTTCTCTGAGCCGGAACAACAGGCATGCATCCCGTCCGCCGAAGCAACTTCCGCCGCAGAATCCAACACTTGCAGCACCGAATCCAGACAATACCCGACAGAGCAGAAGACAGTCGAAAAGACCATCGCCGGTGCAAGCAAAAGGAATGGGACGGATTTGAACATCAGTATTGGGTTTGAAGGATACCGCGTTTCGGTAAGTATTCCAGTCAAATGTGCTAGTGGTGCGATAAAAAGTTCGGGGTAACATTTGCCTGTCGGTGCTGCATTGGCTTGTTACGGACCGTTCCGCCCCCGCTTCTGGCACAATCTGTAATAATTTCACAACATAATAGGAGTATCCATTTTGATTTTTACAAACGTGCAAAAAACAGGACGATCCGGCCAAATAATACTTGATTTATTCCGAGCTAACTCCCTAGCATCGAGACCGTAATCTCAGCAAATTTTAGCGATGAAGCATCACCGTTCAAATACCGCTAAGGAGATGTGCCTGCCGCTTTCAAAGTTGGCTGTATTTTTCATTTGGATCATGATGACAGTGGCTGCTTCGGCGCAGGAAGAGCTCTTATTTTCCGCCCGGGCCACCGGTGAGACTAATGGAAGGATCGCCCTGTTAACGGTTCGCAACAGCGGCACTTCGTCGGCGACCGTCCCCGAGCGCTCGTTTTATGTGCCGGGCACGCCGAAACGACAAGCGCTTTTGCTCCGCTACCCCCCGACCACGATTCCGGCGGGACAGTCCCGCGAAATACCAGCGACCGGTTATTGCATCGATGTCCATAAGTCGGCTTACAAGCAAAACGAAGAACTGCCACCGAACAGTAGCTGGATCGCCGCAAGTCCCCAAGGCCCGTCCTACTTTGAGCCGTTTCTGAGGGACGGCTTGCCGCAAGAAAAGGCTCCCGCAACAATCGCGACCCTGCCCGATTCCTCGATTCCGATCCACAGCAGGGCTGACGGGTTCCCTCCTGAGGTGAAGGCGAACCTTTTCGTTACCGCGCTTGACCGGATCGAGCGAACTGTCGACACGCCCGGGATCATTAGACAGACCGTCACACCCTACGCGGGGGAAGAAGAACGGAAGCTTCTGGTTCAGCAAACGCTCTGGGCGTTCGCAGCCTCGGCGAGGGGGATCACCTATGGCGAGGCTGAGTTCTCTGAGCAGCTTGCAGAACAGGTCAAGGCTGCTGGCGGTAACCCGAGCGAGCCAGAGACCGAAAAACAAACAGCGGATATCTGGGATGCCGTCAAGCTAGTGTGATGTCTCTAAAATAAGCTAATAATAACTAGCTCTGTCAATCTTTTCACGCGCACGTTTAATTTTCGCAAGGATTTGCTCGCCCTCGGCCTTCCAGACGTAGCGCTTCGGCTTGAGATCACGCTCGGCGATATAGGCTTCAATCCTCTGGGCGAGCTCACGAACGCTTTCAAAGCTCCCGTTGCAGATTGCTTGCTGTGAAAGATCGCCGAAGAACCGCTCGACCATGTTCATCCAGCTACTGGAGGTGGGGGTAAAGTGGAGCTCGATGCGGTTCGTCCCATGTTTTTTTTGATGATCGCGGTTTCGCCGCTCAATCCAATCCCGCACCTCCTTCTTCTTATGGGTGGCGTAGTTATCGAGAACAAGATGCAGGGTGACCTCGGATGGAGTCTCGCGGTGAAGCTGTTTGAGAAAACGCAGCCATTCAACATAGGTATGTTTTTCTTCGAGACGACGGAAGATTTTTCCATCCAGGTAATCCAAGGCGGCGAACAGCGTAATTGTGCCGTGGCGGATGTAGTCGTGGGTGGTCGTCTTCAAGTATCCAGGCTCCATCGGGAGTGGCCGTTGGGTTCGCTCCAAGGCTTGGCACTGGCTCTTTTCATCACAACACAGCACCAGCGCCTTGTCCGGCGGATTAAGGTAGAGCCCAATCACATCCCAGAACTTTTCCTCAAAGTGCGCATCATTGGAAACCTTAAACACTTCCATGCGGTGAGGCTTCAAATCATTAGCCTTCCAGATGCGTTGCACACTGCTGTGGGAAACTTTGGCTGCCTCGGCCATGGAGCGTACCGACCAACGTTCGCGGCCCTCGGGCGGTCGATTCACTTCCGCCACAACCTTCTCGATCTGCTCAGGATTGAGCGAAGACTTGCGACCGCGACCGGGCTTGTCCCCGAGCCCGTCCAGTCCGGCCTGGCGAAAGCGAGAGGTCCACTTCGCCACCTTCACGGAGCTACAGCCCAGACGTGAGGCGACTTCTTCCTGCTTTACGCCTCGCGCACGCAGCAGGATAATCTCCGCACGTTCGCAATCTCGTTTGGCGACTGTCCGCGCATTGACGCGACGTTCGAGCTCTATTTTTTCTTGCTCCGTTATCAGAACTGGTTCGATGGGACGTCCACTTTTTGCCATGAACCAAACAGTAAAGACGATAGTTTATTTTACAAGCCTATTTTGGAGACAGCACACTAGCAACGG
>JAAAPI010000254.1 GCA_009908325.1 Verrucomicrobiota bacterium | reverse complement strand
GCCCCTACGCGCACGCCAAAACGCTCTAATGCCAGTTTCCGGGCCACCGGGATATACCCTGTTTATCCGGCATCTTGCCGGGAAGGCGTAACGCTTACAGGGTAGGTATTCAATTTCATGCCGACCGACCATGGTGAGGGCCGCAAAAGGCATCGCCGCTTTACTTATTCGAAAAGACACTACTTTATCAGCCCACCGGTATCATGCATTTCTTATGCCTCCAACATGTGCCTTTCGAAGGGCCGGCCGCTCTGGCCGACTGGGCCAATTCGCGCGGGCACAGTCTCCACTGCCACGGGCTCTACGAGCTGGCCGAGCTGCCGCCGATAGAAGATTTTGACGGTCTTTTTATCATGGGTGGGCCGATGAATATTTACGAAGAGGCCGATTTCCCCTGGCTGACCGCCGAGAAAGCCTACATCCGGACTGCGATTCAGTCTGGCCGCTACGTCGTCGGCATCTGCCTCGGGGCACAGCTGATCGCTGATGCGCTCGGGACCCGCGTGACCCGGGGACCTTCGCCTGAGATCGGCTGGTTTCCGATCCAGCGGGCTGCGTCTTGCCCGAAAGGCTTCCCCCTGCCCGATGCATTGCGCGTGCTCCACTGGCACGGTGACGAATTCGAACTACCGGAGGGAGCCACCCGGTTCGCTGAAAGTGACCTATGCCCAACGCAAGGTTTCTGCTATGGATCGAGGGTTTTGGCGCTGCAATGCCATCTCGAAGCCACGCCGGAAAGTCTTTCAGCGCTGGCCTCCGCATGCCGCCGGGAACTCGTCGCGGCACCTTCCGTCATGACAGCCGACCAATTGTTCGACGAGCCCGCTTCGACGTATTCCAAAATGCAGCGCGTTCTCTTTGCCATGTTGGATCAGATGACTGGTTCAATCGAGATCATCGATTGGGGCAAGACCGACTACGAGGATGCATTCGAACGGCAAAAAGCCCGCGTTGATGCCCGCCGAAACGACCGCTGCGGTGATGCGCTGATTTTCACGGAGCACGCCCCGGTCTACACCGTGGGCCTGCGCAAAGGGGCCGCGCAGCATTTGATCTGGAGCGATCAGCAGTGTGCCGAACGTGGCATCACGGTATTTCAGTCGAACCGGGGCGGCGATATCACCTACCACGGCCCGGGGCAGATTGTAGTCTACCCCATCCTGTCGCTGCATCATCGAAAAGACCTGCACGGCTACCTCCGGGATATCGAAGAAGCGGTTATCCGCACCCTTGCAGTCTATGGCCTGCCCAGCGCACGCCGGGAGGGAAAAACCGGCATCTGGATCGACCAGCAGCGGAAGATCTGCGCGATCGGCGTGGCGGTGCGTTCCTGGGTGACCTATCACGGATTCGCCCTCAATGTCTGTCCCGACATGAGTCACTTTTCCGGTATCGTGCCCTGCGGTATCACCGACGGTAGCGTCACCTCGCTGGCCTGCGAGCTCGGGCGCGATGTGGAAATTGCCGAAGTAAAAGCGCGATTAGCAGTTGAATTCGGGCAAATTTTTGCGAACACTTAACTCAAGATGGATATGCGAAAACCAGACTGGCTCCGTGCCAAACTCCCCACCAGCCGCGAATACAAAGAGGTGCGCGAGATCGTGGATACCCATGATCTGCACACGGTTTGTAAGAGTGCGCAGTGCCCCAACATGGGCGAATGCTGGTCGCGCGGCACCGCCACGGTCATGATCCTGGGGAATATTTGCACCCGCTCCTGCCGCTTCTGCGCCATTCAGACCGGGCGCCCGACGGAACTCGATCTGGGCGAGCCTGCCCGCGTCGCCGAGTCCATCGCGAAGATGGATTTGAAGCACACGGTCATCACCTCCGTAGCTCGCGACGATTTGAAAGACGGCGGTGCCTCTGTCTGGGCCGCCACGATCCGCGCCGTGCATCACCGGGTGCCGGAATGTGCGGTCGAGGTGCTTACGGCGGACTTCCGCGGTCAGCAGGAATACCTTGATGTGGTGCTGGATGCCTGCCCCGATATTTTCAACCATAATCTGGAGACGGTAAAACGCCTGCAACGGCCCATCCGGAAGACCGCCCGCTACGACCGCTCGCTTTGGGTGCTGGAGCACGCCAAGTCGCGCGGCTTCATCACCAAGTCCGGCATCATGCTGGGCATCGGCGAAGAAGAGGAAGAGATCAAAGAAGTGCTGCAAGACATGGTCAAGGCAGGCGTCGACATTCTAACCATCGGCCAATACCTCCAGCCCTCCAAAGAGCACGCCAACATTGACCGCTGGGTCACGCCCGCAGAGTTTCAACGCTGGAAAGAATACGCGCTCGAGATCGGCTTTGGCGTGTGCGAATCCGGCCCCATGATCCGCTCATCCTATCACGCCGAGGAACAATCCGCCAAATACGACGTGCGCGCCCGGCGACGGGCGATGCTCGCCGAGCAAGCCGCCCAGAGCGACTTGAACCAGGAAGTCGAACGGGCACTGGCTACCGCGTAGAGCACATCCGCTCAAAGCAAAGTCTGCCCACATGACAGATTATCTATTCAGCAGCAAACCGACTTATGCCAACCTACGTTTACCAGGAAATTCTTCCCGATGGCTCCGACGGTGAGACCTTCGAGTATATTCAAAGAATGGCCGATGAGCCGCTGAAAGCCCATCCGAAAACCGGTAATCCGGTGCGCAAAGTGTACCATTCCCCCAATGTGAGTTCTCAATACACCGAGGGTGCAACCAAGAGTAAGCTGACCGATGAGAATGTCGAGAAACACGGTTTCACGCGATACGAAAAAGATAAAGTAACGGGCCGCTACCACAAGACCGCCGGTAAAGACAAGCGGGCACCCGATGTGGTCGATGCCAACAAACTGCGCGGTCACACCTACTGATCGCATAAAAAGAGGCTACGTGGCGTGCTCGCTCTTGACCGGCGTAGCTGGCAGAGCGAAGACGGTTGCGAGCGCCTTCGGCGTGGTTGACTTTACCGACTTGCGGAGCGGACTCTGCCGGTCAGGGCGTCCGCAATCGGACACACCACGGGAAGTGCCCCTGCGGGCGTCAGGGCAAAAAAAAGAGGCGCCCGCTCTCGCGGACGCCTCTGAGAGATTCGGAGGAATCAGGTCTTAGTAGACTTGAGTGGCTTCTTCCTCTGGGACCGGATTCGCGAGGAGATCCGACTTCATCTGCGCCTTGAAGCGCGCATCGCCTTCGGCAACGGCTTCAGCGACCACGCGGAACTCGATGATTTCCTTGGAACCCAGGACCGGATATGGCGTGAAGCTTACGCTGTTACCAGAGATGCTGCCCCGTGTATCACCAGAGGCAGAGACGACTTTCAGCTGGCTCGGAAGTTGGACTTCCAGACCGACGTTCGTGTCATCTGCGGTGCCTTGGTTGGTGATCTGGATTATGTAGGTGGTTTGCTCACCGACAAGGAGCGGATCCTCAGTATCGATCACCTCGATGAGGAGGGCCGGATAGCCGCGCCATTCGGTGCAGGCATCGTCTTCGCCAAAGAGACCGTATTCGGCCGAAGAGGCGCTGACTTGGTTGCAGTAGGTGCCACCTTGGCGACCGATGACGGTCAGCTCGAAGCTCTTGGATTCACCAGCACCCAGGGACGTTGTCCATGTCGCGGTGTTACCATTGATCTGAGCACCCGGTGCGGACAGCAGCTCGTTTTGAGCCGGAACGGTGTCGGTGACGACAACATCCGTCAGCGGCACATCACCCGTGTTGGTCGCAGTGATAGTGTAGGAGGCACGCTTGTTAATAAACTGCATCGGAGTGCCTTCCTTGACAACATCGATACCAGCTTCGACGACGACGATGCAGGCATCATCTTCAACGGAATCGGCATTGGACGCGGAGGCAACCGCTACGTTGCAGTGTTCGCCCGTGGCCGATGCTGTGGTGCTCACTGTGACGTCACGGCTTTCACCCGGAGCGAGGGTGCCCAGCTCTGTCGTGAGCTGGCTCATGCCGCTGTCGTGCGAGACGCCGGCAGGGAGCGTATCGGTCAAGACAACATCATACGCGCAGAAATTACCCACGTTGGTAACGGTGATATCCCAGGGAACCCCCGCACCGAGCATAACCTGCTCTCTCGGGGTCGATTTGGTGATGGCCAACTGCGGATTGCCAACTTGTGTAGTCGTGCAAGCTTCCGGGTAGGCAACAATGGTTGCACAGTTCGTGAGGTCAGCCATCTCGGTGGCTTTCACCGTGAGCGCGAGCGGAATACGATCTCCCTTTTCAAGATTGTAAAGCGTCCACGTAACGTCGCTTCCGCTTATTTCGGCTTCAGGCGAGCTGGAGACGTAGACCGTGCCGGGGGGAATGGCTTCTTCAACGACGACTTTCTTCACCTTGTCTTTAGCGATCACGGTGTAGTTGTAGTCGAAGGGTGTGTCCATGGCCACCATGTCGGGGGCGGTCTTTTCAAGACGCACGAGATACTTGTCGACGTAGTCGGTTACCGTGCCGGGGGAACAGTCGTCAACGACCTTCGCGGGAGCGGGTGCTGGCGCTGGGGCTGGAGCCGGCTTTTCGGCTTTTCTGAAGTCATTGATATGACGGTTAACGGAGGGCGTCTTCAAATTGAAGACGGTCGTTTCAGGAGAATCGGAGACCGTGAAGTTCTTGCCTTCATCAACGTTTCTCTGAGCGGTGAGCTGAGAAACGGAGAGAGCCATGAACCCAACGAGCGCCGAAGCCCCAAGGAGTTTTTTCATGATTTTCATATGTTTTTCTTGTTTAGGTTGTTTGCGATGCGAACAAAGCGATGTTCACAATTGTGAATCTCTCAAACGATTCTAACCGTTGCCATAAACTGCGAGAAAATCGAGAGAAAAATTTCGTGAATTTTTCGTAATTTAGCCGATTAATTGGAAAGCCGATATTTTGCGAAATAAAACGTGCAACCCTTAAGTTGCACGCTGTCCGATTCACTGGCCTTTGCAGTTCAACTCACTGGCTGGAAAAAGTTTTTCACCTGAGCCGCAGCGTAATCGCGATTCAACTGCGCGATCATGTCGAGCGGGATACTTTTCGGGCAGGCTGCTTCACACTCTCCGATGTTCGTGCAGCCACCAAAACCTTCACCATCCATTGTCGTAACCATAGCGAGGGCGCGACGGTGTTTCTCGGTCTTTCCTTGCGGGAGACTATTCATGTGGGAGACCTTTGCTCCGGTAAAAAGCATGGCGGATGCATTCGGACAGGCCGCCACACAAGCACCACAACCGATACAGGCGGCCGCGTCCATTGCGTAATCGGCGTCCTCTTTGGGTATTGGCGTTGCGTTAGCGTCAACAGCGCTCCCGGCACGAGCGGAAATAAAGCCGCCGGATTGGATAATCTTATCAAACGAGCTGCGATCAACCATGAGGTCCTTCATGATCGGAAACGGCTTCGCCCGAAAAGGCTCAATTGTGATCGTCTCACCATCTTTAAAATGCCGCATGTGCAGCTGACACGTTGTCGTAGCGCGCTCCGGACCATGGGGTATGCCATTGATGGTCATCGAACACATCCCGCAAATGCCTTCGCGACAGTCGTGATCGAAGGCAACCGGCTCCTTTCCCTCCTCGATCAGTTGCTCGGACAAAATATCCATCATCTCCAGGAACGATGAATCGCTGGAAATGTTTTCGACTTTGTAGGTTTCGAATTGCCCCTTGGCATTGGCGCTTTTCTGGCGCCATACCTTGAGTGTCAGATTGAGTGTTTTTTCCATGGTGATCTATCGTTTGCTTACTTATAGCTACGGGTAGCCAATTTGACGTTTTCGTAAATCAGAGGCTCTTTGTGGAGTTTTGGCTCTGACTCGTCGCCCTGATATTCCCAAACCCCAACGAAGGCAAAGTTTTCGTCGTCGCGCATCGCTTCGCCCTCATCCGTTTGGTGCTCCACGCGAAAGTGACCACCGCAGGACTCTTCCCGCATGAGCGCATCGCGGCACATAAGCTCACCGAAGTCGATAAAGTCGGCAACGCGCCCCGCACGCTCGAGCTCGGGATTGATACCATCGCCATCGCCGACCACCTTGAGGTTGCTCCAGAATTCTTTGCGCAGCTCCTGGAGGTCGCGGATAGCCTCTTCGAGGCCTTCTTTACTGCGAGCCATACCGCATTTGTCCCAAATAATTTGCCCGAGACGTTTGTGAAAGGAGCGCGGAGTTTCCGTGCCGTCGATGGAAAGAAGGCGATCAATGTGGTTTTTCACATCTGCCTCAACCTCGGCAAACGCCGGGTGATTAACTGTTACTTTACCGGCGGCGGCCACACCTTGCTCACCGAGATAATTCCCCACGGTGTAGGGCAGCACGAAATAGCCGTCGGCCAGCCCCTGCATCAAAGCAGAAGCGCCGAGCCGGTTAGCGCCGTGATCGGAGAAATTAGCCTCGCCACCGACAAACAAACCCGGAATGGTTGACTGTAGATTGTAGTCCACCCAGAGCCCTCCCATGGTGTAGTGGACAGCGGGGAAGATCATCATCGGTGTTTCATAGGGATTATCCCCTGTAATGCAGCGATACATCTCGAAGAGATTGCCGTACCGCTCTTCAATGGCTTTTCGCCCGTCGCGCTGAATCGCGTCGCGGAAGTCGAGAAAGACACCGAGTCCGGTCGTTGCGACGCCGCGCCCTCCGTCGCAGGCTTCTTTGGCCGCCCGGGAGGAAATATCACGCGGTGCGAGATTCCCGAAGCTGGGATATTTGCGCTCCAGATAGTAGTCGCGGTCTTCCTCGGGCACTTTGTTCGGATCCAGCTTGCCTTCCCGAATCTGTTTGGCGGTCTCTGCATCCTTGGGCGTCCACACGCGACCGTCGTTTCGGAGCGATTCGGACATAAGGGTCAATTTTGACTGCTTGTCCCCGTGAACCGGGATGCAGGTCGGGTGTATTTGCGTGTAACAGGGGTTGGCGAAACCGGCGCCCCGTTTGTGTGCGCGGTAGGCGGCAGTGACGTTGCACCCCTGCGCGTTGGTCGAGAGGAAAAAGACGTTGCCGTAGCCGCCGGTCGCCAGAACGACGCAATCACCTGCGTGACGCGAAATTTCTCCCGTCACCATGTTGCGGACGATGATGCCCTTGGCATGCCCATCGACCTTGACCACATCGAGCATCTCGTGGCGGTTATGCATTTTTACATTACCGAGGCCGATCTGCCGACTCAGCGCTGCGTAAGCGCCCAGAAGAAGCTGCTGCCCGGTTTGGCCGCGCGCGTAAAAGGTGCGCGACACTTGGGCACCCCCGAAGGAGCGATTTGCGAGCAAACCTCCATATTCCCTTGCGAAGGGAACGCCATTCGCCACGCACTGATCAATGATGTCGGTCGAAACCTCGGCAAGCCGGTAGACGTTTGCTTCGCGGGAGCGATAGTCGCCTCCTTTAACTGTGTCGTAAAAGAGCCGGAATACACTGTCGCCGTCATTTTGGTAGTTTTTTGCCGCGTTGATCCCCCCTTGTGCCGCGATGCTGTGGGCCCGGCGAGGGCTGTCCTGGTAGCAAAAGCACGACACCTTGTAGCCCTGCTCTGCCAAGCTCGCGGCCGCCGCGCCGCCCGCGAGACCTGAGCCGACGACGATGACGTGGTATTTCCTCCGGTTCGCCGGATTGACCAGCTTCATGTTAAACTTGTGGCTCGACCACTTTTCCGCGAGTGGGCCTTCAGGGACTTTGGAATCCAGATTCATGTGGGAGAGGTCCTTTTTATTGTTCGGTTTGAATAATTGCCGCCGGTCCGGAGGTTTCGGCAACCCCGGAAGCAAGACCACCCGACGGATCTTTTTCCAGGATGCCGCTCATTACAGCGATTGGAATGATTGCGAAGCCAAGAAAGACGACCCATCCGTAGGCTAATGCAAGCTTGTCGAGACGTTTTCTCCAAAGTGAGTTTCGCAGACCCACCGTTTGAAACATGCTGCTGAACCCGTGAGTGAGGTGCATGCAGAGAAGGCCCGTCGCGACGATGTAAAATGCGGAGACCCACCAAATTTGGAAACCCGAAACCATCATGTCGTTGACGTTGAAAGTCATAACGACCTCGCCATTATTCAACACAGCTTCGCCTTTTTTCACGAGAGGGACTTCCGTTTGCTCGATCACCCCTGGCTCTTCATACTGAAGCCCCGGCAAGGTGCGTGCGGTAAAGTGCGCAAGATGGAAAATTATAAACGCGAGCAAAATAACGCCGCTCATGCGCATCGTCCGCGAGGAGTAACTTGCCTGGATAAATTTATTGTCGTCATAACCCGCAGGTCGCGCCCGGCGGTTGTCGAGGGTAAGTGTGACAGCCGCCCAGATGTGAATCCCGACACTGGCCAGCAGAAACAGCCGAATAGCCCACAGCGCGCTGGTCGGGAGCACCTCGTGCAGCTTGTAAGCGTAGGCGTTAATCACATCGGCACCCAAAAATATCTGTAGGTTGCCAAGCATGTGGCCCATGACAAAACCCACCAGCACCAAGCCGGTCAGTGCCATCAGAATTTTTCGACCAATTGTCGATTTGAGGAAGTTGCAAAATGCTTTCATAGAGGAATTACGTGTAGTTGAAGAAAAAAACCGATGCGACGATCCTTTTCAAACGCGGAGCCCAATGCAAACAATCTATTAGGATGAAAAATTGGGTGCATTAGGAGGTCTGTAAAAAAGAGGAGGCGCTTCGCAAAATCTGTTTCGAGACCCTACTTCAAAAGTAAGACTAATAGTGTCAATATTTAATTATTAGCCTAATTCATCCTTCGGTTTCTTTTCACCTATGTGGTTAAAATGTTTGCCAAGACTTCACCGTGGCGAATTGAATCGCGCCCCGAGGGTAGCGGCAAGCGGCCACCCGTGGAACAATCAATTCTCTGACGGACTTATGAAGTATATTTTTATAACAGGCGGCGTCGTCTCCTCTCTCGGAAAGGGCCTTACATCGGCGGCACTCGGTGCACTACTCGAACAACGGGGCCTGAAAGTCCGTTTGCAAAAGTTCGACCCTTACCTGAACGTGGATCCCGGCACAATGAGCCCGTTTCAGCACGGTGAGGTTTACGTGCTCAACGACGGTGCTGAGACTGATCTTGATCTGGGGCACTACGAACGCTTCACCAGCGGCGATTTGACTCGGCAAAACAACCTGACGTCCGGTCAGGTTTATGAGACTGTTCTGGGGAAGGAACGGCGCGGCGACTATCTCGGTGCCACCGTGCAGGTCATCCCCCATGTCACGGACGTCATCAAGGAGCGGATCTACGCAGGCAGCAGCGGCGATGTCGATGTTTTGATCACCGAGCTGGGTGGAACCATCGGCGATATCGAGGGCCTTCCCTTTCTTGAGGCCATGCGTCAGTTCGCTCTCGAAGTCGGCCGCGACGATGTGCTTTTCTTACACTGCACCCTGCTTCCCTATCTGAAAGCCGCCGGGGAGCTGAAGACGAAGCCGAGCCAGCAATCCGTGGCCAAGCTTCGCGAAATCGGCATCCAGCCGCACATTCTCGTTTGCCGAACCGAACAACCAATGACGAACGAGATGCGCAAAAAACTTTCGCTTTTCTGCAATGTGCCGGTCAAGGCCGTCATTGAGGAGATGGACGTCGAAACCTCCATCTATGAACTGCCCCTCGCTTTAAAAGCAGAGGATATCGACGACCTTGTGGTCGCACACCTGAAAGTGGATGCTCCGGACAATGACATGAAGGTTTGGCACGACGTCGTTCGACGACTCAAGGCGCCAAGCCACAAAGTCGAGATCGGCGTGGTCGGGAAATACATTGAGCTTCAGGATGCCTACAAATCCGTTTACGAGTCCATTACCCACGCCGGAATCGCCAACGATACGAATGTGCGTGTCATTCGGATCGATGCCGAAGATATCGAAGAAGATCCCGCGAAACACCTTGCTTCGCTCAATGGCATCCTCATTCCCGGCGGCTTCGGCGACCGCGGCACCGAAGGTAAGATCCTCGCCGCAAAGTTCGCCCGCGAAAACAACATCCCCTACTTCGGCCTCTGCCTCGGCATGCAGATCGCCGTGGTCGAATTCGCCCGGCATGTAGCCGGTTTGGAGGATGCCAATAGCACGGAATTCGATCCCAAAACGCAAAACCCCGTGATCGACATCATGGAGGATCAAAAGGACCTCACCACGAAGGGCGGCAACATGCGGCTGGGCGCTTGCCCTTGTGAATTGGCGGCAGACAGTTTCAGCATCCATGCCTACGGTGAAAAAAACATCATGGAACGTCACCGCCACCGCTACGAGTTTAACAACACCTACCTGGACCAACTCAAAGAAGCCGGCCTGCGCATCGGCGGAGTCAACCCGGAACGTCAGCTCGTCGAAATCATCGAAATACCCGAGCACCCCTGGTATGTCGGCGTGCAGTTCCATCCCGAGTTTCAGTCGAAACCAAATGCAGCCCACCCGCTCTTCGCCAACTTCATTGCCTCTGCTTTGAAATATAAAAAATAAGGGCTTGGCTCCGGTCTGCCGGACCGGACGACGTATGATTGCCAATGTCTCCATCCTCCTTTTTTGCAGTCTCTGCCTTGCTTACGCCGGGTTAAACGCCTACGCGCTGCTGCGGGCTCACGCACTCATCTTCCCCGTGCCGCCGAGCAGCTACGAGGACGACGACTCCATTTTCAAGCTGACGACCCGCGACGGCATTTCCATCTCCGCCTACTTTCTGTCCGCAGATCCCCGCGGTGGTTCTCCCGCTGGTTCGGGCAACCACCTCCTCATCTACAGCCATGGCAACGGCGAAGATATCGGCATGGCACGCCCGTTTCTTGAGCTTTTTCAAAAGCGCGGCATCTCGGTCCTGACCTTCGACTACCCGGGCTACGGCACCAGCGGGGGTGAGCCCAGTGAGCCCGGATGCTACGCCGCCATCGAGGCCGCCTACGCCTATGCGGTGGATACACTGGATTACAACCCTTCAAACATAACACTCTACGGTCGCTCACTGGGTAGTGGACCTTCGACCTGGCTGGCTCAACGCGAGCCGGTTAGAAGCATCATCCTCGATGGTGCCTTCACCTCAACCTTTCGCGTGATGACCGGGATCAAGCTCCTGCCCTGGGATCGCTTCGATAATTTTGCCCGCCTCCCGGACATCGACTGCCCCGTCCTGCTCATCCACGGCACCGAAGACCGGACGGTCCCCTTCAGCCACGCACAGCAAAACTGGCACCGAATCGAGGGCCCAAAGCAGAAGCTCTTTATCGAAGGTGCCCGGCACGGTAATCTTATTGAACTCGCCGACGACCTGTATTGGGATACCGTGGTAGATTTCATTCAAAAGCTCACTCCTTTATGAAAAAACGCGCACTCATCCTCCTCCACCCCGGCTTCGAAGAAATGGAAGCAGCGGCACCGATCGATCTTCTGGACCGCGCCGGTGCCGATGTGGTCCAGGCCTCCACCGTCACTTCGCAACGGGTCGAAGGTCGGAATGGTATGACCTGGGAAGCCACACACCTATTCGCAGATGTGGCCGGAGAACCCTTCGACGCGGTCATCCTCCCCGGTGGCCCAGGCATAAAAAAGCTACGCGGACGCACCGACATCATCGAGTGTCTGCAATGGCAGCAGAAACAGGAAAAATTATTAGCCTGTATTTGCGCCGCCCCCCTCATGCTCCTCGATGCCGGCTTAATCGAAAACATCCGCTACACCGCCCACCCCTCCACTGAGGGCGAACTGCATGCGGCGGAAGAGGCCGCTGTCGTGGTCGATGGCCCCATCATCACCTCTCAGGGTGCCGGCACAGCCACTGAATTTTCGCTGGCCATTGTGGAGGCTTTATTCGGTCGGGATACCGCCATCGAAATCGCACAGGCTATTTGCTGGTCGCCGGTGCTCAATGAGAAATAGTTTAGCCCGCTCCTTCCCTGAAAGACCCTCGAAAACGAACATTTTGAAAAAAGCGCCTGACTTACTGCCCCGCGATAAGCTCCTTCGGGATACGCCCACGAAGGCGGAGTTTATGCTCTACTGGCTAGTGGCGATTGTCGCGGGTGCCACTTTTCTAATCGGCGACCCCCGCTCCTTCTGGCTGCTGGGTGGTTTGATTATCTTCGGGTCACTGACCCCCGCTTTGCTAAAAACCCATGAGCACACCCATCCTTTTTTCGTCGATAAATTGTGGCCCATGTTCTGGCTTTGCTCCATCCCGGTATGGGCTGTTATTCTCCAGTTTGCTTTAGGTTTTCTGCAGACTCCATGGGCGACTATACGCCTCAACGAGGCTGATTATCTCGGCCTCAATCCTGTTTCTATTTGGCAACCCACGACCGCAACCAATAGCAGCACATGGGTTACCCTGCTTGGCTTTGGTGCTGCCTACCTCATTGTGCTCATGTTGTTTCTCATCCCTAAGTCCCGCGCTTTTTTCCAGCGATTACTCCCACCGCTTTGCACGGGTGCGGTTTGCATGGCGCTCCTCGGCTATCTCCAATACGGGCTCGATTTCGATAGCCCGATTCTGACCAAGGGCACCGGACTCACCGACTTCTTCGCCTTTTTTCCTTACGACGGGCACTGGGCGGCTTTCGCCACACTATGGTGCACGACTTGCATCAGCATGGCACTGCTTTCGACTCGCTACGAAGACAGTCCGATATTTATCCAATCGAGCGGCCCATGGTATCTGACCGGAGGTGCTTTACTCGGGGCTACCGGCTTCATTGTTGCCAATCCCATACCAGCAGCCGTCCTGCTCTTCACGCTTGCCATCATGCTTCTCATCGTCGCTATCGACTTTATCGCCCGGTCCAAAGATCCGCATCGGCACGCGGTTTCCATCACATGCGGATTGGCGGCCTGCTTCGGCTTTGCAGCCGGTATGACCAGGCTCCTTCAGCAAGGCACCTCCAGCGAGCCAGCGGTTCACCTTCGCAAAGCGGCGCTCGACATGTTCCAGGCCAACCCAATCTTCGGATGGGGTCTGGAGGGCTACACACACATGCTCCCGTTTTTCGCCCATGATCAGCTCCTCGGGCAACGCTTCGACCGTGCCAATTCCGATCTGCTTCAGCTGCTCGCAGAGTTTGGCATCATCGGAGTCCTCGTCCTCTTCATTTGCTTCGCCCTGTTGCTCTACCGCTATTTCGCAGGCAAGCACGACATCCAACTGACAAACCATCTTCTCATCGGATGCGCAGCTGTCCTCATTCTGGCCATCTGGGATAGCCCGTTTATGTCGCCAACCGTCTTTTTCAGCTTTTTCCTTCTCTTTTTCACGGCGATGCGCTGGGCTGACCTCAGTCGGCATAGAGTCGACGACGTCGATGCGGCGCGTCCAAACCTTATCACTCCGGCCAGCCAGCGCCGCGTGCCTTTTTTCACCAGCACGACTAAGGAGAAAAACAAATGAATTCGAGAGAATTTGACTACATTGTTATCGGAGGCGGTAGCGGCGGTTACGCCGCAGCGCAAACCGCCCGCGAAACATGGGACCGCGTCGCCATCGTCGACGACGGCGAGCCCCTCGGCGGTCTTTGTATCTTGCGCGGCTGCATGCCCTCCAAGACATTGATCTACTCCGCCGAAGTGCTCCACCTCGCACAAAAAGGTGGCGCATTCGGCCTCAACATCCCGGAAGCCGCCGCCGATATGGGGAAGCTACACCAGCGCAAGCTTGCCACCATCGGTGAGTTCGCTGAATATCGTCAGGAGCAACTGCAAAGCGATCAGTTCACACTTTACCGTAACCGAGCCAGGTTCGTCGACGCCTCGACCATTGAGCTGGACGACGGCACCCGCTTAACGGCCGGCCACTTTATGATCGCCACCGGGTCGACCGTATCCGTGCCACCGGTACCCGGACTAAGAGAAGTCCCCTTTTGGACAAGCGACGATATATTGGAGCTCGATTTCTTGCCGGAAAAAATCATTGTCCTCGGCGGTGGCATCGTGGCCTGCGAACTGGCTCAGTTTCTCCGCCGCATCGGTAGCGAAGTCATCCAGATTCAACGCAGCCCCCACATCCTGAAAGAGACCTCATCCGCGGCTGGATCGGCCGTCGCAAACGCTTTTCGCCAGGAGGGTATCCAGCTCTACACGGACACCTCCCTGCAAAATGTAGCTCATGATGGGAAACAATTCGCAGTCGACTTCGACCACGCGGGTGAGCGCATCACCGCCAACGCACCCCATCTGCTCAACGCGCTCGGTCGGAGACCCGCGACGGAGGGGCTCGGGCTCGAAGCTGCCGGCGTCGAAACCCGCGCAAACGGGCAAATCATCTGCAACCCGCTCCAACAAACCAGTAATCCCCGCATCTATGCCGCCGGTGATGTCACCGGTCCGCATGAGATCGTCCACATCGCCATTATGCAAGGCGAGCTCGCTGCCAGACACGCCAGCGGGCGCCCCGCCGAGCCTGTCAACTACGACCATCTGCTCGGCGTCGTCTTCACGGACCCCCAGATCGGCTCCGTCGGACTGAGCGAAGCCCAACTGCAAGAGCGCGGCATCGACTACCTGTCCGCCGATTATCCCTTCGACGATCACGGTAAATCCATCCTCATGGAAGCCAAGCACGGCTACGTCAAAGTCTTTGCTGAGCGGGCCACGGGAGTCGTCCTCGGTGCCGAATGTGTCGGCAAAGACGGCGGCGAGCTAATCCACGCCATGGCCGTTGCCGTCACCCTCGGAGCCACCGTGCAGGACCTGCTCAAAGTCCACTGGTATCACCCCACCCTTTCGGAGATTTGGAGCTACCCCCTCGAAGATATCGCCGATGCGATGTGACGATTCCATTAAAATGTGTTGGGGCACTTAATCGTCCTGCCGCTCCTTGGCGACATTCACCACCAGCTGGCGCCCCGCTACTTTCTGGCCGTCCAGCTGGCGGATAGCTTCGTCGCCAGCGCTCTCTTCGGCCAGCGTGACAAAAGCAAACCCGCGGGGGCGACCACCGCCGGGACGGGTCACGATGAGCGCATCTTCGACCTGCCCGATCTGCCCGAAGATCTCGCGTAGATCGTCGGCGGTGGCGTCGAAAGAAAGATTTCCTACATAAAGTCGAACGGACATAACTGGTTTATCTACGATTTCTGTTACTGATAGAGGGCTTTGATAGAAGTCGAGGATGAGCGCCGCTGTCCACCTTTAATTTGTAATTCGGTTTGCCAAGAACTCGCATCGGGACTTGCCTACCGCCAACACCGAGAAAGCACGTGAGCGAAAAAAAGAAAAATACCATCCTGAGGGTTTCCGCCTATCTATTCCGCTACAGAGGCCTGTTTTGGCTGACCATCGGCTTGGCCGCAGCGATGACGGCCATGGAGATCGCAGTGCCTGTGGCGATCGAACGGATTTTGGAAAATATCGAGAACGCAGGTGCTGTCGACAACCTCCTGTGGGGCGTCGCCATTATTGCCGGGCTCTACCTGGGCAGCGAAGTGTTCAACAGCCTCCGCATCCGTGTGAATAACACGCTGGAACAGCGGGTTTTGCTCGAAATGCGCCGCGACTTGCACTCAAAACTCCTTCGGCTCCCGGTGTCTTTCTACGACCAGCGAAAAAGCGGCGAAATTTCCTCTCGGGTGATTGAAGACGTCGCTTCACTTGAGCGCGCGCTTCTCGACGGCACCGAGCAAGGCACCGGAGCGATTCTGAAAATTGTCGGTATCACGACCTACCTCTTTATTCTGCAGCCCTTTCTTGCCTCGTTTGTTTTTCTGCCGGTGCCTATCCTCCTCATCGCTGGGGTATTTTACTCCAAGCGTTCCCGCAAAGTCTGGAAGGGCGTGCGGGAGAGTGCGGCCGATCTCAACGGCCTCCTTGTTGAGGACATTCAGGGCAACCGCCTGATTCAAACCTTTGGCTTGCAGCCCCGGGAAGCGGAGCGCTTTGAAAGCCGCGCCGAAAAACTCCGCAACCGGACACTCCACGCGATGTATCGTTGGTCGATTTACAGTCCGGCCACAACGTTTGTCACGAAACTCGGCTTCCTCAGCATCGTCGGCGTGGGCGGCTATCTGGTCCTGCAGGATTCAGCAGCCTTTGGCATGCCTCAGTTGCTCACCTTCTTCCTGCTGGCCAACATGCTCTACCAACCGATCTCCCAACTGCACGGGTTGAACCACCTAATCGCCGCCGGGCGCGCCTCCGGCGAGCGGGTTTTCGAGATACTGGATGCTCAAGTCGATGTGGCCGACCCGGCAGATCCGAAGCCTCTTCCCGAGGGACCCATTGAGGTCGACTTTAATAACGTCCGCTTCGAATACCCCGGCCGCCCGGCTGTACTAAGTCGATTCAATCTCACCCTCGAAGCCAACCAAGTCACCGCCATTGTCGGCCACACGGGTGCCGGCAAGTCGACCGTAGCCAATCTCGCCATGCGCACCTACGATGTCACGGCGGGCGCGGTCCAGCTTTCCGGCGTCAACATTCATGAGCTGAGCCTGGCCGAGCTGCACGAAAAGGTCGGGCATGTCGCGCAGGACCCTTTCCTCTTCGAAGGCACCGTGCGCGATAATCTGCTACTCGCCAAAGCCGATGCCAGCGAGGCCGAAATCCTTCATGCGCTCGAACAAGCCTGCGCCCTCGACTTCGTGGAAGCACTGCCCGACGGGCTCGACACCAACATCGGCGAGAAAGGCATCCGCCTTAGCCAAGGCGAAAAACAACGGCTGACAATCGCCCGGGTTCTTCTTAAAAACCCGCCCTTTGTCATTCTCGACGAGGCCACCGCCAGTGTTGATACCATCACCGAACGCAAGATCCAGGAGGCCCTCGACAGGCTCGTGGAAGCACGCACCGTTCTCGTCATCGCGCACCGCCTCTCGACCGTGCGCCGGGCGGACAAGATCGTCGTCATGGAAGAAGGCCGCATCATTGAAGCCGGCTCCCACGAAGCGCTGCTCGATGCGGGCGGCCACTACGCCGATCTCTGGCAGCACCAAAGCGATCTGATTCCAGAGTATTCATGACCCACTTGGGAGCTTTGTAGGGTTGCCACTGGAACGATTCGCGACATCCTCGTGACTAAATCAATCCATGCTGGCGCTTTTCAAGACAACCCTTCCACTCGCTCTCGCGATCATCCTCACGGTTGTCGGGATGCTTGTGCCAGCGCACCTGCGCTCACTGGATCGGCAGGTCGTTGAAGCCGCTGCCCATGACGGCCAGGCCCTGCAAACTGTTTTCGAAGAGAGCGTCACGGCTGCCCACCTCGGCCCCACTTTACTCATGCGCTCGGCGACCCAAGCCGAAGGCTCGATCAGCAACGAGCTCGCCGGGCGAATCGAAATGCTCCAAGAGGAACGCCCTGTTTATTGGCTGAGCGGTGGCGCCGACCGCGCCCTTGAGGCGTTTTTGAAACTGGTGCAGTCGGAAGCATCCCCAACCGAAGCCGGGCGTCCGCACCCGATACTGCCCCAGCTCCTGCCCCGCAGCCAGCGCGCCTCGCTCAGCGGCATGCTTGAGTCGTCCAGCAACGCGAATGTTGCCGCCCTATTGGAAGCCCGTGACATCTCCGGTCTGACCCGCCTACATCCGGCCAGCCACGCCGCCGGAGCACCCTACGATGGCGGCATCCTCACCCTGGCACTCCTCATCGAAGGCGGCCATTTCCGCCCGGCGATAGCGCGTCAGATCGGGCAGATCGCCACCCAGGCAGAGCTGGGCACGCGCCCGGCTGTGGCTGCACTGGAGGACTTTACCATAGCCACCCTATCGCTCGGTCGGCAGCTCGACTTTCGCTCCCTGGCCGACCTCGCCGCCATCACCGAAAGTCCAAACGACTGGGGCCGGATGGCCACTCTCTTCCGCGCCCAGCCCGAGCGCGCTGCCCAGCTCTACGCCGCGCTGCGCTTTTCCGGTGCCGTCGATCCGGTCTTTGACTATCTCGCAAAACACCCCGAATCAGGCGCCGACGATCTGGCCGTCGCCCTGCAAAACGGCCCCCAGGCTACCCGCGAATTATTGCAAGCCACGCTTTCGATCTACCGCCCCAAGGGGTTGGCCGCACTCATCCAACCATATCTCGTCGATTATCAACCACCCGGTCTCATTGAATGGACCCGCCAGCACCGGGAAACAGCACTGGCGCTGAAACTCGGCCTCTTTCTCCTTGCCGGCTTCGCCTTCGCGCTGGCCATGGGTGCCGCCTGGCGAGCCGGTATGCACGAGATACGCCCGGTCAGCCGCACCCTCCCCTCCGTCTTTGCGCGAAATTTCTTTCTCAGTCTTGTAGTCGGCCTTACTTTGTGGACCTTCCTCGAGCCCGACCTCCTCAAATCTCAAAATAAATCCCTATCCGAAACCGGCCCGCGCATCGAATTTGCCGTAGCCGATTCCCTCGCTTCCCTTAAATCACCCGTCAAAGCCATGCAAGAACTCGATCAAGTCACCCTCCTCGTCCTCGTTCTCTTCTTCATCCTACAGCTCGTCATTTACTGCTTCTGCCTGATCAAGTTGAAAGAGATCGGCAAGCAGCGGCTCAGCCCCGCGCTCAAGCTCAAGCTGCTCGACAATGAAGAGAATCTCTTCGACTTCGGCCTTTACGTCGGCCTCGGCGGCACCGTGCTCGCCCTCATCCTCGTCGCCGTCGGCGTTGTCGAAGCCAGTCTCATGGCGGCCTATGCCTCCACCCTCTTCGGTATTCTCTTCACGGCCGCGCTCAAAGTGCTCAACCTGCGTCCCTACCGGCGCCGCCTCATCATGGAAGCCGGGGCCGATAACCAAAGCCACCGGGACCCCGAAAACCTCATGACGAACATCAAACTCTAAGCACCAAGCTCCAAGCTCCCAGCCCTATGAACAAGACCCTCATGCTCATCATTTGCGACTTTTTGCTATTGAGCATGCTCGCGCTGGCCCGCTTCGATCCCCCCGAGTCGGCCCCGGAGCCCACGCTCGAAGCCAGCTCAACCTCGGCGTCCGCCGAAGCCGAGCTGATCGAGTTACTCGAAGAGTCCCTTCGCTCCGAACTCAGCTCCCGGGAAAACCTGGCCGAGGATTTAACCGAGACCCGGCAAAGCCTCCAGGAACAAGCCCGCTTGCTTGCCGAGCGTGAGGCCGCACTGGAGGCCGCCCAATCCGATCTCGCCGCAACCACCGAAAAAGCGCAAACGCTTGAGTCGACAAAAGCCGAACTCGAAGCCGAACAGGCCGCTCTGGCCGAAGAAAAAGCCCGCCTTGAAGCCGAACGCACCCAGCTGGCCGAGCGTTTCGACCGCACGCGCAGCGAACTGGAAGCCGCCAAAAGCGAACAGGTCGAGATGGCCAACACCCTCGGTCAACTCAAAGAAGAAAGCTCTGTCAGCCGCGAGCGCCTCAGCCAAAGCGAAAAAGAACGCCTCGCCCGCGAGCGTGAACTGGCCGAACGCGAAGCCGCGCTCAAAGCCGCCGAAGAGGAACGCGCCCGCCTCGCCGCCGAGCGCGAGGCACTCAATCGCCAACTCGAGGTGGCGCTCACCGAGCGCCGCATGCTCGAAGAAACCCTCACCCGCGAGCAAGCCGAAAAGCTCAACCTTCAGCGCGAAAAAGAGGAAGCCTTTGCCCGCGCCGACCGGCTCACCGAAGGCGTCACCGAACTCGGGCAGGGCGTGACCCAACTCGGTCAGGGGGTCAGCCAGCTCGGCCAGGGCGTGACCGACCTCACCCAAACCTCACAGGCCATGCAGGAAGAAATGGAAGCGGCCCGCCCACAGACCATGAGTCAAATCTTCACCCGCTTCCAAAACAACCGAGCCACCCTTCGCTTCACCGCGCAGGAGCGTGGTTTTCTCGGCGCACGAAACCAGCGCACCTACGAGAGCAACAGCATCCTCGTCGAAGACACGGGCGGTGCGCACTACCTCGTCACACACACCGCCGACTCACCCTTTGCCTTTAGCAAAAATGCCAGCAACCTGCTCGCTGTGGAATTGACCGTCACCCTCGGTGAGCGCCGCTTCCCCGTCCGCCAAATCGGCTTCCTCAGCGCCGACCCCCGCATCATCTTTGTGCCGATCCCGGATTCCGTCGTGGCCAACTCCGGGATGGAGACCTTCCAACTGGCCCGCCAACCGGAACGCTGGGAGGAAGCCGTCCTCGTGAAAAACGACGAAAGCAACTTCGGCCGCACCGGCTTCCGCCGACTGACCGAAAGCGAACGCTTTCTCAAAATGGACCGCCCCGCCCTCGGCCAGCTTTTCGCCGACTTCGCCTCTTCGCGGGGCGATTTCGCCTTCTCCAAAAACAGCCGCTTTATCGGGCTCCTCACCGACAGCCAGCACGCCGTGGTCATCGACGATTTCCTCGCCAGCGGCGTGCTCACCCTCGGTAAAAACTTCGACACCCAAGAAAGCGCCGACACCCTCGACCGCCTCCGCGACCGCGCCCGAAAGTTACCCGCACCCGTTCGGTGAGGTATCAAGCGTTCAGCCAAACACCTTCCGCCGCATCGCATTGACCACAGCAACATCACCCCAGGGCGCACCCCTGGCCGGATTCGCACCCACCGGGTGCCGTCGACCCCGACCCGCCTGCCAGGCTGCCGCGTAGCGTCTGACAAATTCCGCCGATCCCAAGACAGCACCGTCGGTAAAATACCGCACCCGGCAACGCAGCACCACCGACAGAGGCAACTCGCCCTTTTGCTCATTCAAAACCTTTTCCGCCGTCTCGCGGTCGATTAACTTTCCCCGGCACGTCCAGGGCGAAGCCCCCTTGCCGAAAATCAAACTCCGGTGCGCCGCCAAAGCCGACTTCAAATTCGCTGAGCCCCCGGATTTCTCCGCACCACGCACCCCCGGACCACACATCGCATCCCCCGTATCACATATCCCGCCACCCGCATCACGTATCCCGCCACCCGCACCACGCATCCCGTTACCCGCACCACGTATCTCGGATCCCGAATCACGCAACTCGCCTCCCGCATACGTCGCCCAGATTATCTCCAGCCCCCGTTGCGCCTTCTTCGAGCCTGCCACCGCCTCCGCGTAGCCACACCAGCGGTAGTCCTTCGGGTCCTCCACCAATCCCGCCCGCACAGGATTCAAGTCGATGTAGGCCGCCATCGTTTGCAAGGGATTCCCTGCGCCCTGCACCAGCACGCTCTTAAACCGGTCCATCCACAAAGTCCCCAGACGGCCATCGTGGTTCCGGTTATACCAAATTGAGAAGCGCTGCTTCAGCGTCTTCATGAATTCAGAGAGATCGTGCATCCGCGCCAGCAGCTGCGCACGCACCGCCGCCGCATCCTCCGTGCCCTCCCGCAACGCCGTTTCCAGACGCCTGAAAGAAGCCGTCTGATACTTCGTCGGCTTCGGGTAGAGCACCTTAAAGCGCCGCAGCAATTCAGCATCCGAGACCGCCCGGTCCTTTTCCGGCACCCGCACCAATACATGGAAGTGATTCGTCATAATCGCGTAAGTCAGCACCTCAACCCCACTGAAGTCAGCGACCTGCCACAGCATCTTACGCAGCACTTCTTTCTCCCGCTTACTCAAAAGCATCTGACCACCCACTATACGGCTCATCGCATGGTGCATCACCGTAGATTCATTCGATATTATTCGGCGTCGTCTTCTTCCCATAGTGCGAAACAGTCTTTCGTTAATACTCACCGCGTCAACCCT
Source organism: Verrucomicrobiota bacterium (assembly GCA_009908325.1). Taxonomy (GTDB): domain Bacteria; phylum Verrucomicrobiota; class Verrucomicrobiia; order Opitutales; family Coraliomargaritaceae; genus Thalassobacterium. The sequence continues at coordinate 3,829 of JAAAPI010000254.1, read as the reverse complement.
AAATTTTATATACCGGCTATACACAAGAGAGCGAGCAGACCGCAGAGGGCGCACGCCGTGTCAACACCCCTGCCCCAATGGAAGCTTAGCTTGCCATCCATCCGTAGAACTCAAAAATGCACCTTTATGAAACAGCCGATCGAATCCGCCAGAGGCGTGGCCAACGCCACGAACGAGGCGATCTCCAAAACAGCCTCGTTCCTCGCGTCCGGTATTCTTGGGCTCGGCAAAGGCGTCTTTGCTCCTTTGACGCGGGTGATCGACCCGGCGGCTGTCCATCCCGAACCCGGTGCCGCCCCGGGCATTGAGCAATATATTAAGCGGGAAGATCCCTCCCTGCCCATCCGGATCTCCGTGATCGACTATGGCACCGGGAATCTGGTTAAACGCGAATTCAAGGACATCCATGAGGCGCTGAACCACCCGAAGCCGGAAAACCCGCATGTGCGATGGATCAACGTTGATGGGCTACGGGCCAGCGCGATTGAAGCAGTCAGTAAGCAGTTCGGCATCCACACCCTCTCGGCCGAGGATGTCATCAATACCTACCAGCGGCCCAAACTCGAGGTCTTCGACGACCACTTCAGCGTGATCGCCCGACAAATCCAGCTCTCGGAAGCGTCGCTGAAAAACGAACAAATCAGCTTTTTCTTGTTTAAGGATACACTGATTTCCTTCCAGGAGGAGATTGGTGATGTTTTCGACCCCGTTCGTCGGCGCCTGGAAAATACAGCCGGTCGGTTTGCCGCCTATCATGCCGACTACCTTTTCTACGCGCTGATCGATAGCATCGTCGACAATCTCTTCCCGATTTTGGAAGCTTACGGCACGGCGCTGGAAGAATTGGAGTTCGAGATTCTCAAAGACCCCAGCCCGAAAAGCCAAAAGAAACTCTTCTCCATGAAGCGGGACCTGTCGCTTCTGCGGCGGGTTCTCTGGCCGATGCGTGAAGTGGTCGATCAGATCAACCGCGACGAGTCCGACCTCATCCACCCGGACCTCAAGACCTACTACCGTGACGTGCAGGACCACAGCATGCAGGCACTCGACCTGCTGGAAATTTACCGCGACACCGCTTCCGGTCTGAGCGATCTCTACCAGTCCTCGGTCGGCAACAAGATGAATGAAATCATGAAAGTGCTCACCATCATGGCGAGTTTCTTCATCCCCATCACCTTCTTTGCCGGCGTCTACGGTATGAATTTCGAATACATCCCCGAACTTGGCTGGAAATACGCCTACCCCGCTTTTTGGGGCGGCTGCCTGACAATGACAACGGGGCTGGCTATTTTCTTTTGGCGAAAAGGCTGGATTGGTCCCAATTCTTAGGGCTACCTCTTCCACCGCCTATGCCGACTCTACCTGCACAAGAATTTCTTCGCTACCGATTGCTACTCATTTCGGCGACCGTGGTCTTTGCGCTCGACCAGATCACAAAGACCTGGATCTTTAACAATCTGGAGCTCGACAGCTACTACCCACCCGAAGCGATCACGGTAATCGAGGGGTTTTTCTATATCGTGCACGTGGGGAATGAAGGCGCGGCCTGGGGTATGCTTTCCGGCTACGGAAGCCTGCTCGCCGCCTTTGCGTTGGTGGCACTCGCCGTAATCTACAAGATGCGGCACACCCTCGAGCTCCACAAACCCTCCATGCAGTGGGCCTTCGGCCTGCTCACCGGCGGCATCCTGGGGAACCTTGTCGATCGACTCGTCCACGGGCACGTCATCGACTTTTTGGATTTCCACTTTCCCTTCACCATCCCCTGGATCATGCCCACGGGCCGTTACCCCTCTTTCAATATCGCCGATAGCGGCATCGTCATCGGCGTAATCCTCTATCTGATCCTGAGTTTTAAAGCGGAAAGCGCTCAAAAAAAGGCAGACGAAAGTTGAGCCGATGATCACCGTGCGTGCTTCGCTTCAATCCAACGACTGAGGAACTCCGTGCTGCGGTGATGATGGTGGCGGAGCATTTGCCCAGTGAAATTCGCCTCCCGTCTCGACCGGCGGTCCCGGTAGGCCCGCCTGAAAATTTCGGGTAAGCGCGGGCGCCAGTGGCTCGCCGCAAAGCGCTCCCGGCAAACCGAACGCTCGGCTTCCTGCCGCATCCGCCAAAGCTCGGGATCCTGGTAGAGTTTGATGGCCGCCCCAGCAAAGCTCTCAGCCGATTCGTGCGCCCACCCGCCTCCTCTGAAAATACCCTCCGCCGCAATCGGGGTCACGACGGAGGGTGTGCCCGTCTGAAAGCCGTCGAAAATTTTACCCTTGAGCCCGGCTCCGAATCGAAGCGGTGCCAGATTCACGCGATAGTGCGCCATCGTGGAAAGGGCTTCTTCGGCACGTCCTTTGAAATAAAATCCCTTTTCGGGGCGGTGCAGTTCCCGGGCATAGCGGTCGCCGTAGGCACCGTAGGCATGCATTTCGGCCTTTGGGAGCGCCTCCTGGATTTTCGGCCAGATCTCCTGCGAACACCAACGAACTGCATCCAAATTAGGCGCATGCAGCAGGCTGCCGATCATGAAAAAATGCTCGCGGTCCCTGTAATCATTCGGCATCGCGTTTTTAATTGTGAGGGAAAACGGCCAATAGGCGAGCAAGTCCTCAGGCACTGAGAACTCACAGCGCAACACCTCCCGCTCAAACTCTGAAATAACGAGCGTCAAATCCGAGCGGTAGATCGAGGCGATCTCGCGAAGCGCGGTTTCGTTTTTAAGCTGGAGCGCCCCGCCGGATTTGAGCTGCGCCTCGCGCGCGACGCGCAGACAATGCAGATCGCTCGTATCGAGCACCCGAAGGGCCTCGGGACACTGCTGCGCGACCCGCCAGCCAAACTGCTCCTCCGTCATAAACCGGTCGAAAATAACCACATCGGGGCGTAACCCGGCGACCCACGTATCGAACGCCGGATCGTTTATCTTGATCGGATACGCCGCGACGCCATAGCGACTGAGTTCCACGGCACGCTCACCCCGCTGAGCGGCCGAAGCGAAACTCGTTTCCCAGCCCGCCTCCGACAGCGCAGCGAGTAAATCACAAGTGCGTTGGCCGGCAGCGGTTGAGCTAGGCTCGGGCCAAACTTTGCCAAGAATCAGGCAGCGCACTTGGATCAACCCTAGTTGACGATCCCGCCACTGCTGAGGAAGATACCTTTAAGGTTCATTTCCAATTGGCTGGGATTTGGCGAGCTTTCGATCGCGTTTTCTTTGGTGATCTTGCCAGCTTTCACCAACCGATAGAGATCCTGATTGAACGTCTTTGAACCGTTATCTTCACCCGCTTCAACAACGGCCTGAATCTTCTCAAATTGCCCGTCGACAATGGTTTTACGGCCGAGGGAATCGAGGATGAATGTCTCGGTCACCGGGTAGCGACCGCTCCCTTCCAGGGCGGGCAATAGCTTCTGCGTGATGGTCGCCCGCAGGGAGTAGGCTATCTGCCGCTGCAGCGCAACACGCCGCTCTTCGGGGAAAAAGTCAAAGAGCCGCTGAATCGCCTGTTGCGCATTTGAGGCGTGCAGTGTGCCAAACACAAGATGGCCCGTCTCGGCCGCTTGAAGCGCGGCCTCAAACGTAAGACGGTCACGCATTTCCCCAACCATGATCAGATCCGGGTCCTGCCGAAGCACTGAACGCATGCCATCGGCGAAAGACAGGCAGTCGATGCCGATCTCCCGCTGGTTAATGATCGACTTAATGTCAGTATGCGTGAATTCGATCGGATCCTCCAGCGTAACGATGTGCTTGTCGTAATTGTTGTTAATATGGTGCACCATGGCCGCCAGCGTCGAACTCTTGCCCGTACCGGTCGCTCCGCAGAGCAGAATGATC
>JAAAPI010000302.1 GCA_009908325.1 Verrucomicrobiota bacterium | reverse complement strand
GTTCGTCTCCTTTGCTGCACATTATGCTATCAAAGGAGCGGCACCAAACCGCGACAGGTCCATTATCTTCGATCTGACTTCGCTGGTGACAGTATCGGTCATGCCATTGTGTTTGCCATATACCCTTTCTGGTTGCCAACAACACCAAGATATAGCAGCCTTTGCGGCGCCTACCCGCGTCGATATCGCCCGCATATTCGACGAATACTCCACCGATTTTGCGCGGCTCTCCTGTATAATAGTTTGATTTCTTTTGAACAGTATTCGAGAAATACTGTTGCGCATCTTGGATCTCTACCCTAAGTGCGAGTGAGCTCAGCCTGCCGCAAAGAAGTTGGTGCGGCCTGGCGCAAACGGAGGTTCGGCAATGGATACGGCCAAGCATGAGAAGTTCCGACAACTGGCGGAGAGCAGAACGAACAAAGCGATCGAAGCGATCTCTCGTATCGGAAACCTTTCCAATCGATCGCTCTATGAATGGGAAGAAGCTGAGCTCCGCAAGGTGATTAAGGCGTTGCGTGACAGTGTTTCGGAGGTGGAGCAACGCTTTGCCACGCCGAAGAGCCGAACGGGTGGCAGTTTCAAGCTTTGAGTGCTGGGGGCGTTCAGGATTGCACATGAATTTGAAGGGTAGCCGAGAGTGGTAGAAACAAATTGGTTTTACAAACGTGTCGATCCTGACGGCGGCGCTGGCGGAGAAGTCTTCAAGTCGATTTTCAACGGCAGTGGATTGGACGCCGCCGAACGCCTGGCGCGCGAGGCGCTGCAAAACAGCGTTGATGCGGCGCGCGAAGGTGAAACGCCGCAAGTTTCGTTGCAGATGCATGCCTATTCAGACGCCGATCTGGATCGTTTCTGGCATGGTGCTGGCTTGGATGCGTTTGCCGCAAGGGTCGGTGTGCTCGGCTTACACTCAGGGAACGCTTTCGAGACGAAACCGGAGATGCTTCGTGTTCTGCATGTCGTTGATTCCGGCACAACCGGGTTGGCAGGGGATCCGACGTCTCCGAGTTCGAAGATGCGCAAGCTGCTCATGGAAATCGGGGGCAGTCAAAAGGTTGTCGAAGATAAGAATTCCGGTGGTTCTTATGGTTTCGGCAAAGCGGTCTACAGCGCATCATCCCGGGTTGCTGTGATCTTTGCTTACTCTCGGACACATGATGCAAGCGGGCAACCACTCTCGGTTCTGATGGGGTGTGCCTATCACCGAGAGCACGAATTCGATGGACAGACCACGAGCGGCCGCGCGTTCTTCGGGAAGCGGATCGAGGAACATGGCATTCCCATCCGACACGATCCCTTCGTTGGAGACGAGGCCGACGAGTTGGCGGCGGAACTCAACATGTCGCGTGAAGAAGGCGACATCGGCACGACGATCGCCATCGTGGATTGTCCGCTCAAGATGGAGGACATCAAACGAGGCGTCGAACGCTCCTGGTGGCCGAAGATCCGTCGCGAAAACTTCCGCGTAAACATCACCGATGAAGACGGACAGCGGCTGCACTTGCGACCTCTTCAAGATCCTGAGTTGAGGCCTTTCATCGATGCACTCGATGTCGCTCTAGGTCGTTCGCCGGAACAAAGTGGAAAGTCACGGCGGAAGGCTGACTTTAACAAATTGGATGGAAAGAAAATCGGTCAACTTGGGCTGTTCGCATTGGCGGATGAGCAAGAGGTGGATGAAATGTCCGACCAGGTCGATCGGCGAGACACGATCGCTTTGGTGCGTTCGCCCGGTATGGTCGTTCAATACTACCGGCGCGGTTTCCCAAGTCATCCGCCTGTTGTCGGTGTGTTTCTGGCAGACGACGATATCGACGATATTCTGCGTCGATCAGAGCCACCGGAACATGACCAGTGGGATGCGAATGCCGACAGATTGGATCCTTCGAGCAAGGAGAGCGAAATCGTCCAGTCAGTTCATGCGCGCATTTGGCGAGAGCTGCGAACTTTCCAAAAATTCGCACGTCCGCCGGAGAAATCCGATGGCAATCGCTTTCTCCAACTGGAGCGTGAGCTTGCGAAGCTGTTCGGCCCGACCGGCAAACGGGAGCCGATCGGCGGGGGAAAGGGTGAGACCCCAGTTTCGCTGAGGCCAGATGTCCTGATCGAACAAGCTGCGGACGGTTTGAAGGTGAAAGGCCAAGTCACGATCCAACTCAAGGAAGATCACGAGGGTGATTTGCCGGTGATCGTGACGATGCGGCTGAGTTCGATCGACGAAGGCCACCGTCACCTTGATCAGATTGCGCTGACGGCGTCGTTCAATGGTGCCGACGTAAAGAAGGTCGATGAAGCTGAGTGGCATTTGACGTTGTCGCCAGGCGAGAAGGTCGATGTGGAGGTGGAGAGCGCAGTTTACGAACCGGATTGGACCGTGGACTTCGTGCCTCGGGTCAAGCCACTCGGTGCGGAGGGCAAGGAATGAACGCGTGGGTCAGATCACAACCGAAGACGCTCCGCCCCTATTTCGGGGCGCAAGCGGCCGAAGATTTGCTCGACGAGATGGAGCTGGTCCTGAAGTTCGGGGATGCACCAGTACAGGGAAACCGACTGATCGTCGACGATAGCCAAATGGCGGACATGGCTCCGCGCTTGTACCCGAAGCTATCGGAAGAACGGATCAATGCCGTATTCGGAGAGCGACGGTCCGCATTCGACCTGGTCGTCACTCTTAGGACACCGCAGATGCTGCGCCGTGAGCTGGTGGAAAGGTTTTCGCTTGGCGAAGAGGCGCGGGAATGTATTGAGGTTCCTCAACACATGCTCAAGGATGCTAAGTTGACGGGTCTTTTCGAACTTGGCGTTTCAATCTGCCTTTCAAAGGAAATCGATCTTGGACCGGGATGGCCAAGCCATTTGGGAAGCTGGGTGGCAAAGGAGGTCTACACGATCGGCCTTGATCGTAGGCAGTCGGCCTTCCGCATCCTCCCTCTTACCGAGGAATTGGCCAAGAGCTTGCATTTGCCGAAAGGTACGTTTGTGTATGTCGATGATATCGAAGACCTGAACACCGTCTATGATGAGGGAACTTCGTGCGCGACGGCGTATGTTTCGGCGAAAGTTCTGTTGAGTTCCGCGGCTGGGAAGTCGGCGGCCGCCGTCGCCGCACTGATATGGTCAGAGATCGCATCTGCAATTCTGTTGGCTGACGGAAACGGTGTCAGCGAGGCCGAAGAGGTTACTGGGGGGAGCCCACTAGAGGCGATCCTGGAAAACCTGCGGGCGGATCAGTCTTTGTCGCTTTCTGAACTAAAGAACCTCATCAAAGACCCGGTACGATTGCGCGCTGCAGTCCATGACAGCCGTGGCCTAGTCAAAGACTTGGAGAAAGTCTGATGCCCTATCCGATCGTAACTGAAGATTCTGCGAAAGGCTGGTTCAAGAAGTGGCAAGATGCCTGTGAGGAAGCATCGGCCAGAGTTTCGCCCATTGAAGCTCCCAAGGTTGAAAAGCAACCAATCGGAGATGAGTTCGATTGGGAAATGGAGATTCAGGCAATCGTCGACAGCCTGGCGGCTCTTTTGGAGAAAGAGGGTGAAAAAGCCTTTGAATCGAAGGGCGCCGTTATGCTGCACAAGGCGCTCCCGGATCATGAGGCATTGCGTGATCCCGAATTCTGGTATTGGTTCGCGACTGTACCCGGTCGGACATTGGTCGAAAGTCGATACCCCTTCAAAGAAAAGACTCAGGTTGATCTTGAATTGGAGGACGAAGAGCCGAAAACACCGAATTACCTGCCAGGCCGCAACAACTTCGTAGGTCAGCATGCGAAAGAAGTGCTTTTCTTCAGGCTTTGGATCAGAGCCGAAATGGGAAGATTGGTTGATGGAGCTGATGATACTTCGAGGGTTTACGAATATGCTAGGGGTGGATCTGTCGAGTTTTGGCGAAGCCATCTTTTGCGGGTGCTTTACGCGCAACACCGCCCGTTTCTTCAAGCTTTCGTCGACTTCCAATTTCCCGGGCCGGATCGGGACAAGCCTAGGCTGACCATTCCCGAGATACGTCAGCTTGCAAAAGACTTGGCCAAGGCTTGTGCCAATGTGTCCGTTGAGTTACTTGACAGGAAACAGAGCAAAGCGTTCATCGAGCGCGTCTGGACGCGAACGTCCAGTGCTCGGGCTTGGGTCAAAGGCTGACGGGCCTATCGTCACGAAAGTGGTTGTATGAACGTAGAAGTGGCAACAGATTGCCACTCTTCCGAAGCCGACACAGAGCATTCGGAATGGTGGCGGGGATTCTTGAAGGGACATCATCTTTGGGATGATCCCACCAAGGAGCCATTGTCGGTTGTCGATTTGTTCTGCGGCTCTGGCGGTTTCGGATTGGGGACAGCTCTTGCAGCCGGTTGCTTCGATCGTCGTGCGGTATTCCATGCAATCGCCGATGCGGATGTTTCCGCGATGGAGGTCTACGGTCGGTCCTTGCCGGTAAGAAAGAAGATCGCTGACTCCTTGGCGACGATCGTGGACTATTCGGTCGATCAAATGGGCGATACCGCAGCGTTCGACTATCCCCCCGAAATCATTCAGCATGACCTCGCCACAGAGGTGGGCAAGACGGATCTGCTTATCGCGGGTCCGCCATGCCAAGGGCATTCGAACCTGAACAATCACACCCGCCGAAATGATCCTAGGAACGATCTATTCGTCGCGACTGCAGCGATCGCGGTCGCCCTAGAGGCGAAGGCCGTGGTTATCGAGAATGTTCCAGGCGTGGTTCGCTCCCATAGCGACGTCGTCGAACTCGCACGCCGCCTTCTGGCGTCCGAGGGCTATGCTGTGGCCGACCGAGTGCTGAGGATGGACGATCTCGGCGGTTGGCAGACCCGCGCGCGATATTTCATGATCGCGGTCAAAGATGCCGAGCAAGGCGTCTTGCAGGAAACTCTGAGCCATTTGGCGACTGAGGCTTCTGGAGCATGCTTCGGGAAACGGGAGCCATGCGACGTCCTTTGGGCGATCGCCGACCTCGAGGACAGCGGGGGCAATTCGGTTTTCGATACGTCGCCTGTCCAGGGGCCTGAGAACATTCGGCGGATAGACTTCCTCTTTGACGAGGGTATCTACGACCTTCCGAACAGCGAACGGCCCGACTGCCACAAAGATGGAACGACCTACACGTCGGTCTATGGTCGAATGCACCCTGACCGACCCGCGCCAACGATCACGACCGGCATAGGCACACCTGGTCAAGGCAGGTTCATCCATCCGACCAGACGTCGCCTGGTTACGCCGCATGAGGCTGCTCGCATTCAATCCTTTCCAGACGGCTACGGCTTCATGGGTGGAGACGGCGAGACGCCTCGAAAAGCGTTGGCGAAATGGATCGGTGATGCAGTGCCCCCCTACCTCGGCATGGCAGCCGTTTGCGCAGCACTGTCGGTCTTGACGGACGCTGCTCCCAAGCTTCCTTGGGAAGCTAAATAGCCAACGACATCCCCAACGATTTCATAGAACGTCGCGAAGCAATTCGCTTGCTTTGGTTTGTCCGAAACTTGGCTCCCGCCCTCTAATCACCTTCGGAAAAGTGGGACACAAATCCGAAAAAAACCAATAAACATGGTGAAAGAAAAAAGTCCCACCGCCTCGTAACTTATTATAATAAAAACAATAGGTTAAGCCGCCCCCGGGCACCATTTAACAACTTGACAATCAGTAACAATTTTTAGGTTGTGTGATCGGCCAGCAGTGTGATCCGGCGCTGGGCAAGGCTGGGATA
>JAAAPI010000393.1 GCA_009908325.1 Verrucomicrobiota bacterium | reverse complement strand
GCCTCCATCGGGCTGGCCTTGAGACTTGATTACTATGTTTATGTCGTTATTCATGGTATCTCACTCTTTAATCAATGAGCCGGTTACCCGGCACACATCCAGGCGCTTCTGGACAACGTCGCTAACGCGCCGCGCCAGAGCTCATCGTTGGGGAAGCAAAAATAAAACTTGCACTGCTTCTAGGAGTAACTACTTTGTATCTACATGAAAGCAGCTATTGTAAAAATCGGAAACTCTCGGGGAATTCGTATTCCTAAGCCAGTTTTTGAGCAGTGCGGATTCACGGATGAAGTTGAACTCGAAGTCGAGAACCATCGTCTGCTGGTGCGTCCCAGGACAAGGCCAAGAGCAAACTGGGAAGAATCCTTCAGGTTGATGGCGAAAAAAGGAGATGATTTGCTTCAATCTGAGTATGAAAGCATGCCCAACGATTGGGACGAAGCCGAGTGGGAATGGAAGTAAAAAGATTTGACGTTTACCTAGTTGCTCTGGATCCGACGAAAGGGCGTGAGATCAAGAAAACAAGACCCTGTTTAGTTATCTCACCCGATGAGATGAACCGCCACATATCTACCGTGATAGTTGCGCCCATGACTTCTAAAGGAAATAGCTATCCAACTAGAATTCCTTGTCAGTTTCAGGGGGTAAAAGGTCAGGTTGTTTTGGATCAAATTAGGACGATTGATAAAACCAGAATGGTGAAGAAACTAGGAAGCTTATCACAGGCCACTCAAAACAAGGTTTTGGATTCTCTCGCAGAAATGTTTGCCCCATAAACCCCAACCAGTCGCTTCTGGACAACGTCGCTAACGCGCCGCGCCAGAGCTCATCGATGTAGAAAAAAATGAAACTGAAACACATACCACTATTACTAATTTCCCCGATAATTTTCGGCGCACAATTGCCCGAAATAAGAATTGAGAAAGATAATAACGGTCTTCCCGAAATCGTCTGGCAAAGTGAAGAAAATTGTATTTACGATTTGGACGCCTCGACGACCCTCCAGACTGGTGACTGGGCAGGTAATGCAGCGTCACGGGTTGGAACAGGAGGCGAAATCCGAATTCCAATGGGTCAAATTGTCGGTGCTCCATCTCCAGAGAAAGCGTTCGTTAGGTTACGTGTGACAGACGGAACGGGTGGTGCTGTCGGAAGCGACTTCGTCAATTTCGATAGCGATGGAGACGGAATCCCAGACGAATGGGAACTTCTAGTGGGATTGAATCCTAATGATCCCGACGATGCGGGAGACTCTGTAGACGCTGATGGAGACGGAGTTAACGCACTTGATGAGTTTCTAGCTGGAACAGATCCATTCGCAAACGATCAAGAGGAAGGCGGCGGAACTGGCGGTGGTGGAGGCGGTGAAACCTTTTCAGGGGTGTTACCGCTACCAACTAATCAAGAGGTTGTAACTGTAGTGGGAGACGGTGACGAAGATGTGGCTGTGGATGAAACGGGAACATTCAGCTTTGCCGTGAATTCATCTTCATTTTTCGTGGTGGTCGCTGTTTATACTGATGAATACCCAACTTACACAGGAGATGGTTCTGAATTTAATGACACTGTAGAGTATACTGTCACTCCCAGCGAAGGCACCGCCGTCAATGATTCACTAGATGTAAACTCGATCCACGGCGCATTATCGAGCGATGGTAAAGACTTTGATCTTGGAGATGGCGAACGCTTTTATTCATTTGAGCAAGACGTGGTATTTGAAAATGCCTCTCGGGAAGCATTTACAATAAACTATGATCTGAGTGCCACAAATATCGGCGATGGTAGCTTACCTAGCGGAGTAACTGTTGCGGCCTTCCCAGTTCAAATTGTGCCAACCAGTGCATCAGCTGGGACTCTCGGCGATCTCATTTTGAGCAATCAGGGCAAGTCGGGTGAAAAGCACTTCGTCTCAACCAAACAAAATTCATCACTCAATACGGAATTTATTGAGTTCGAGGTGACAGGAATTTCCGAGGAAATATTTACCGAGTTCCTAGAATGGGAAGGTGGTGAAGCTGGGGATACGGCCTTGAAACGCAAAGTTTCGAGGGCTTCAGCGAGCAAGACAGAGCTTAAGGTGAAGGTTAAAAGCTCGGGTGATGTCGTCGATAAGCTCAATGTTTGGTTAGTATGGGCGACAATTAGCGGTAGTGTTACGGGTCCAAATACTGAGCCAATCACAGGCAATAGTGGTAGCGTAAGTGTGCAGTTGGGAGATCGAGTATTCGCAAACTATGTAGGCACCGCGACAATTACTCCAAACTCGATATTTAACACATCAGCGGATGTGCCCAACATGACTGGCCAAAATCATTCTCCTGCACCTGCAGGGACTGACTCTGCGGGCCGTTCAGTCACAAACGGAGCATTTGCGAAGTGGGATATGTCCAGGCGAATTTCCAGAACTCTTACTATTAATGCCGATCCAAAACTAAATACCAATGTAAGGGATCGGGATATTTCATTTCCTAGCGATCCACTGGTCGGTAACGATGACAGTTTCCCTTTCCCCGCGAACAACAATCCTTACAATACCAATGGTGTGTTGGGGGGAGCTGATGAGCCTAGTCGAGGATTTGCGGTTCAGGGCGGAGTGGTTGGATCTACCTACGAAAATGACACTTCGTTTGAGGAATTTGCCCGTGTCGAGATCAACGGAAAGTGGTATCTGCTTTTAGAAGGAGACCCTTGGGGCGTCAAATTCAAGTTCAAGAAAGTTGCTATTACAGAGGCGGAGTGGGGTTCCGATACGAGCGGTGATGGAGACACTAATGACAATGTGATGGAAAGCCATTCAGCGGTAGATCGCGACTTTAACGGCGATGGAGACAAAGACGATGTGTTCGGCTCATGGCGCAACGATAACTCAACAATTAGCAATTAGACCTATGAAAATTATATATTTAGCAGTTTTTACATTATTGGTGGCAACCTTTTCGCTATCAGCCGAAATAGAGATTGTCGGCCAACCTAAACAGGTGGGTTCCGAGATCGAGCCTGTTATCAAAGAGATACTGAGGGATAAGGATAACCTGAATAATTTGATCTATCTGATCCAGCTTCTGGAGCGTGGATATGAACCAATGAATGGAGACGACAATCAGAACGAAATTCATATCGTGCATTATGTTCCTGCCGTCCCAGCTCTGGTCGATAACTACGGCCAAGAGGCCTTGCCGTATCTATTGAACTATGCGTTAAAGACTAAAAACGTCTACCTCAAGCGTAGGGCTGTTTACGTGATTGAGAAGATATCCAAGATGTCTATGAGAGATTACTTGGGCAGATTAATTGGAAAAGAAGCTATCCAAGGTAAGTTTGAGGAGCTGGCGAACTGTCTAAATGTCGAGGTCGAATACGAGTATTTGAAGTATTTCCCAGACCCTAGAGAGAGCCTTCCTTTTGAGTATTTTTTGCCGTGAGGGTGATAAATAAAGCTACATCGGGATAGGACTCCCCATCACTGAGGAGCCCTCCCACACCACCACTCATACGGGTCCGTAAGTGGCGGTTCGGCTGATTCAAGGCAGGTTCAGGTCCATGGGATTACCAGTCCGCGCGATTTGAAGTATGATTTGGGCAAAGCGACCATGACCCATTTGACTTGGCTCATGCGCCATGCGCCTTTGCGGGCGCAGCCGGTTTTCACGGCGGTCTCTTTGTAAATACCCAGCTTCACGAGGTTCCGGACGCGGGTGCGCCGGTTCTTCCATTGCTTCCAGACCAGACTCCGCAGCCGGCGGCGTATCCAGCCGTCGAGACCGGCGAGCAGGCCGAACGATTCGGCGGACCCGAAGTAGCCCCACCAGCCCCGGAGATACTCGTTGAGTTCCCGGATGACGGCTTGTAGGCTACGGCCTCCTTTTCGTTTGGTGATCTCGCGGATGCGGTCTTTGAGCTTTTCCACGCTTTTCCAATGCGGCTTGATCCTTGGCACGTTCCGACTCGAAGTCAGACTAAAGCCGAGGTATTTACTCCTCCATGGGCGACCCACGGAGCTTTTCGCTTCGTTCACCTTCAAGCGCAGGCGCTTGGTGATGAACTTCGTCATACTCTTCATCACGCGTTCCCCCGCCCGCTTGCTTCCGACGTAAACGACGCAGTCGTCGGCATAGCGGACGAATCTCAGTTCGCGCTTTTCCAGCTCCTTGTCCAGTTCGTCGAGGACGATGTTGGAGAGCAGCGGCGAGAGCGGCCCGCCTTGCGGCGTGCCCTCCTCGGTCGCTTCTTCCAGTCCGTCGATCATGACCCCGCATTGGAGGTATTTACGGATCAGCTTGAGCACGCGCTTGTCGGTCACCTTGGTGGCCAAGCGTGCCATCAGCCGGTCGTGGTGGACCCTGTCGAAGAACTTCGACAGGTCGATGTCCACGCAATACCGCAGACCGTCCGCCACATGGCGGCGGCACTGCCGGATGGCGTCGCGCTGTCCGCGTCCGGGACGGAACCCGAAGCTGGATTCGGAGAAGGTGTGGTCCCACAGCTTCTCCAGGACTTGGGCGATCGCCTGCTGGATCAGACGGTCCAGGACCGTCGGTATCCCCAGCAGGCGCACGCCGCCGTCCGGTTTGTCGATCTCTTTGCGCATTGCGGGCATCGGCTCGTAGGAGCCGTCCAGCAGGGACGCTTCGATCTTCGGCCAGTGGCGGTCGAGGTAGCCGCGCAGCTGGCCGACGGTCATCCCGTCGACGCCGGGGGCTCCCTTGTTCGAGACCACTTGCCGATACGCTCTGTTCATGTTCTCCCGCTCAAGGATCGATTCCATGAGCCGGACCCGTCCTGTCGGGCTTTCGCTCAGACGGGATGCCACGTACGCTTCAGAACTGCGGTCCGGGTTGCGTCCCGGCTCGTATTGCAAGTTCAGCTCCTGCTGTTGGTCCGATTCTCCACGCTGCGCGGGAGCCCGGTCTTGTCGCTACGCTCGGAACGACTGCTGCGATGCGTCCGTGAATCCCATCGGTTACTTGCCGCTTTCATTTACCGCCGCCATTCGGCCGCGGCACCGTTCGAGCCTTCGCCGGGGTGATTCTTCTCCGATTCTTCGCTGGACGGGTAACCCGTCGGCAGCTACTCCGGTTTCGTTTCGCCTACGGCTACTACGCTCTCTGCTGACTCTCGATAAGCGTTCGCCGTCCCTTGCGGGACTGCCAGTCACTTGCGTGACACTTAACGAGCCTCCCGGGGTGTGCTCATTGACCTTCCGTGCGCGAGCGCCCAGTCTACGCCCTTCCTCATGCGATGAATAGAGGACTTCGTCTTGTGATGCAGACTCGTCCCGATTCAGGATCGCCTCACTGGGTTCTTGTGCATCGCCCCGCACGTTCGCGCTCGGGCCTTCTTCACCGCAGCCGTTACCGGCCAGGGCTTGCCCTGCGCTATGACCTTCGCCTCCATCGGGCTGGCCTTGAGACTTGATTACTATGTTTATGTCGTTATTCATGGTATCTCACTCTTTAATCAATGAGCCGGTTACCCGGCACACATCCAGTCGGTCGTATCAATTCCGTTACGGCTCCGCCTCCACTCCATGATACACCTCTACGATATGGGAAAGAAATTGAAAGACCACAGATGACACGGATTGCCACAGATCAGGGAGAAAAAGAATCAAGGAAATCTGTGCCCATCTGTGCAATCTGTGGTTCAAAACAAACCGAGGTAAAGGAAGAAAAGGCACTTGCCGGATTCGGACACACAGGGCGTTCTGGGGGCCATATCCAGTCGGTCGTATCAAC
>JAAAPI010000232.1 GCA_009908325.1 Verrucomicrobiota bacterium | reverse complement strand
TCCGACGACGCTGAACCGCCAGGGCGCGGATGCCGGCACGCAATACCGCTCCGCGATTTTCTACCACGACGAGACCCAGCGAACCGTCGCGGAAGCGTCGAAAGACGCCGCCCAAGCCAACTTTGACGCCCCGATTGTGACCGAGATCACCGAGGCCAGGACTTTCTATTCGGCGGAGGATTATCATCAGGATTATTACCGCGAGAACGCCTCGGCACCCTACTGCCAGATGGTGATTCGCCCCAAGTTGCGTAAGCTCGCACTTGAATAAGCCGCGGGCTTCGCCCTTACTGGCCGGAAATGGCAGGCAAACGCCCAAAAAAACGATCTGCCAAAAGGCGGTCATCGAAGAAGAAGCAGCACCCACGCGGCGGCTCCGGCTCGCACTGGCTGCGGAATATCGTGGTCGCTTTGCTGCTTGCCGGGGGGCTGGTGGCGGGCCTTTATTATTTCGGTTCATTCGAGACACGGGCGAAGATGGAGTCACTGGCGCTGAAGTGGACCCAGCCCCTGCGCATCCACCCGTCGACCCCGGCACCCGTGGCCGCCTGGCTGGATGCCTTGCATGATTCCATGCCCACGAGCACCGGATTCACCGTGGAAGGAGGCGAGCTTGGGCGCGATCCGGACAGTCCGTTCATCGCGGGCATTCCACGAGCCGAAGACCCCGTGCAGCTGGCTCGGTGGTCGGACAATGTTCGCATTCTCCGCGACGGAAGCGGGCGAAGTGTTTGTATCGCACTGCGGCTCGACGCATTGACATCGGGGGCGGGCACAGCAGTCGCCCTGCCCGAAGAAATTGATCTGGACCATGCCGCCTGGCAACAGATGCTGCATCGCTTCACGCTGCGCTATCCGAAGCGCTTTGAGGATGTCTGGATCTACCTCGGCCCCATCGGCGGTTCAGCCGCATCGTCGCGTCCCAGTGCGCACTACGCCATCGTTTTTGATATCACCGGGATCGGCGGCCTGCGGGCCCTCGCCTTGCGTATACCATCCGATGCGGAGGGTCGACGGCTCGGCGACTACATCACCTCAATCTCGAAGATTGAGCAGTCCACCGGCCTGCGGTTTTTGCCCGAACTCGACTTCAGCCTGCGCGGTGCGCTCTCCGGGCATGTCAGTCCGCGGCTCTGGTGAATCGGCGTTTCATCGCAGCCGCATCCAGCAGAGCTCTTCGGCACCGTAGGGGCGACTCGGATACGTTTTGGTCGGGATGCTGGATTCGACCCATTCAAAATCATTCCCAAACAGCTCATTGATCGCTTCCCGGCTGATGGGGTGCGGCGGCCCGTCGCCAGTGTAGTCGTCGACCACACGAAAGAAGATAGCCAGAAAATTGCCATCCGGTTTGAGGACACGGCGCACCGCCCGGGCATAGGCGCTCCGCATGTCCGGATTGATTGCGCACAGACAGGTGTGCTCCACAAGCCAATCGTAAGCGGCGGTGTGCTCCGGCTGCGGATTCAAAAAGTCACCGGCAACATAGCGCTCACCTCCCATCGGCGGATACGCCGCCGCCTTCCGCAGCGCCGATTCCGCGATGTCGAGCCCAACCACGTCCGCACCCTGAGCTGCGAGCGCGCGCACGTCATGCCCCGTCCCACAGCCCGGCACGAGCACGCGACCGGTGATCCGGTGTCGTTTCATAAACCCGCAAAGCGGCGGAGAGGCATAGCCTTTGTCCCAGGGTGTGTCGCCCGTTTCGTAAGCCTGATTCCAATCTCTAGACATAGCAGGTATTTATTAAGTAGCCAGCAAGATAACAATCAGTGCTAGCCCAAGGCAAAGCACGGCGCAAAAGGGCCGGATTTTGTTGAGTGATTGAATCGTGACTCCCTGCGGCACACGCTTGGCGAAAAAGAGTGCGAGCAAGGTGAACTGCCCCCACCACCAACTGAGCCCGATGAGAGCGCCCAACAGAATGGATGGCAGCGAGGAAGCAACCGGCGGATGGTTGATGTAGACGCCGGTGGCGAGGAGCACGGCCATCGCAGCGGGCAGGCGCATGGGCATGGCGATGGATTGCACGAGTGCGTCTCTGAAAAGGTCACGGGCCGGCGGCAGGTCCACGGCATCATCGACACGCGCCACTTTCCGGGTGCGGAAAAATTTTATCCCGATATAGACCAGCACCATAGCCGCAAAAAGATGCATCCCGAACCGGATGAAGGAAAGATTGGCCACCATCATCATCAGACCGGGGGCTGCGATGAAGAGCCAGAAGAGCCCGGACAACCAGAAAGCCACCCCCACCGCCACGATTTGCCCCGGCCGCCCCGAAACCCCAACCTTCGCCAGCCAAACCGTGCCGGGGAAAAGAATGAGTGAAAGGATGAATCCTGCGGTGATGCCTTCGAGCATGGTGATAGTTTGCGGGAGTTCCGAAACCGGGCAACGGACAATTAAAATTATGTGGCGCCACGGGCCAAATGGGCTGAGACAAATCGGGCCGAAACCAGGATCGTGATAATGAGGCAGGCAGCAAAGGCGGCCCAGCTTGGAGGGAGGTCACCGGCGATGCTGCGAACCGTCAGAAAAACCAGCGCGGTCACAATGCACAGCGCAGGAATAAGATCGCTGTGCCAGCGGCGGATTTGCGCGGCGCGATAGACTGATTGAAAGAAAGGTGCGGCCCCGAGGAGCGCGGTGAAGCAGAGGCAGGCCAAACTGAGAAGCTCGGCCAGCGCAGCGGTGGGCGCGACTTCGGAGTAAACCGCGATGAGGAGCGCATTGCCGGTAAAAACCAGGGCAAGAAGCGTGCGCAGGGCCAGGGGCGAAAGGCGCGGTCGCTCGCTTACCGGCAGCGGCCTGGCATCGAGGCGGTAACCGAAGCGCCGCAACTCTTCGGCGAGCGAACCGAGATCAAATTGACCGGGCGACCAAGTGAGCGCCAGCGTTTGCCGGGTGAGACTGACCTGCCGTTGGACGCTGCCCATTTGCCGCTCGGCCAGCCGCTCGATCAGCCAAACGCAGCCCATACAGGACATGCCGGATACGTTGAAGGTGGCCCGGGCCGGGCCGTCCGATGCTTCGATCCGGCGCTGGGTTTCGAGTAGAGCTACGTGATCGACCGGGGAAAGAACCCGGTCTTTGAGCGGCTCGGCCATGCGATCCTGCTTGCGGTAGTAGTCCCCCAGCCCTTCCTCTCGAATCAGATGATACACTTCGCGGCAACCGCCACAGCAAAAACCGTCCACCCCGGAATCTTCAGAAAACGGCGTGGAGCAGTGTCGACAAAGGTGGGCCATGGTTCGCCTAAACCTTGTCGAAGCGCTCGATCCCCTTCCGCACGTCGGAAAGGAAGGCCGCTGCGCCGACACCGTTTATCCAGCGGTGGTCAAAGGTCAGCACAAGGGAGGCGACCTCCATGGTGCCACCGTCAGTGGACTTGGGGTCCGGCATCTGGTAAGGAGCGCCGATGAAGAGTGTGGCAATGGATGGCGGCACGACGATGGGAATGGCGGAGCGCACGTTGTAGGCCCCCATACTGGAAATGGTCAGGGGGACACGATTCTTCGACTCGACCTCCCCGTGCCGCGTTCGGCGCAGAGCGTCATTGAATACTTCCGGGAAATCAGCCCAAGCCAACTCGTTAGCCGTTTTGACCACGGCGGTTTCGAGCTCGTCACCGGGGCGGGCCACCGCTATTCCGAGATCGAAGCGATCAGGATCGTAGACCAGGTCCTGCCCCCGCACGACCGAGGCAAAACGCTGGTGCTTTTTCATTGCCTGAAGGACAGCCCAGGCGCACATCGTGGCGGTCGAGAGGGTGCCGCCCGGGGTCTCTTTACTCCGAAGCCGGGCGTCACGAACGGTCTCCCACCGGCAGGTCATATCAATCGTCGCCGGGACGATCCCCTGCAGCTGTTTCACGACTTCCTGCGAAAGGCCTCCGCTCCGCTTCAGCGCATCGTAGGGAATGGGCTCGGAACTTATGGCGGGAGCAGCCTCAGACGCGGCCTGAGGCAGCTTTAATTCGACCAGATCCTGGCCGACTTTCACCTCGTCCTCCTCCGCGATCTGCCACGCACCCAGTACCCCGTCTTCGTCGCACTCGATGGGAAAAACCGCTTTATCCGTCTCTACCTCGCAGATTGCGTCATCGGCTTCAACGGTGTCACCGGTTTGCTTGAGTATGGATACCACGCGGGCAACACGAATTCCCTCCCCGAGAATCGGGACGGTGATCGTCTTCGTTGCGGCGGGGGGAGCAGCATCTTCTGGAGGCTTCGTCATAGCGGGTGTGGTTGGGTGAGCGGTGGATTCGGGTGTCGCGGCTTGCTCGAGGGAGGCGCGGAGGGACGATGCGAGCAAGCGTTCAACCGCTGCCGAAATACGGGCCGTATCCGGGAGGGCAGCATACTCATAAATGGGATTAAAGCCGACGTGGACATCTTCCTTGGAAACAATCACCGGAGGGCTCTTCAGGCACTCCAACACATCCTGCCGACCACACATTTCCGCCAGGACCATCTGTCCGACGCTGGCACTGATATTATCTTCCTGCACGATCATAAGGCGGCCTGTTTTGCGGACCGAAGCCGCGATTGTTTCGCGGTCCCATGGTTGGATCGAGCGCAAGTCGATCAGGTCGACATCGAGTTCGCCTTCCATCGCGTCGAGCGTTTCTTCAACCAGCTCGACGCAATTACCCCAAGTGACCATCGTGAGCAACTCACCCGAGCGGATGACCCTTGCTTTACCGAGTGGAACCGGCTTGATCTCGCCGACCGACTGCTCCGCCCACATGAGATGTTTCGGGAGTAGGATGATTGTGGGATCTCCGCCCTGCAGGGCCGTCCAGAAAAGCCCGGCCACATCGGCAGGCGTCGAAGGCACCACCACCCGGATACCGGGAATCCGCCCGAAGGATGCCTCTCCGGCCTGGCTGTGCCAGAGCGCACCCCCAGGCAGGTAGCCACCGCAGGGCGCATAGATAACGAGCGGGCATCGCCAGTGACCAAAGCTGCGCCAGCGGAGCGTGGCCATATTCGAAACGAGCTGGTTCCAACCCGGATAAATGAAATCGACGAACTGGATTTCAAAACACGGGTGCTTCCCATAGGAGGCCAGACCAACCGCAACCCCCATGATGGTGGACTCGGCCAGCGGCGAGTTGACCGCGCGGTTGGGATCCTTGGTCGACAAACCTTTGGTCAAATTGAAAACGCCGCCCTTGGGATCGGCGATGTCTTCACCGAAAAAGACGACGTCCTTCATGGCATCCATGGCCGCGTGGAAGGTTTTATTCACCGCATCGAGCATGCGGCAGGAGCCACCGAGGTCGAGCGTTGGCATCTCCGAAGGTGTTTCCAGAGGGCCCATCAGGTGGAGCGAGCATTCCTCGGCCAGCGGATCGTCGGCGGCACCCGCCTCGCGATAGGCGACACGAATCTCTTCGCGGATTTCCTCCTGCAAAGCATCCGCCTCGGCCTCGGTAAGCAAGCCGTCCTCGATCATACGCCGCTGAAAGCCCAGAACCGGATCCCGCTCCTGCATGGCATCCAGCTCGTCGGAGGCGCGATACATGCGTTGGTCATCCGCGCTGGAGTGGTTTGAGAAACGCTCCACGTCGCACCAGATAAAGGCGGGCCCCTGCCCCGAGCGAGCATGCTCGACCGCCTCCTGCCCGGCCCGGTAAACCGCCTCGACATCGCTGCCATCGACCCGAATCCATTCTTCCTCATTGAGAACGCCCAAAGCGATCGGATTGGTCTGAGCCGTCGAAGTACTGATTGCTATCC
>JAAAPI010000346.1 GCA_009908325.1 Verrucomicrobiota bacterium | reverse complement strand
TAGGTCTTGCTAAATTGAAGCCATTGGCCCAAGCCGACATTCTATACCCGCCTCGCAGCTGTTTCGCAACAACGTCGGGCTATCCGTTCGCCTGCAAGCAATGAAAGCCTATGTTTGCCCTGCGATCTAAAATGACCCAACTATGCAAATCGATCGAATTGGATATCAGGATTGGAACTTATCGGGGCTTATTCCGAAAGTCCGCTCAAATCCTGCCTTTGCCCATTCCTCAATTTCATTTGGATTATGGGCCGTTGAGAGCCATTCGAAATTATAGCGGAATGGCCCATCACTAGAAATCCATTGGGAAATTAGCCCGTAGTTTACAATCCAAGTGTAAAACTGATCAAATGTGTTCTGGATAGCGTCGGCCTTCTTTCCAGGGACAATGGCGGGAAAAATTCCGTCATCATCTTCCTTGTCCACAAACAGTGCCATGTTGCGATCCAGTATCTCCTTGCCCGATGCTTCCACACGCTCGCCCGCCATCCATGCACCCGGCCAACACATAAATTCCGGTCGGCGGACCTTGTCGCAATTGAAGACGATGTAGCGAGACAGTAGGAGACGTGCTGGCATGTCCATGGGCGAGAACTGAAAAGCCTCTTCTTCCTTCATCAATGAAATCATCGCGTCCTGCTCTTCCGACCACTTAACGACGGAATGCGCAATCGCCATTGGAGATGGCGTCAGCAAGCGCTTGCTCAATTGCTCTGTCACCTCGAGGTACTCGTCTGCTGAATACTCGTTCACAAGGATTTTGAGGTGCGGCGCCTTGAGGGCGATCATGCGGAACAGGAACGTGAAACGCATACCGGGATCGTTGTCGGTTATGAACGTAGATGGTGAGGTGAGTGGGAGCGGAAACCCTTCGCCGGGATTGATGGTCATGTCGCAGACGGCAAGAAAGAGTCCAACCAGAGGGGAACTAATTTCTGCAGGCCACTCAGAATCTGTCAGATTAAGGAATGTTTCGAAGGCCTTCGAGTACATCGTCCCGAGCATCCCCATGTCCCGAGCGTCTTCCCACCCGAACCGGCCACCAGACCCGAAGTGCAAATATTGAAGCTGCACAAAGCGGGCCTGGCCCTCGAAGACTTCCCACAGTCCCACTGGTGGGATGGCGATGGGTGAGCCGTAATAGAAGCCTTCTTGCTTGTTCTCACGAAGCTTCCTGAACTCTGGCTCCCACTTTCTCGGGTCGGAGAGAAATTTAAAGTTGGGATCGAACTGCCCAGTCAGCATACGGAGCGTGTTTGCGTATGTGATATAATATGAATGACCGATATTCTCGAAGAAGGGGTCATCAGCGATCCTGTTTTGCCGGATCAGATCGGGGCGCGTTGCGATGATCTGGTAAAAGCTGATGTCTTTAAAGTTGTTTACGATGACATTTGTTTCTCTAAGCGTTTCTTCAGAATAGAGACTATCCTGCTTCTTGCTTCTTGCTATGCCTATGATCGGCTTTTTGGGGCCAACCTCCTTCAGAAAATTCCTCAGATGCGTGATGTTGGCATGCGACTGGACCGGGTGGCTGAGACTCAGTAACAGCCCTGACGTAGACCCAATATGTTGCCACCAGTGAATGGTTTCGTGAAGGAATGTCGAGAAGGCCTGAACCTGCTCGAAGTTTAGGTTCGAGCTACTGTGGATGCCTGCTGGCGTGTTCGACAGAATGTTGTGAATCCGTGGTGAGAGGCGCAGGACAAATTGGAGCGTGTTGTAGAGTCCGTGGGCGTTGATACAGCTGCGGAGTTCACCTGGCACGCCGCTGGTTTCATCAAATGTTGTCAGCAGTTTCTGGTCGAGATTCATTTAAGCCTCTGAATTTCAATCTTAATTTGCTTTCAGCTAACGGTTCCTCTGGCGAACTGATATATAAAAGCATATCTAATGCTTGACATGATATATCTTTCTACATCAATGCTTACATCAGACTTGAGTGTATGATATGCTTAAACATATCATACAGCCGGTCTGAGGCAGAAAGATAGATCATGATCTACGCAACGCAACACATCGCAGAGTCGCTCAAAGCCGCGCGGGAACGCAAGGGGCTCTCTCAGCGCGCGCTCAGTGCGAAGGCGGGGGTTCCGCAGAGCCACATCTCCAAGATCGAGAACGGGGCAGTCGATCTGCGTCTGTCCAGCCTGGTCGAGCTTGCCCGTCTCCTTGATCTGGAGTTGGCGCTCGTCCCGCGCAAGAAGCTGCCTGCCGTTCGGGCGATCATTCGCGGTGATGATGATGGTCAGCGTGATGTTCAGAGTGCGCGCAAGGCGACGAACCTCTTGCAGCGCCTTGAAGACCAGATAGCTGAGCTTCCCAGCGAAGCACTCTCCGAGATTGCTGTTCAGGAGTTGCAGCGCCGGGCGCGCGAACTGATGCACTTCAAGCTGTCAGCCGATGATCTCGTTCAGTTGCAGGAAGCGTCGGCGGCGATGCAGGAGTTCCTGAGTGATCCGCGCGATCTGGAAGCGGTCGAGCAGGCGCAGAGTGAACCGCCCCGGTTTTCCCGGAGGCTGATTACTCCGTTTCATGCGACTTCATCCAACTCGTTACGCTGTTCATAGAACTTCTGCTCGGCCTCTGCTGGTGGGATGTTTCCGATCGGTTGCAGCAGGCGGCGATTGTTGAACCAGTCGACCCATTTCAGGGTTTCCCATTCCACAGCATCTGCAGTCTTCCACGGCCCCAAGCGGTGAATGACCTCCGCTTTGAATAGGCCGATGATTGTCTCGGCCAGGGCGTTGTCATAGCTGTCGCCGACGCTGCCGACCGAAGGTTCGATCCCGGCCTCGGCCAAGCGCTCGGTATAGCGGATCGACACATATTGACTGCCTCGATCGCTGTGATGAATGAGATCGCCATCGGGCCGCCGCTCATAGAGCGCCTGTTCCAGGGCATCCAGAACGAACTGGGTCTGCGGCGAGCGTGACGCCCGCCAGCCGACGATCCGGTTGGCGAAGGTGTCGATCACGAAGGCCACATAAACGAAGCCCTGCCAAGTCGAGACATAGGTGAAGTCGCTGACCCACAATGTGTCGGGCGCCGGTGCCCGGAACTGTCGGTTCACCTTGTCGCGTGGGCATGGCAGGGTCTTGTCCGGTCGCGTCGTCTTCTGCGGCTTGCCGCGAATGACGCCCTGTATACCCAGCTCCCGCATCAGACGTTCCACGGTGCAGCGGGCCACATCGAAGCCCTCCCGCCGCATTTGGTGCCACACCTTGCGCACCCCGTAGACCTTGAAGTTCTGATCCCAAACACGCTGAACCTCGGATCGCAACTCAGCATCTCGCTTGGCGCGTTCGGATGCACGAACCGGATCACGCTCGATGGCTTTGTGTTCGTAGAAGGTCGAGGGGGCGACCGGCAGAACCCGGCAGATCGGCTCGACCCCATACTCGGCCCGATGATCGTCGATGAACCTGATCATCGTTTCAGTGGGCGGTCGAGCTCCGCCTGGGCAAAATACGCGCTGGCCTTCTTGAGGATCTCATTCGCTTGCCGAAGCTCCCGGACCTCGCGTTCCAGGTCCTTGATCCGGGCCCGTTCCTCTGACGTCACGCCATCTCGGCAGCCTGTGTCGGTTTCCTCCTGCTGAACCCAACGCCGCAATGTGTCGCGGCCGCAGCCGATCTTCGGCGCAATCGCCTTGATCGCTGTCGACTGACTCTCGTAGTTACCCTGATTGTCGAGCACCATCCGCACGGCTCTCGCGCGTGTCTCAGGTGAATAGCGGTTCGCTCTGTTGTCTTTTTCCATGGCTCCAATCCTTCCTCGATTTGGAGCCTCCGGAAAACCCGGAGCGGTTCAAAGGGAGGAAGCGGGCTCGCCGACTCCTTGATGGTAAACACCGCCACCAAAATCATCTGGACGTCGTTCCGCGAGGATGCCGCCAAGTTCGCAGGCAGTATGCAGGTGAAGCCCGAGGACATCCTCAACCTGCCGCAGTTCACCTTCGGACTTCATACGCGGAAGCGGGGCTTCGTGCCGATACGGGGTAGGCGAAACGCTCTTGGTGACTTCCCGAGGCGTGGTGATCTCGCTGGGCTCAAGACCGAAATGGAGCTACGCTACGGGCCATCGCCAAAGCCGCCCAAAGGCCCATCGCCGGAACCGGAGCCACAGCCTTCTGGCTCGACAAGAGGCAACGGCTCGGACGGCACCGTGACGAGGAGGCCGGGGGATCCGCCCGATGTGGAGATGATCTAAGGCGTCGAAAGCCGCGCACTGGAAGGACCAAGCCGCGAAGACCAACGAGGATTGATGTTTGCATCATGTCGGTCAGTGGTCACTGAACACTCAGGCGGCGGACAAAAGAGGAACACTGCGCCTATTTGGCATCACTTCGTGCCAGCGTGAGCCACTTTACTGCCCCGTAAACGACTGGTTTGCATGCTCCTTGCTATTGTGATTTACGACGTGCGAACCGACTGTAACAAAGTGTGATGTGGTACACTGAGTGTTGGGTGAACAGTTTTATGGAGGTCAGCGTGCCTGACAGACGCAAGGAACTTGAGGCGATGGTTCTGAAGGAAGAGCGCCCCGTCGCGGAGGAGGGGTTTGAAATCCCGTTCTCAGAGAACCATCTCGACATGCCGAAGCGGGCATACACGGACAAAGAACGAAAAGCCGCCTGGGAGACCTGGACGGACTGAAATGACGGCGGCGCGATTGCGATCCGCCGTCTTTTTCTGGGGAAGCAATGACGGACTTCTTTTCCCCGTTCACTCCGCATTTTTATGATTACAGCCGAACCGGCTGCACGGACGAGAACGGCAACGACGTTTCAAATCGTGATTGGTTCAAGCTCTGCTTGGCTGGTGCATACAAAGATGTTGCCGACATCTTCGCGTGCACATGCAAAATTTCCGACGTTGAAATCGAGAACGTGAGAACCCATTGGCTTCGGGATGTGGACGCCCTGAGCATTGAGGGTGGAGGTGTCCCCGACCACTTCAAGCAAGCCGGGGTGCTGAGCTACTGGCTACGCCGGAGGGGGCCAATCCGTGAACTCAAGACGTCAGGGGCGCATGACACCGAGGTAGGGAGAGAAAGACAGCAGGTCTTTCTTCGGCTTTGTCATGAGCTGTCAGCGTTCATGATCGGTTTTGAATTGTGTAGATATGCCGAAGCGAAGAGTGCCTTGGATCAGGGGAATGATGCGGTAAGGCATATTCAAACAATCAAGCCGGATTTCAAATTTGCCACTGATGTCAGCATTTTGATGCGTAACAAGCACATTTCCCCACACTCTCTCATGATGATCTATCGCGCTGTTCTGAGGAAATAGCTTCAGACCATATTGCACCTATCCGTCTTGCTGGCCCGCCCACCTTGGCTTACAGTCTTAGCGATCGGAACTTGATCTTAAGAGCCGTGATCAACAACCAGCGCCAAGGCGAGCGCCTCGAACAACACCATCCCACGCGGCTCGAAATCAAACAGCCTTCGCTTCTGTTTGGGCGCATACCCGATCAACTCCGGGTGCTTTCTAACGAGATACTCAGCCTCCTCATACTTGCTCGGAAACCCCCTTGGGCGCTCGACGGAGACGTCTAGGACGGGGTTGTGGCTCGCGATGTCGGCGATTGCGCTGATCAGCGATCTCGCCCTCTTCCCCTTGCGACAGGTCTCGGTGATCTTCTCCGTCACGACGATGTCGGGCTTCAGTTCGTTGATTAGCGTTTGGACAAAGCCCACGAACTCGGAGGCCGACTTGACGGCTTTAATGGCAATCCCCCAATCGACCAGATGGGAGTCCTGCAACAGT
>JAAAPI010000099.1 GCA_009908325.1 Verrucomicrobiota bacterium | reverse complement strand
CGACGACAATTGGGTGATCTGTCCGCTGATGAATCCATCCGGCCTCAAGCGGGGCACGCGGGAAAACGCCACCGGAATCGACTTGAACCGCGACTACCGGGACTTTGTTTCCGACGAAATTCGCGGTCACCGTGACTGGATAAAGCGGCAGGTCCCCTCACTGGACCTGGGCATACACCTGCACGAAGACTGGGAGGCGGCTGGTTTCTATCTCTATGAACTGAACTTCGGCAAATCCCCGAGCCTGGCAAAAGTCCTGCTCCAAGCGACCGGGCAGTTTTTACCGATCGAGACAGCGGAGTGTATCGACGGCCGCAGCGCGCGATCGGGCATCATCCGCCCCGACACCTTGCCCGACCTTCCCGAGGGGCAGCCGGAGTCGATCTGGCTCTATCAGCAATTTGGCGGCGTCCTTTACACTCTGGAAACACCATCCGCCCTCGCGCTGGAACTGCGCGTGGCCGCCCTAAAAGCGGCAGTGCTGGCAGCGGTCGATTTGTAGGGGCTTCACTCGTGAAGACCGCCGAGCCAAAGCAGAACCTCGCCAGACCCGGACTTCACCATTCGACAGGCTCTTGATCCCTGACGAGTGAAGCCCCTACGGCAGACTTCAGACTCAATGCAGATGAACTTCAAAAGGACCCAATTCCGCAAGCGGCGGCAGAAGCCTATCGTTTCTTCATTATAATTCGCGTTCATTCGCGTCCATTCGCGGTTCAATCAGCGTCTGGCACTAGCTCTCCGGCTCGGCTTCATCCACCACCGTCTCCAGCCATTGCTCCACGCCACTTTGCAGATAGCCCAATGATACCAGAAACGCATCCATCGCTGCCACGGTCTTCGTGAAATTCTCCCGGTTCTTCAAGTTGAAGAACCCGTGAGGTTGGCCGTCGTAGAGATGCAGGTCGCAGTGATTGCCGTTCTCGACCATGGGGCGCTGGTAGGCTTTTGCCGTGGCGACGGGCACGTGGCGATCCTCCGTCCCCAGAAAGACAATCGTCGGTGGGGTCGTCTCGCTGATGTTGTGCAGGGGCGAAAACGCTTCCCAGTAGTCGGCGACGCGGTCGTGGCCATAACCGCCGGGACCATTGTCGAAGACCGGGTTAAACAAGACCAAAGCCGCCGGACGCGAGCTGATAAACAAGTCCTCACCCGCCTCCTCAAAGCCGTCCGTGGTTGCGGTCGCCGCCGCCACGTGCCCGCCCGCCGAGCCGCCGCCGGCAAGAACTTTGTCCGGGTCGATGCCCAGCTTGTCCGCATTTTCCCGAATCCAACGAATGGCCGACTTGCCGTCTTTTACGCACTCTTTCGGGGTGGTCCCATGTCGTTTCGCAACGCGGTATTCCGCCGCGATAGCGACCATGCCACGCGAGGCCAGATAGGCGCTGTGTGGATAAAACTGACTGGGCGACCCGCCCTTCCAGCCGCCCCCGAAGAAAAAGACGATGACAGGCCGTTCGTCCGAAGCTCGGTGACCTTCCGGATTGAAGACGTAGAGCGCCAACTCGGTCTCACCAATCGTTTTGTAAGGAAGCCGCAGGTAGGGCTCGAATTCGGCGGCAGTTAATGTGCCTGCCGCAAAGGTGCAAATGAAGGTGATTACGGCGACTATTTTGTTTTTCATAGGTGCGTGGTTTTAAGATCAAAGCTTTCGGAGCAATCCATGCAGTCGACTTTATTCGAAGCAAACGGGATCATAAACCCAATCGCTACGCTGATCGCGGTGAAGAGGTTCATTTCTCTCATTTTTACATTTCCCGAGCCGCAATGGGGACACGCCAGCAATCCGTTTGCCTCCTTGGGCAGGTTGAGTATTTCTTTTGCTTTGTCGACTTCCGCGTCAGGGACTTCGATTTTGACCCCGCCAACGGCATTCGAATACATCCAATAGTTGCCGACCGTGTCGGCGTCTCGAACGTTCACAGTAATCCCATTTCCTTCTAACAAGGACGCCGCCAAATGCGCTTCTTCCGGCTTGGAGTAGGTCGCTATCAGTTTCATTTTTTGTAGCCAATAGAGTCTGACGCACCAGGTTCGGCAGTTTGCCCGGCATCGCCTACTTCGGGTTTTTGCTTGGAAATATCAACGCACAAAACCCCTGAAAATTTATCGCCAATTGATCGAGTTTGTCCGTTCTTATATTTGACCAGAGCGCGATAGAAAAGCCCGAGCACAACAGAAAGAAGTAGCACAAATGAAAAAGCTTCATTCAAGTAGTGAGCGCTAAATGCAAAAAATAGTAGCGCTACAAGCGGTCCCGGTATAGCAACCAAAAATAGACGGAATAAAACGACGACTATTCTAAGGACTATATTTTTGTTCGATAGCTCGCGCCCGTCTTGATTCAACAATCTTATATTTAGCAGGTTTTGCCCAAAAGTTGCGCCAACAACCTTATACGACAAACCGAGGTAAAGCGTGACTAGTATAGCAGTAGAGAGCACGAAGAATCCAAATATATTGAATTCGCGCTGAGTGTATAGCTGCATAGGTTTGCGTGGGGGATAAGCATCAACGCTAAAGAGATGTGCGCTTGCGAAACCGAGAGCAATATACATCCCAATCAACAAAACTGTATCTATCCACGTCGCGGCCAAACGCTTCGTGAACGTTGGTGGAATGTAAGATTGGGTATTCATGTGGAGCGGAGAGGTAAGGCCGAAAACAAAAGAATGAAAAATGCCTGGAGTGAACTAATTAAAACTAGTGCACTGTTGTTAATGACAACGCCTAGTATCAACCAGCATACGACGCCACCCCCATATGCTAACAAGAAGATGCGAGGGATTCTCTGCGTATCGCTGGACAGGGATCGCTCGATGCATAGCAGCAATAGTGACAGCGTGACCAGGAATCCGGCGACAAGGCTATAATCCATATTTGATCTTCTCCTTTTGTAGAGCCGTGGATCGACGAATAAGAACTGGAAGCACTAGCAACTGGATAGCGCACGGGATGATCAAAGCAGGGCTATTCAAAGAAATGCCATGCAAAAGCCAGGCAAGGATGCCAATCGCGTAGGTTGGGAGAAAGGTTACTGTATCATAGATCGCTTTTGCTTTCTTGGTAGGTGTAAACAATAGTGCCAATATCCCTATGCAGCAGAGTATGGATGCTAACCAGCAAAGAGGGTGGTTTTGGTATGCTACGGTGGACTCCATTATTTCTGCGACGTATAGGACTATCGCGGAAAAGCGGCAGGCTCGAAGTCGATACCTCCGATTTGTTGGATTTTAGTTCGTCAGGCGGTGCAAGTATACCGGACCAATGCCAATCCAAATGATAATCTTAATACACGTTGGTCGATTCCTGGCTGATGACGGGATCGGCGAGGAAGTCGGCGCTGAAGTTCATGACAGCGCGTCCTGAGCCGATCTCGGCACCTTCGGCGGTGATGCTGAGGTTGGTGTCCCGGCCCGGCTCAAGCGTGGTGCGAGGGAAGGTCACAGTCTGGCCGTCGATCGTGCCCCGGGCGTCGCCCGCCACAGCGGTGGGCTTGATGCCGTCGCTGAAGCGCACGGTGACCGTCCCGCTGACGGGCTCGAACTCACCCTGGTTGCGCACCTGAATGCTGTAGGTGGTGGCCTCGCGGACGCGGACAGGGTCTTTGCTGTCGGTGATGGAGACCGTCACGCCGGGGACGGCGAGCCAGTTGGTGGTGACGCTGTCGGAAGCTTCGAGGCCGTTTTCGCTGACGAGTTTGACCGTGTTGGTCGACTCACCCTTGCGGGTGGCGGCGATCTCGGTGCGGATGAGCTGGCTGGAGCCGGCGGGGAGGTTGGGAATCATCCAGCCGATGGCGTTGCCGGAGACGCGGCCCCGACCGTTGTCGGCGACGGAGCTGCTGCGGGGCAACACGTCGGTGATGCGGACGTTCTTCAGATCGGTATCGCCGGTGTTTTCAACGGTGATCTCGAAGATCTCAGGTTTAAAGACGTAGGCTTCTTCGGGGCCGGTCTTGCGCACGCGGATGCCGGACTGGACGATGGCGATGGGTGAGCTGGCCACGGGGCTGGAGCCGGAGGTACCGCGCCCGTCGGGTCCGCTGCCGTTGTAGGTGGCCACCGCGCGGTTACTGAAATCGCCCTGGCGGACGGCTTTCGCAGTGTAGGTGACGGTCTTGCTTTCGCCCGGGGCGAGGTTGCCGATGGACTGGCGGAGATTGCTGGTGGGGGTGAAGGCATCGGGCAGGGTATCGGTAATGACCACGTTGGTCGCGGGAGCGGAGCCGTTATTGGTCGCGGTCACGGTCCAGGTGGCTTCCTCGCCGAGTTCGATGGAGCGGGGCCCCTGTTTGACGACTTCCAGCTGGGGCTGGCCGGCGAAGAAATCCATGCAGAAGGCGTTGTCGACCGTCACAACGGAGCAGATTTGGTGGTCGCCCTCGCGGGTGGGGGTGACGGTGATATCGATGTTTTGGCTTTGGCCGCGCTGCATCGAGGGAAAGGTCCAGCGGGCGTCACTCCCGGCAAGCGAGGCGGATGGGCTGGCGGAGTTGAACTGCACGCCGGCGGGCATGGTCTCGGTCAGGCGGACGTTGTTCACATCGTCGAGGGCTTCTATGGTGATGCGGTAGCGGAGTTGTCCGCCGACGGAGGCGGACTCGAGGACTTCTTTGGTGACCTTGATTTGATTGGTCCGGAGAATGACGTTTGAGCTGCGGTCGGCGCGGTCGTCTTTCGCAGCTGGCACGATGACCCGCCGATTGGGGGTTGCTTCCGATACGCTCGTATCATCCACCCCGCGCCACTGCGCCTGGGTGGAAGTGGGTGTTGTCGGGGCGGTGTAGCCACGGTCGGCGCTCCTGCTGACCTGGGTGGGTCCCGTTTGGCAGCCGGTCAAGACCAGAGCAAGCAGGCAAAAAACGGTGGTGAGGGAGGAAGCAAGTCGATTCATACCTAAACCTTGTAGCGGTTCGCCGGGCGATGTAAAGGATTCGCTTTGCCGGCTTCTACGGAGGGTGCGTGTCCCCACGCACCGGTTCGCGGTGCTTGCAATGGCATTTGGTAGAAGGGCGGGCCTAACTTGCTGACGCCCCAGGACAAACCCGGCCCAATCAACCGCGCAACGCATCGACCAGTTCCCGCAGCGAGTGGACCACCCGTTTACCGGTAGCCGCCAGCCGCTCCGGGCTGTGGTGTCCGTGCGCCAGCAGCACGCAATCGCTGCCGATCGCTTCGGCGACTTCAAAATCGTGCAGGGTATCGCCCACCATCACGACCTCCTGCGGGGTCCACGGTAGCTGCTCGATCCAGTGTTTACCCCGCCCCACTTTGCCCTCGGCGTAGATATTGTCCGTTCCCACCAGACCCATAAAGTGCTCGCTCAGGCCGTAGTGTTGGATGCCCGATTCCAGTGCTTCCTGCTTCGCTGCGGAAAGCACCGAGTGCGTCATGCCCGCTGTCGCCATCGCCGCCAATACGTTGTGCGCATCCGGGTGCAGGACGCACTCCTCAAACCAGCGGGCCTCGTAGTCACCGATAAATTCCCGACTCACCCGCTCGAAACTGTCCACATCCGTATCGAAGCCAAGGTATTCGTAGAAGTGAATCACCGGAAAGCCAAAATTCTGCCGATAGTCATCCTCCGTGATTGGCCGTCGGCCGCGTCGCGCCAGAAGCCCGTTGAGCACCTCGACACAGAGCCAAGTGTCGTTCAGCAGCGTCCCATTCCAGTCCCATATAACGTGTTTATACCGCATCAGTCCAATAACTCCGGTTTGCGCTGAAAGAGCACAACGGGCACCTGCATAAGCGAGAAAAAGATGAGCGTCCCTTCAAAG
>JAAAPI010000057.1 GCA_009908325.1 Verrucomicrobiota bacterium | reverse complement strand
CGCCGGTTGCTCCCAACGCTCAAAAGCGGCGTCGCCCCGCAGCAGCGGTGCGGTGGCATCCATGCGCGGGCTAATCTCCGGTCGGTAGAAGGGCAGCATGACATTGCCGCCGTTGCCCGCCGGCGTCGACTCCAGGGCTTCGGTGAAATGCGCCCAGTCATAGCCGAAGTGATCCTTTACCCCCTCACGCGCGAGCGACCCATTGACGAAGCACTGTAGCGACATGGAGCCCTCCGCCGGATTGCCAAAGACATGCCCGTAGCCCTCGGGATCGGCCTGCACCGAGGGCATGGCAGCAAAGAAGGTATCGGAAGTCCCGAGCGAAATGACGACGCGTCCGGGACGGCTCGCCCCCATACCGACGAGGCTGCTCGGATTGTCTCCCGTGAAGACGGTGACCGGTGTTCCCGCAGCAAAGCCGAATTTTTGCACGAAGTAGTCGGCGAGGGTGCCTGCCGTGCTCCCGCCGTCGACGACCGTCGGCAGCCGTCCCGCCAGATCGGGCGCGGTCGCCTCCAGCAGATCGGCATCCCAGGCCCAGTCGTTGATGTTCAGCAGGTTCATACCGGCCCCATCGCCTGTATCGATGGGCGCATGACACCCGCAGAGCACCGAGCAAAGGAAAGAGCTGACGAGATGAATCGACGCCGTCCGGCCGTAGCCCTCGGGGTCCTGCTTGAAAAAACGCCGGATTTGCGGACCGGTGAAGCGCTCGATCGCAATCGAGCCGGACTTCGCACACACCACATCGGGCCCGCCCACGGCGGCGCTGATCTCGGCGCACTCGGCAACGGTCGAGGTATCCATCCAAATCGGTGACGTCGCCCGCGCGAGGCAGGGCCCGATCTGGTCGGCCAGCGAGTGCTCGGGCGAAAGCCCGGCCAATGCTCCCGGCCAAGTGTCGTTCAAATAGACCGAGCCGTGCTGCTGTCCCGCCCCGCAGATCGCTGCGACCTGCGATAGATCGCACTGCCCGCGCAGCGCTTCCAGAACTTGCTCGAGCGCGTCGAGCCACATGCGGGGATCGGCATGCACTTCGCCGTCCGCACCGTCGGGGATGAAGCCGGAGGGTGCCCCGTATTGCGGAAAGGATTCACCGAAATTGACGGACGCCTCCGCCACGATAGCACCGGCTTCCGTGTCGATAACAATGGCAGAGCAGCTCTGCGTCGAGGCGTCGAGGCCAAGGGTCAGCATAGCGTACGCGGAGTTTAAATGAACTCGTTGATGAGGTTTTCCAGCATTTCCTGACGGCCGCTCGCGATAGTCGGCTCGCCGTTCGCCAGGGCATATTGCTCCAGTGTTTCGAAGCTGGCTTCACCGGCTTCGACCTTGGCACCGATATCGCTGTCGAAGCTGCCGTAGCGGGCCTGGACGAACTCGGCCAGACGGCCGTCCTCGCGAATCGCGTGAGCGATCTTCAACCCGCGGGCGAAGGTGTCCATCCCCCCGATGTGGGCGTGGATGAGATCCATCGGCTCGTGGGACTCGCGGCGGCGCTTGGCGTCGAAGTTGAGGCCACCGGTCGTGAAGCCGCCCATCTCCAACACGACCAGCATGACCTGAGTGGTCTGGTAGAGATCGGTTGGGAACTGGTCGGTATCCCAGCCGATCAGGGTGTCCCCGCGGTTGGCATCAATGCTGCCCAGCATGCCCGCGTTGGCACTGACGGTCAGCTCGTGCTCCATGGTGTGTCCTGCGAGCGTGGCATGATTCGTCTCGATGTTGAGCTTGAAGTGGTCCATCAGCCCGTATTCACGGAGAAAGTTCAGGCAGGCCGCCGCGTCAGAATCATATTGGTGGGTCGTGGGCTCACATGGCTTCGGTTCGATGTAGAATGGCCCCTTGAAGCCGATTTGTTTCGCGTGGTCGACGGCCATGTGGAGAAACGCGGCGAGGTGGTCGAGCTCGCGCTTCATATTGGTATTGAGCAGGGTGGCATAGCCCTCACGGCCCCCCCAGAAGGTGTATCCGAGGCCGTCGAGCGCGTGG
This sequence comes from Verrucomicrobiota bacterium, assembly GCA_009908325.1. Taxonomy (GTDB): domain Bacteria; phylum Verrucomicrobiota; class Verrucomicrobiia; order Opitutales; family Coraliomargaritaceae; genus Thalassobacterium. Next base: position 3,790 of record JAAAPI010000057.1, on the reverse strand, counting down.
GTGCACTCCAGCGCTTTCTTCACCTGAGCCGCCGCATAGGCATACACATTGGCATCGGGCGATGTCGCCGCGCCCTGCGCATAACGGGGATGTTGGAAGAGGCAGGCCGTGCCCCAAAGCAGCTGCACGCCCGTTTCCTTCTGCTTGGCTTTGAGCTTCTCGACCACGGCATCCAGCGCCGCATTCGACGCAGCCAGGTCGTTGAGCTCGGGCGCAATGTCGCGGTCGTGCCAGCAGTAAAAATCGATCCCCATCTTCTCAAGAAACTCAAAGAAGACGTCCACCCGGGCGAGGGCGTTCTCCGTGGAACTGCTGCGGTCATCCCAGGGCATTTGCGCCGTGCCGGGACCGAAGGGGTCCCCCAACTCGTTGCGCATGACGTGCCAATAAGGCGCCGCAAAGCGCAGGTGGTCTTTCATGGTTTTGCCCCCGATCTCCGCCGTGGGGTCATAGTGCTTGAAGGCCAGCGGGTTTTTGGACGCGGGGCCCTCGTATTGAATTTTGTCGCAGTCGAAGTATTGCATAGAGTAAATGATACCCCTATCTCGCATCACCCGCTACCGCAAATTGCGTTTAAATTCTGTTGATTTGCGACAAAAACCCGGCTGTCATCGACCACTTGAGCGCACCCCGCCACATCGCAATCGTCATGAGCGAGGTCTTCCTGCGTCGTCTCACGCCGGCTTTAATGCCCTTCGTCGGTGCCCCGCAGGACTTCCGTATCGTCAGCATCGACCGGCCAGTCCAAGAGCTGATCCGGCTCCTTGAAGTGATCCAACCTCAGGGCTTGATCACGGAGTGGCTGCCGGAAGTGACCGAGAACCTATTGCAACTCGACATCCCCACCGTGATCGTCGATACAGATAAAACCTATGCTGGGGTGACGAGCATTGATGTCGACGACTGGGCCGTCGGAGCAACGGCAGCGGAAGCACTCCAGCTGTCGGGACTGCAAAACTTTGCCTGCCTCGGCAATGGCACCCCCTATTCCGCCCAGCGGATCGAGGGTTTTTGCCGGCAACTGGGGCAGGCGGATGCAGTTTTAGGGACGAGGCAGCTACCTGAAAAAAGCTGCATAAGTAGGTCCGCTCCTTCAGGTGCGGAACGGGCCAAGGAAAGTCCGACGGATGAGTCCACTCCGCACGTATTAAAATTTCGCCCCAGACAGGCAGTTTCCGTCTTCACGGAAAAAACCTTCAAAAACACTGGCTACAGCGAACACTTCCTCGAGCCAAATCCCGCTTTGAACGACTGGCTGTCCCGGCTGCCGAAGCCGGTCGGCATCTTTGCCGTGCACGACCCGCTCGGGCGTTTCCTCTGTAGCACGTGCCGTGAGCTGGGCATTGCCATTCCGGAACAGGTCGCCGTGATGGGCGCGAATAACGATGAGCTGGTCTGTGGCCTCAGCTACCCGATGCTTTCGAGTGTCGCCATCCCCTGGGACCGGATCGGGGGGCTCGCAGGTCAAGCGATGCAGCGTTTACTGGCGGGCGAGCCCCCGCCGAAGCGCTCCATTCTCGCACCCCCAGGCAGCGCCGTGCTCCGGCACTCGGCCAATCACCTCGCTGTGGAGGATGTGCAGCTGCGCCGTGCTATGACCTACCTCACCGGGCATCTCGCAGAGCCGGTCACCATCGGCGGAATGTGCCGTGCGCTGCGCCTGGGACGGCGCAGCCTGGAACGGGCGTTCCGGGAGACGTATCGCCACAGCCCCTGGGAGATGCTCTGCCGTTTGCGCGTCGGACGGGCCAAGCAACTCCTCCTTGAAACAAATCACCCGATCGGGCACATTTCCGAGCTGTGCGGCTTCAACGATGCCGAGCGAATGACGGTTGTATTTCGGCGTATTACCGGAGAGACACCGTCAAAGTTCCGCCGAACGGGTGCCGGCTGACGAGGTGATCCTTCTAAGATCATTGATACGTATGTCCGGATGATCGCGAAGCACCTCCGGCGCCGCTTCGTTGTATCGGTCCGCATCGCCAGCCTTGCGACCCCGCTCACCTTCCGAATTAGCCCGCAAAGGTCAAGAAGTGGACGCCGCTGTAGCTGGGCGTCACGCCCTGAAAAGTATGCCGATGGCCAAGGTCATCAAAAACGCCCCCGCAAGCCGCAAAATGAAAATCCTTTTGGGGGCTACAGGCTGGCTAGCCGAGGCAAACAGTTTGAGAGCAACCGCGCCCAACAGCACGCTCCATAGACCCCGCGTCGTGTAAATGACGTTGACCGCAGCCACGTTCTGATAGGTCGCCAGCGTGTAGTTGAGCAAGAGCGCCTGGAGCGCCATGCCAAGCGACGCGGCCATGATCCATGGCCAGGCCGCCCGCGGCATCTCCCGAAACGATTCCCGGAAAAAGGGCACCAGCCCAAGCGAGAGCAGCGCATTCGATAAAATCGCCAGGAACAAAAACATCGGCACCCCGAAATCACTCGCAAAAAAACCGACCATCGTATCCGACCCGGCAAAGAAAAAAGAACTCAAGAGAGCCAGACAGAGCGTTCGCCCAACCCGCTCGACGCCGTCGCCGGAAAACCCCAAAAACGCAATCCCCAGCATGGAGACCACGGCGGCAAGGGCCATCGGTAGTGTCACCACCTCGGTTCCGAGCAACACCGCCAGGATGACTGCAAAGACCGCTTTGGTCCCCATCACAGGCGTCTGCAAACTAACATCGCCAAACCGGATCGCGGTGAAGGTGAACACCTGCCCCAGAAAAAAAAGAAATCCCGTAATGATCGGGTAATGCAACTTTTCCCAGGGGATCGCCCCTTCATGGCCCCAAAGCAGCGTCGCAAAGACCAAAACAAACAACCAGTTGATTACAAACGAGAGCCGCAGCACGCCCGCTCCACGCGCCAAAGCCTGCTTCGAAAACATTGCCGCAACCGCGTAGCCGATTGCGGCAAAAGCCGCGTAGATGTGAAAAAGCTCCATAATTTATTTTAACGATAAAATTTTTGACATTATTTACTTTTCAATTAACAAAGAAGTCAAATGACTCCGAACGAATTAACGGTGGATTTCTCCATTGTCCGCGACTTGCGCAAGCGCGCGGGCCTCACGCTGGAGGCAGTTTCGCAAAAATCCGGTGTGTCGATTGCAGGGCTCTCTAAGCTTGAAAGAAATCAAAATATGATCGAGCTGGACACGCTCTACCGGCTCGCTCGGGTGTTCGGCCTGTCGGCTACGGACCTGCTCAACCTGGCAGAGTCCTGCTCGGCCACCCCCAAAACGGCTGAACGCTACGACTCCGGACCGTTTAAATTCGAGAAATTCAGCTTTAAAGGGATCGACTGTTTCCAGGCCACCGCCCGAAAAGGGGGCGAACTTTCAAAACCCGAAGCTCACGGGGACGAGTTTGAGATTTGCTGGCTACGCGAAGGCCATGTCCGCATCACACTGCCGCGGGAGATTCACGAATTAAAGCCCGGTAATGCACTGAAATTTGACGCGGCGCTTCCACACCGTTATGAGATTCTCGATCACAGTGAGATGACAATCCTTCACATCGAAAAAACCCACCGCTTCTAAATCATGCTACACACCGGACTCTGCTCAGTTACGTTCCGAAAACACGCCACCGATGAACTTATCGACCTGGCTCGAAAAGGCGGGATCGAAGGCATCGAATGGGGTGGCGATGTGCACGTTCCACCCGGCGACCTCGAAAACGCTCGCGCTGTCGGCGAAAAAACCGCTGCAGCCGGACTCAGCGTTTGCTCTTACGGGTCCTACTACCGCTGCGACGAAGAATCGGGGAGCCCCGCCGAAGTTCTTGAAACGGCGGAC
>JAAAPI010000131.1 GCA_009908325.1 Verrucomicrobiota bacterium | reverse complement strand
CCTCTGGACGAAGGGTCTCCAAACCAGTGGCTTTTGGGACCCAGCCGAGAATCCATGGGGAAATGACGGTGGTCATATCGCATTCATGGACGGTCACGTTACGTTCTACGATAATGTCGCTGAGCCTCCACAGTTAGTCGGTAATTCCAACAGCAGTAATCCGGGAAATGCGACGGTTAATATTGTTGATGCAATCGACTCATCTGAAAACGTAAAAACACTCGATCCCTCGGGAACTATCTCCGACTAGACGCTGATTTTCTGTTCCAACACTCACTCTCGAACCCCAGCCTTGCAGAGGCTGGGGTTTTTCTTTTCTTGAAACGGTGCGTTTGCAGTAGTTAAACCCAGAAATTTCGCTCTCTAAAAATCGCCAAACATGCCCGACCCCATCTATATTTTCGGCCACAAAAACCCCGACGCCGACGCGATTTGTTCGGCGCTGGCCTACGAGGCCTACAAGCACGCCACGGGCCAGACCGAATACGTAGCAGCCCGTTGTGGGAACTCAAACGCCCGGGTGGATGCCATTTTGGAGCGTTTTCAGACACCCCTGCCCCGCTTTATCGGGGATGTAACACCCCGCATCGAAGCGATCATGCAAACCAAGGTGCGCACGGTGAACCGGCAAAGCACCTGCGCTGAGGCCCTCGAGCTGATCGACCGCTACGACGTGCGTGCGCTGCCCGTGGTCGATGCGTCGGGACAAATCGAGGGCCTTGTTTCCATCTTTCAACTCGGTGAGTTTTTCATACCAAAGCCCCGCGAACCCAAGGCAATGCGCCGCGTGCAAACCACCGTGCAATCGATCATCGATTCGCTGCACGCGCAAGTGCTGCACGCCGACCGCGTCGATGATCTGGAGGATCTCTATGTGCGGATCGGTGCGATGGACATTCGCTCGTTCGGGAATAACCACAGAGAGCAGGGTCTCCCCTCGGATCGGAGTATCATTATTGTCGGCGACCGCTGGGACATCCAGGAGCGCTGCCTGCAGTTGGGTGTGCGCATGCTCGTCATCACCGGGAATCTCGAAGTCGATGAAGAGGTGGTCGCGCGCGCGAAGGAGCGCAATGTCTGTCTGGTCGTCAGTCCCTACGACTCGGCTACGACTTCGTGGATCATCCGCACGGCGACGCATATCGACAGCCTGGTGGCCCCGAATATCAGTTGTTTCAGTGCGGACGACCGTGTTGCGACGGTCAAGCGGCGCATCGCGCTGAACAACGAGCCGCTCTACGGGGTGATTAGCGACTCGAAGCAGTTGATCGGCGTCTTCTCCAAGAGCGACATTCTTAAGCCCAGTCAGACCCGGATTGCTTTGGTCGACCACAACGAGGTCGAACAAGCCGTCAATGGTGCGAGCGAGGTGCAAATCACGGAGATTATCGACCACCACCGTCTCGGTAATATACCGACAGATCAGCCGATTCTTTTCATTAACCGCCCCGTCGGTTCGACCTGTTCGATTGTCGCGGATCTCTTCCGGGCCAAAGGCCTGAAACCGGAGCCGAAGATTGCCGGTATTATGATGGCGGGAATTGTCTCCGACACCTTGCTGCTGAATAGTCCGACGACCACGCCGCTGGAGCACGAACTCCTCGACTGGCTGGCCCCGATTGCCGGAATGGAACCCAAGAAGCTCTCCGATCTCATCTTCACGGCCGGGTCCGTCGTGGTCAACAGTACGCCGGAAGAGGTCATTCGCTCCGATTGCAAAGTCTATGACGAGGGCGAGTTGCGCTATTCGGTTTCGCAGATCGAAGAGCTCGGCTTCGATAATTTTCGGAAGAACGAAGCGGTCCTCGATCAAGCGCTCGAAGCCTTTCGGCAAGAGGAAGATCTCTATTTCAGTTTTCTCATGGTCACCGATATCAACACGCAGGACTCGCTGCTTGTCGTCGCCGGCCACGATGAAGTGCAATCCGCCATCAATTATCCCCGGCGTGGTCAGAGCAACATTTACGAACTTTCCGGAATCGTCAGCCGCAAAAAGCAATTAATCCCCTACATCGCCAGTATGCTGAAAACATTGGGCGTAGCGTAGGCGATTGCAAGCATCAAGCTTGTTGTTTTCTTCGTGCGAGAGAGTCTTGAGTGGGCGTATCCGACGCAGACGGAGACGACCCTTTACCCGGCGACTCGAACCAGCTGAAAAACCCATCTTTATCAACTCTTGGCGTAAAGCCAATTGCTACAACAACTACAACAACCGTAGTGAGCGGGTTTACCCCGCGACCCGGCCCAGCTCAAAAGAACGAACCAGGTCGTGCCTCGCGTGAAAACGCTCTCACCAGAAAACAATATAGAGAGCAACCGTCAGCAGAATCACCGCGACACCAGCCTTTTTGGCAAACGGTGACGTCGTCATATCAATTTCTTTGTTTACCGGCAGCTTCACCGGCTCTGCCAGAGGCATGAATACGGTGATGAGTATACCAATTAGGAGAACCGAGCCGAGGGTAAACGCCATACGATTAAGGAAGGCGATGTCCGACCCAAAAATAAGCAACCCACCATAAATCACGACGCTTGAAGCGATCCCCACGACCCCGAAGAAGCGCGGTGTGCGGGGAGAGAAAAAGCCAAAGATGAAAACGGCAAGAATCCCCGGTGAAATGAAGCCCTGGAACTCCTGAATGTAAGCAAAGATACTGCGGAAGGCATTCAGCTTCGGTGCAAAAGAAGCCGCCAGTAACACAAATACAACCACGAGGAAGCGGCCTACCTTGACCAGTTTCTCCTGATCTTTCTCCTTCGTAAACTTCGCATACAGATCCATCGTGGCGAGCGTCGAAGCCGAATTGAGCATGGAAGCCAGCGAGCTGATGACCGCCCCGGATAGAGCGGCGAGAACAAACCAGGAAATCCATGGCATCGGCTTGATCAGATTACGCACGAGGACGGGGAAGGCCGCATCATAGTCGTATCCTTTGAGCGTGCCGGCCACCGACATGTTTGAGTTTTCGGCAAGCGCTGCATTGGCGACAGCGTTGATTTCGTTGGCGATTTCCAAATCACTGAGATCGGCGGCCAGCGGAGCCGGTGTCAGCCCGGCAGAGATACTGTTCTTCGTGTAAATTTTGAGAGCCTGGGCTGTGTCCTTTGCGACAAAATCCTCATCCACTCTAAACAGTGCATCCTCAGGCGCCGTTTCCATGATCACAGCATTCGACCTATCGGCATTGGAACCGAGGTCGCCGGAGAACAAATTAAACGCCAGTATGCCGGGGATGACCACGACAAAGGGGATAATCAACTTCAAAAATGCGGCGAAAACGATGCCACGCTGACCTTCTGCCAGCGATTTTGAGCCAAGCGTTCGCTGGACAATGAATTGATTTAAGCCCCAATAGAAAAAATTGGGAATCCAGATACCGATCAGCAATGCCGTCCAGGGCATGTCAGGGTCGTCAGCGGGGCGCACCATGTGCAGCTTACCACCGGCAGCATTCTTACCAACCACCGCTTCAGCCTCCCCCTCGACCCCGTCGTTGAGTAGCATGAATCGCTCGATTGATCCAGCCTCCCGAATATCTTCAACGGTCGCCTGTGAATTGGCTACTTTGGTCAGGTAAAGCTCTTCGGCTGGCTTTTCACCGAGATAGTTGAACGCCAGAAACATGACGACTGCCCCGCCGACAATAAGCGAGGACCCCCAAACGAGATCCGTCCAGGCGCAGGCTTTGAGCCCCCCAATGAAGACGTAGACTGCCGCCAGTAGCGCGATCAGCCAACACATCGCCGTCAAACTGCTAATGATCGGCACGTCATTATAATATTCGGAGACAAACTTGGCCCCGGAGAAAATGACCGTTGCCGTGTTCACAAAAACAAGCGTCAATACCGCCGGAATCGACATGGCGAGTCGCGCAACGGAATCGAAACGGTGCTCAAGAAACTCCGGGATCGTGTAGATCCCCGTGCTGAGGAATTTCGGCAAAATGTAGAAAGCCGTAATCACCAGCGTAATCGCCGCTGCCCACTCCCAGGATGCGATCGCCAACCCCTGCCGATCCGCCGCACCGCCTGACATCCCCACAAATTGCTCTGTCGAAATATTGGCCGCGATCAGAGAGAAGCCGACCAGCCACCAATTGAGTCCGCGTCCGGCCAAAAAGTAATCTTGAGCAGCACTTCCGCTTTTTGCGGACACGATACTGCGGCTCTTCCAGATGCCGAGACCGATCACGCCGACGACGGCCACGAGAAACAGGGTCACTTCGATTATGTTCATAGGGATATATAGGGTTAGTCGGGGAAGCAAGGATGCCGAAAGCTAACGGTGAGTCATCGGAACAAACACACAAAAAATCCCTTAATAAAGCATAAAGTTCCGTAAAATTTGAAAATGCCCCGGGACAAATCGTTTTCCGAATCCACTTGATCTTTAAATCGAGTATTTGCACGCTCCGCAGCTTCCAAGTTTTCGAACAAACCCAGAAACCCCATTCAAATGATTTCAGGAGCTGACTACGCCGTCATCGCGATGTAGTTTTTCTTCATCCTCGGCGCAGGCGGGCTTTGCCGGGAGTTTCTCGCAAACACCAGTGATTATTTTCCTGGGGGCGGTAAGATGTTCTCATGGATGACAGGGAGTAGTGCCTTTATGACGCAGTTCAGTGCGTGGACCTTCACCGGCCTGGTTTAATCGTCATAACGGTCTCCGGCTGGTTCTTCTTTACCAAACGCTTCTATCGGGCCTCATCGAAGGTCGGCTTACATCTACAATCGCGGTCGCTCCACGAAGCCTGACTTGCGGTAAACCTTCCCCAGCACTTTGTAGGCCCGCTTCTGCGCCGCCTCTGCACCGGACTTGAGGACACTTTCCAGATAGCCTTTATCGGCAATCAGTTCCTTGTATCGGTCTTGCACTGGCTCCAGCTGGGAAACGACGGCTTCCGCGACCTCTTTCTTGAGGGTTCCGTAGCCCTCCCCTTTCAGTGATTCCTCAATTTCCGGCACGGAACGGCCGCTCATGGTCGCGTAAATCTGTAGCAGGTTTGAAACGCCGGGTTTATCCTCGCGCATGGTGATCTCGCTGCCCGAGTCCGTCACGGCACTCATTATTTTTTTCTTCAGCTGTGCGGGCTCGTCCAGAATAAACAAAGTTGCGTTTTGATTTTCGTCGCTCTTCGACATCTTTCGCCCGGGATCCTGCAGCGACATGATCCGCGCCCCCGCTTGTGGAATAAACGGCTCCGGCAGCGTGAAAGTCTCGGAATAGGTGTGATTGAAGCGCTGGGCCAGATCGCGGCAAAGCTCGAGGTGCTGGCGCTGGTCGTTGCCCACCGGCACGGCGTCGGCATTGTAGAGAAGGATATCGGCTGCCATGAGAACGGGGTACATGAGCAGCCCCGAGTTGACCGAGGCTTGGGCGCGGGCCCCTTCGTGGGTGAACTTCAGATCGTTGCCCTCCCCGACATTGAAGCCGAGTTTGGCCGCTTTTTCTTTGAATTGGGTCATCCGCTGCAAGTCGCCGATCGGGGTGATACAGCTGAGTACCCATGCCAGCTCGGTGTGCCCCACGACGTGCGACTGGATGAAAATATTGGACCGCTCAGGGTCGAGCCCGCAGGCAATGTATTGCGCAACGCAGGACAGCGTGTTTTTGCGCAGTTCGGCGGGTGTATATTTCACCGTGATGGCGTGCAAGTCGACCACACCGAAGTAGCATTCATAATCATCGAGCATCGTCGCCCAGTTTTTGATCGCGCCGAGGTAATTGCCGATCGTGAGCAGACCGGTGGGTTGGGCGCAGGTGAGTATGACTGGCTTGCTTGCTTCGCTCATGGCGCGGTGATTGACGGAGGCGGTGACAAGCTTGTCAACTCTCGTTCTTAGGCTTGCGCCTCTCTCGGGAGCCGTGCAGCTTTCCCAATATGCCAACGACGCGCACCTTCATTTCCGTTTTTTTGGTTCTGTCTTTTGTGGCCAGCTTGTCCGCAAAGTTTCCGGACGACTTCAGCCAACCGCTTGAAGTCGTCGCCTTCGGCTCCTGCAACCGCGACGAGCTGCCCCAACCACTCTGGCCCGTCATCGCCGAACACGCCCCCGACCTCTGGATCTGGGGCGGCGATAATATCTACGCAGACTGGTATGCCCCGCCCGAGGGTGAGCGGGAGAAATATACCATCAACCGGGAATGGGTCACCCGGCGCTACGCCGCACAATTCAACCGGCCGGATTATGCAGCCTTCCGCGAGCAATTCCCTATTGTCGGCACTTGGGATGACCACGATTTTGGGCGTAATAATGCCGGAAGCAGTTACCCGTTAAAAGAAGTCACCCGCGACCTCGCGCTGAGCTTCCTGGAAGTGCCCATCGGCGATCCCCGTTGGACGCGGGAAGGCCTCTACGGAGCCTACGATTTTGGGCCGACGGGGCGGACAATCAAGGTCATCCTCCTCGATAACCGCTATTTCGCCACAGGCGAAAAAGCGGAGAACCCCAGCCTACTCGGCGAAGCCCAGCGCGCATGGCTCGGCGAGACCCTGCGCGAGAGCGAGGCCGACCTCCACCTCATTGTGAGCGGCACCCAAGTCCTCTCGGCTGAGCACAAATGGGAGAAATGGGCCGACTACCCGGAAGACCGGACCTGGTTGCTGGAGCAAATTGCCGAGTGTGGAACCCTGACCGTCCTTTTGAGCGGCGACCGGCACATCCACGAAATATCGGTCATGGGCGGTCTCGATCTTGACTACCCTTTGGTTGACATCACCTCCAGCGGGCTGACCCACTCGTGGGAAAGTTTCGAGGGTGAGCCCAATCGCTATCGCCACGGCGAGGTCTTCACCGGTCTCGGCTTCGGACTGCTCCGTATCGACTGGTCCGGCGGCGCGCCAGCGGTCGAATTGGAGATACGCGACGAGGCAAATGACGTGCAAAACCGGTTTCGGATTGCATCTGATTAGCATTTGACCCGTTCAAAACCTGAAACCAATCATCCGGAATGATTTGTGTAAAGTGTCTGCCTGATTACGGTTGACACCACAGATTGTTCAACCAAAACGACGCAAATTTTAACATCATTGGATATGAAAATCAAAAACTGGGATATGTTCGCCTTCGTGGTTGCTTACCACCTCGCCCTGGTGCTGTTGCTACCCGCCTTTATCAACGTATTTTCATGGGCTGCTATCGCCCTCTTTATCGTTACCTACGTTCTCGGCGGGATGTCGATCACGGTCGGCTACCACCGACTCTACGCCCATAAGGCCTACTCGGCCAACGCATTCTTTGAATGGTGCGTGCTGCTCAGCTCCGCACTGGCATTTGAAATGTCGGCGCTCAAATGGTCGCACGATCACCGCATCCACCACAACCACGTAGACACGGACAAAGACCCCTACTCGATCGAAAAGGGGTTTTGGTATGCGCACGTGTTGTGGCTCTTCGACTACAAGCGGGATTTCGACAAAAGCCTCGTCGCGGATCTGATGAAAAATCCGCGCGTCATGCTGCAGGACAAGTATTACACGCATTTCCTGATCGGGGTGAATCTCGCGGTATTCTTCCTCGGTTGGGCATTGACCGGGAGTGCGCTCGCTTCCTTTTACATGGGCTTCTTGGTCCGCATGGCGATGATTCACCACTGCACGTGGTTCATAAATTCGCTCTGCCATACGTATGGCTCAAAGACTTACGCACGGGAATTGAGTGCGGTTGACAACGCTATTCTGGCCGTGCTCACCTTCGGCGAAGGCTACCACAATTATCACCACGCCTTTGCGGCGGATTACCGTAATGGTATCCGCTGGTATCACTTCGATCCCTCCAAATGGACCATTTGGATTGCCTCCAAGCTCGGATTGGTCAAGGGCCTTCGCATCATCAACGAAGTCACTGTGCAAAAGTCCCTGGTCTCCCAGGATAAGCGCATGATTTTGGAACACCTCAGCCATGAAATGGACGATTACGCCGTCGAGCTGAAAGCGAAGCTCGAAGAACTTTCAACGGCCTTTGAGGAGCAGGCCTCAGCGCTTATGGTCAAGGTTCGCGAACTCAAGCACGCCAGCGCTGAGCAACGCAAACGCATCCAAGAGGAAGTCAAACACCTGCGCGCCTTGCTCAAAGAGACTTGGAATGAGTGGATTGCACTGACCCGCCGAGCCGCCCAGCAATACGAGTTGGCGCACTAGGACCGCACCCGTGGCATGTCTTGCCGGACGCCCCGACCTCAGCCGCGGCAACAAACCCGCAGCCAACACCCGACTACGCGACGCGTTCGACGATCAATTCCGGTGGGTTCGGGCGTTTGGGTGCGAGGCGGTAAGCGGTCTTGAGAAACTCCAGCGCTTCCTCCATCTTGGCTTCGTCGTTATAGTGGATCATCATGAGCGGCTCACCCTGTTTCACTTGGGTGCCGACCTTCTTGATCTCAGAAACTCCGACAGCGGGATCGTAGTTCCCGTTTTTGCGTTTCGCGAGCTTGGCCACGCCGTCGGCGATGAGGCCGGCGTTGATGGTGTGGACGTAGCCGCGCTTGGGCGCGGGCAACTTGCGCACGTGCTTCGCGGTAGGGAATTTATCCGGATTGTCGATGACCGAGGTATCGCCGCCCTGCGCTTCGATCATCTCTTTGAATTTATCCAGCGCGGAGCCGTCTTTGAGATGGCGCTGCACGGTCTGTTTGGCGGAGAGAGTCGAACCGGCCACGCCCGCCAGACGCACAATTTCCATACCGAGTTTGAGCAAGAGTTCCTGCAGGTCTTCGGGGCCTTCGCCTTTGAGCAGTTGGATGGCCTCTTTCACTTCGAGGGCCGTGCCGACGGTATCGCCGAGGGGCTGGTTCATATCGGTGACGAGACCCACGCAGCGCCGCTTCATGGAGCGGCCCACCCGGGTGATCGACCGGGCGAGTTGCTTGGCTTGCTCGAGGTCTTTGATGAAAGAACCATTGCCCCACTTGACGTCAATGACGAGGCCTTCCGCGCCCTCGGCCAGTTTGCGGCTGAGCACACTGCCGGTGATGAGTGGGAGACTGGGAATCGTGCCGGTTTCCAGACGCATCTTGTAGAGGATCGAGTCAACAGGGGCAATTTCCTCATCCTGTTTGATGATGGTACAGCCGACCTTTTTCAATTGTTTAAAGTAACTCTTGAGATCAAGTACTGGGTCGAAACCCGGAATGGAAGACAGTTTGTCCAGATTACTGATAACGTATTCTTCATCCACCCCATTCATGGTCGGCATGACCACACCGCAGGCGGCGGCAAGGGGCGCGAGAACCAGCGTCGTCTTATCACCGACGCCGCCGGTCGAATATTTGTCGATCTTCGGACGGGAGATGCGGGTCAGGTCGATCACCTCCCCGGAGAGCATCATTTCCTCAGCGAAAATGGCGGTTTCCTGAGCGGACATGCCCTGAAAATAAACGGCCATCGCGAACGCGGCCTGCTGGAACTTGGGCATTTCCTCGTCCAGTATGGAGTCGACAATAAAACGGATTTCTTCATCCGAAAATTCGCCACCGTCACGCTTCTTTTCAACCAGATAGCTGAAGGAAGGTTTGATGAATTTACGCGCACTAATAATCTTTTTTCTCATTGAAACAGTTGCTCACAACTACGGTTGAATGCCGGTCAAACCGGCATAAACCTCTACGGAATAGAGTATTAGGCGGCCCCTTGTCGAGCTTAAATTTCAGAACTTTAAAATTCGCAGGGGCATCGAAAATTTTCGGCGGAAATGGGGGTTTAGAGACCGCCTACCGACTCGACACCCTGCCGTCATACGCTTCGACGAGCGCCTGCGTGCCTTTCTCCCCGAGGCCGTCGTCTGCAAGCCTGTCGTAAAGTTCCTTGGCTGTCTTCGGCGCGGGCATCGTGAGATCCATGGCCTTCGCGGCCTCCAACGCGATGCCAAGATCCTTTCATGACACCAACCGACGTCGGGATAATGCAAAAGTCAACGATCAGCCCACAAGAAACCGACAGGTCCCGCAAACAACTTTGAAGATTAACTTGTCAGCACGTATTAATCTCTTTTATTCGCCACGTTTACCCGACTGATGGGCCTCCATTCCCGCCCGACTACCTTTGAATCAATCATTTCCTGTGAAACATTTTCTGAACGGATTCCACCGTTGCCTCCATTTGTTCTCCGCGTTCGCGCTGATGCTATTCATCAGCGGCTGTAATCTGGACACCCGGATGACGACCTTCGTCACTAAGGGTCCTGTCGCCGAGGAGCAATACAACCTTTTCATGCTGACCGTGTGGGTCACGCTCGGTATCTTCATTGTGGTGGGGGGAGTTTATGTAGTCGCCATTATCAAGTTCCGCGAGCGTCCCAACGACGACCGGCCGATGCCGTCACAGGGACACGGAAACCCCCTTGTCGAAATTGGGCTGATCGGAGCCTCCATCCTCCTGCTTGTCATCATCGCCGTGCCCACGCTGAAGGCGATCTGGTTCACGCATGAAACACCGAATGACCCGGAAAGCTACCTCGGCACCTGGTATCCCGGCGACGAACTGGTCGAGGAGGAAGCGGACAATCCGCTGATCGTGAAGGTGATCGGCTACCAATGGTGGTGGGCCTTCGAATACCCGCAGCTGGGAATCACCACGGCTAACGAAATGGTCATCCCCGCGGGCAAGGTCGTCCACCTCGAACTCCGCTCGGTCGATGTGATCCACTCTTTCTGGCTCCCACGCATCGCCGGTAAGGTCGACCTCATCCCCGGACGCACCAACTCCATGTGGATTCAGGCCGGCGATAATTTTGCCCGCTGGAAAGAAAAACAGGCGCTGGAGGGCGAAGGCCCCCAACTTCGCGAGCAGTATGCCACTTATCTCGAAGAGGAAATCCACGATTATTACTACGGGCAGTGTGCGGAATTTTGCGGCGATTCCCACGCCCGTATGCTATTTCGCGCCACCGTGGTCGGCGACGACGAATTCGCCGCCTGGGTGGTTGACGAGAAACAGGGCCATACCCCGCCGGATGACAAAACCTGGGAGGAATGGTATGCCGTTTACGACGAGAACCCGGACGCGCTGACCGGTGACCTGAACGAAGGGCTCAAAATTTTCATGGATCGTGGCAAGTGCGCCACCTGCCACGTCGTGCAGGGCAACCCGCGCGCAGTCGGCGTGGCCGGGCCGAACCTGACGAATGTGGGCTCGCGGCTATCCATCGCAGCCGGGTGGCTGAACCACCATACCAAAGACGATGTCATCGACCCGGAAGAGCAGTATGAAAACTTTTACAAGTGGATCAGCGAGCCCGATGAGGTCAAACCGGGTAATCTGATGTGGAAGGCCAACGGGGGCGGCATCGGCGAGCTGACCGATGAAAATGGCGACCTCGCCCTCCTGACCGACGACGAAATCCACAAGCTATCCCTCTACCTTCAATCTCTCAAGTAGCCAAAAGTAGATCACACGATGAGCCACACGGAAACCGAAATTCAAGATCCCGCAACCACCCGCACCCGCGAACCGGAGGTGCTCCGGCCGGAACGCAGCCAGCTCGGGATGATGCGCCCGGATCACAACAAAAACGTGATCATCGACTGGCTGACCACGGTCGACCACAAGAAGATCGGCATCATGTATGGGGCCGTGGCCCTGTTCTTCCTCATCGTCGGCGGCCTCGAAGCCCTCATCATTCGCACCCAGCTGGCGGTGCCGGAAAACGACCTGATTTCCGCACAACGCTACAACCAGCTCTTCACCATGCACGGCACGACCATGATTTTCCTCGCTGTCATGCCGCTCAATGCCGCCTTCTTCAATTTCCTCGTGCCCCTGCAGATTGGTGCCCGGGACGTAGCCTTCCCGCGAATCAACAGCCTCAGTCTCTGGACCTTCGTAGCCGGGGCGATCGTTATCAATTTCGGTTGGCTCCTGCAAGCGCTCGAAATGATGGGCCTCTTCCAAGCCAGCGGCCCGACCGCCGGCATGACCGACTTCGTTCCGGCTGGCGGCTGGTTCGGCTACGCCCCGCTGACCAGCACCGACTTCAGCGGTGCCGGCACCGACTTTTGGATCATGGGGCTGCAAATCCTCGGCATTGCTTCGCTCTCGGCTTCGATGAACTTCATTGTCACCATCATTAATATGCGCGCACCCGGCATGAAGATGATGCGCCTGCCGGTCTTCACTTGGATGACCCTGGTCACTTCGCTGCTCATCATTTTCGCCTTCCCGGCCATCACGGTGGCACTAGGCCAGCTCATGTTTGACCGTGTTTGGGGGACCAATTTCTTTAATGTCGCCGGCGGGGGTCAACCCATCCTCTGGCAGCACCTCTTCTGGATTTTCGGCCACCCGGAAGTCTATATCCTCGTGCTGCCGGCCATGGGCATGATCTCGGAAGTGCTCCCCACGTTCTCCAAAAAGCCGCTCTTTGGCTACTCGATCGTGGTCTTCTCCGGCGCGGTGATCGGCTTCCTCGGTTTTGCCGTGTGGTCGCACCACATGTTTACGACGGGCCTTGGCAAGGTGGCCACAGCGGCCTTTTCCCTGCTCACCATGGCCATCGCGGTGCCCACCGGCGTGAAGATTTTCAACTGGGTCGGCACCCTGTGGGGCGGTCGCGTGCGCTTCAGCGCACCGATGATTTTCGCCCTCGGCTTTGTCTGGATGTTCATGATGGGCGGCTTCTCCGGCATCATGCACGCAGCGGCACCGGCCGATGCACAGCAGCAGGACAGCTACTTCGTCATCGCTCACTTCCACTACGTCATCATGGGTGGCATCTTTCTCGCGCTGGTTTCCGGCATCTACTACTGGCTTCCCAAGATCTTCGGCAAAATGTGGGTCGGCAATCTCAGCACCTGGGTCGCCGTGCTCGTCGTGGTGGGCCTGAATGTTACCTTCTTCCCCATGCACTTCCTCGGGCTGCTCGGGATGCCCCGCCGCACCCACACATACCTCGAAGGCTTCGGCTGGGAGAGCTACAACATGGTCTGCACCATCGGGGCCTATGTGCTCGCCGTGGGCATTCTTCTGCTTCTGATCGACATGGTCCGCTGCATCCGCAGCGGTCAACCGGCCGGCAATGATCCTTGGAATGCCCGCACGCTGGAGTGGTCCACAACCTCCCCACCGCAGGTCTTTAACTTTGCCAAAACACCGGTCATCCCCGCGCGGGACGCTCTCTGGGAGCACAAATACGGCCCGGAAAACCGCAGGATCACCTATGAAGACGATCACGGCCATGGCGTTCACATGCCCAGCCAGTCCTGGATGCCACTCATCGCCTCGATCGGCTTCATCCCGCTCGGCCTGGGCATGTCCATGATGCAAGCCGGCGTGCCTTTTATGGGCTACTTTGCCATCTTCGGTCTGGCCGTCGTCTGCCTCGGCCTGGCTCTCTGGGCCCTCGAAGGCCCCGGCGGCTACCACCTCCACCCCAAAGAAGAGGCCGCCTGAAAAAGGATCCCGGCCGCTTAACCAGATTTCCGCACTCTCAATACGTCTTTCCTCTTTCGCAAAATGTCAGCCACCGCAGAACACGCAGACGGCCACGCAAGCCTGGTCATCGATAACAAAAAGCTCCTCATGTGGCTCTTCCTCGGGTCGGACTGCATGTTTTTCGGGACGCTCATATCGACGCACCTGATTTACCGCAAGCTCTACCCCGAGTCCTTTGAGCCCACCGCCCTCTTCAGCTTGGAGCTGACCTCGTTTTCCACCTTCATCCTGCTCATGAGTTCCTTCCTCATGGCCTTGGCCGTGTCGGCCATGCATAAGGGAGAGATCAAGAGCTTTCGGCGTAATGTGCTCGGCGTGGTATTTTTCGGGCTTATTTTCCTCGGTTGTCAGGTCTATGAGTTCGCCCACTTCGTCCACGAAGGCCTGACACTCCAGACCAACACCTTCGGATCGACTTTTTACATGATGACCGGGACCCACGGGGTGCACGTCGCCATTGGTGTCTTTTGGCTGATCTGCATGTATTTCTACTCGCACACCGGCAAAATGGACGCCCATGAAAGCGCGGTCGATGTCGAGGTGGCCGGCCTCTACTGGCACTTCGTCGACATTGTCTGGATCGTCATTTTCACCGCCGTTTATCTGATTGAATTCATCCCCGATATTTAACCTCGACACCCACCATGACACAGATCGAAGACAATCCCATGCCCATCGCCCCCGACACCGGGCACCACGACGGCGAAACGGCCAAATACCATACCTTCGTCAACCTCGCCCTCGCGCTGGCGGCGATCACCGGGGTCGAGTTGGTTTTGGTCTACCTTCCCTTCAATCCGACCTTTATTTTTGTCGTTCTGGTGACCCTCTCCCTATTTAAATTCGCTGCGGTCATTGCCTGGTTCATGCACCTGATATACGACAAATTACTGCTCACTCTGGCCTTCGGCACCGGCATGGCCATCGCGACCGGCACCTTCGTCGCCCTCGGCTTCATCATGTCGCGCAACAACGTGGACATTGAGGCGATCACGCAGTTTTAGGTGTTTACTCAAATTGGGCTGGAACGTCCGGCTGGTTGCCCTATGATGCCTTTTCCGCATGCAACTGCACTGGCATACCGAACCGCTTCTCCTCATCACCCTGCTCGGGGTGGGTTGGTTGTATGCGCTGGCAGTGGGGCCATTCCGTTCCCGCCTGAGCCCCGGGAAACCCTTCCCTCTCCGGCATTGCCTTCTATTCTATACGGGCTTGATCCTCGTCTACCTCACGGTCGGCTCCCCGTTGGACCAGATCGGTGAGCAATTTCTCTTCTCTGCTCACATGGTCCAGCACATGCTTTTGATTTATGCCTCGACGACCCTCTTCATCTACGGCACCCCGGCCTGGTTGATCGACTGGCTGCTCAAACCCGCCTCAATCACCAAACTTATGCGGTTTTTGACCCACCCCGCCTGCGGTGGCTTGCTTTTCACGTTTGTCTACACGGTCTGGCACGTGCCCGCGCTTTACGAAGCCGCTTTGCAGGATAAGCGAATGCACGTGCTGGAGCACTGGACGATGTTTGGGCTTGGGCTGCTCATGCTCTGGCCCTACCTGACCAACTCGACACGCGTCCCGCGTCGCAGCTACGGCATCCGTATGATCGCGATTTTCCTCCTCATGATCGGTCAATTGCCGGTCTTCGCTTTCCTCTGTTTCGCCGGGGAGGCCATCTACCCCACCTACATTTGGGCACCGCGTATCATTGACCTCGACCCCCTGAATGACCAAATACTCGGCGGCATTATTATGAAAGTGGTCAATATGGGCTTTTCCCTGACGATCCTGGCCATCGCCTTCTATCAGTGGGCCAGGAGCGAAGAACCGGAAGATCCGGCGCCCGAGTCCGCTTCGCTCCAAACCATGGCCCAACCGCAGGAATCCTAACTCGATGGATTGGGAAATACTCTTTGTTTTCGGCCTGTTGGGCTTCGCCATTACCAGCTTCATCTGGGAGCGGATCTCGGCGGATCTGACCGCGCTCACCGTCTTCGCCGTGCTCATTTTTGTCAGCATGGCCACCCAAAGCGACCTCCTGCCTTCGCTGGATGTCACGCTGGGCGTTTTCAGCAACTCGGCCCCCATCACCATCGCGGGGATGTTTATCGTGAGCGCCGCCCTCGAACGCACGGGGGGAATCGATCTCATCACGGGCTACCTCAAGCGAATGGTCAAATTGCCCTACCGCGGTTTCATTTTTGTCATGGTGCTCGGAGTGGCCGGCGTCTCGGCTTTCGTTAACAACACCCCGGTCGTGATTGTCCTCATGCCGGTCATGCTCTCGCTCTCGCGGGACATGGGCATCGCTTCCTCCAAGCTGCTCATTCCGCTCTCCTACGCGTCGATTTTCGGGGGCACTTGCACCCTGCTCGGAACCAGCACGAATTTGTTGGCAAGCGGCATTCTCAAAGAGTCCGGGCACGATCCGATCGGTATGTTCGAGCTGGCCTCCGTGGGCCTGCCGGTGCTGTTTTGCGGTGCAGTCTATCTGGTTTTTTTTGGCAACCGCCTGCTCCCGCACCGTGAGACGCTCACCTCGATTCTGACGGAAGAAGAGCGTAAGGAATTCATCACCGAGGCCTTCATCCGCTCCGATTCCGATCTCCACGGGAAAGTGGTCTCCGAGACCAACCTCCTGAAAAACCGGGGCATCCGCCTGCTCGAAATCGTGCGCCACGGTATCGCCGTGCCGGGCGACCCGAAGGAGCAAACCCTGCAATACGGCGACCGCCTCGTCTTGTCCTGCCGTCCCTCCGGCGTGGCCGAGGCCCACTCCATGAAGGGGATCACCATGCAGTCCGAGCTGGCAGAAGGCCTCGAAACCATCGCCACCGATGAGGGGGCCCTGGTCGAGGGGGTTGTCGCCCCACAAGCCTCGATCGCCGGCCTGACCCTCGGCGAAATCAATTTCCGGCAACGCTTCCGCATGGTCGTGGTCGCCGTGCACCGCAAGGGCACCAACCAGCGGGAGCGCCTTTCCAGCCTCCGCCTCCAGGCCGGCGACACCCTCCTCATGATGGGCTCGAGCGACGCCATCGACGCACTGGCTACGAGCGACAATATCATCATCCTCGACCGTCCGCGCCTGCCCGCCCGCAGCCTCCGCCGCAAGATGCCCATCGCTGTTTTGACCAGCTCCGCTATCGTCATGCTGGCGTCGTTCAACATCGTCCCCATCGTCGCTGCTGTCGCCCTCGGCGTCGCCGCGCTCCTCCTCACCGGCTGCTTGAAACCAAAGGACGCCTACGCCTCCGTCGAATGGTCGATCCTCGTCATCATTTTCGGGATGCTGGCCCTCGGGCAGGCCATGGACTCCACCGGTGCCAGCCAACTCATAGCCAACAGCCTGACCGATCTGGTGCGCAGCTTTGCCCCGTCCCACCTCGAGGCGGTCTTCATGCTGGCGATTATTTACATCATTACCTCCGTCTTCACCGAGTTTCTTTCCAACAACGCGGCCGTCGCCCTTATGGTGCCCATCGCCCTCGGAATCGCCGCCACCCTCGGCGTCGATCCCCGGCCTTTTGTGATCGCTTCCTGCATCGCCGCCTCAGCCAGCTTTGCCACCCCCATCGGCTACCAAACCAATACCTACGTCTACGGCGTCGGCGGCTATAAATTCACCGACTTCACCAAAGTCGGCCTGCCCCTCAATTTTATCTATTTTACCGTCTCCGTCTTTATCATTCCCAAGGTTTGGAGTTTTTAGACGTAAATCATCGTCTGGATGCCTTCGTCGTGACGCTGTAAGCCGGACCTGGAATCGGGGCGTTTTCAACCAGGTCTCGATTGACATACATATGCGTGTAAATTATACAAATGTGCATGAAATCACGATTGACGTTGACCATCGACCCTAAAGTCGCCCACCGAGCTAAGCATATAGCCCACCACCGGGGAACGAGCCTGTCTGCTATGGTTGAGAGACTATTGGCAGAGAACGCCGAGCCAACACCCCCAAAACAAGCAGCAAGATTTTCCCAGCGGTGGCGTGGTCAAATGAGATTAGTTTCGCCGACAGATGAGCGTTCGATACGGTTGCGGAAAAAATATCAGCTATCGGAATAAGATGCGGCTCTTCTTCGACTCTTCGGTGCGCAGATTATCGTCACACGCAACTTAGCGGATTATAAAGACGCTCCCATTAAGGCGTTTCGTCCCGCCGATCTCCCGCTATGAAGCCGGTTCAGCTATAATAGATGCCGAACCCCGTATCCCGCCGCGTAAAAGGCTTCGCCTCACGCGGTTACATCCCGCCGCGTAAAAGGCTTCGCCTCACGCGGTTCCATCCCGTATCCCGTATCCCGCATCCCGTATCCCGCATCCCGAACTTCGCATCCCGTATACCGCCGCCTAAATATAATACATCCCAACCTCGGCATCCCGCTCAACCAGGTCTTCCAGCGTGTATTCCCGCAGCTTTGCCTCGAAGGCAGCCCCCACCTCGGTCCAAATCGCCGCAACCCGGGGACCGGAATGGCCGCTGTTCTCGAAATTGTGCTCCAGCAGCTCTTCGTCCAGCGCCGCGACGATCTCTATCAACCGAATTTGTTTCGGCTCCTTCGCCAGTGCGTAGCCACCCTGCTTCCCCCGCTTGCTGACGATTAACCCGGCATTGCGTAATTCGTTGAGAATTTGCACCAGGTAATTGGATGGAATCGCCTCGGCGAGGGCCAGTGCGTCGATGTGCGCCAGCTTGTTCTGCTCGTGGCTACGCCCCAATTGAGCCAGCACCCGGCAGGCATATTCAAGTTTTCGGGAAAGCTTCACAGTCACTTTCTTAGGCTCATGACTCAAGAAGTAAACTTTAATCGAAAAAGCCTGACTTTTTAGTCGCTTTAACCCGCCACCTTAGCCTAGGATTCACCGCTTATGTCAGAAGATACAACGCCCGAAAATTCAAGTGCCGACGCGGCTCCGGAAGCCGCCCCGAAAGAGGCCTACGACTCCTCGCAGATCCAGAAACTGGAAGGCCTCGAAGGCGTTCGTAAACGGCCCGACATGTATATCGGTGACACGAACGAGCGGGGTCTCCACCACTGCGTCTTCGAGATCGTCGACAACTCCATCGACGAGGCCCTCGCCGGCCATTGCTCGCAGATCACGGTGAGCATCCACAACGACGGCTCCTGCTCAGTCGAGGACGATGGGCGCGGCATCCCCGTCGATATCCACCCCAAATACAATATCCCCTCGTTGGAGCTGGTCATGACCAATCTCCACGCCGGGGGCAAGTTCGGCAAGGGCGCCTACCAGGTATCCGGCGGTCTGCACGGGGTCGGTGCCAAGTGCGTCAACGCGGTCTCCGATTGGTTCGAAGTCGAGGTGCGCCGCGAGGGCAAGGTCCACAAAATGGAGTTCTCCCGGGGGAAGACGACCTCGAAGATGAAAATCATCGGCGAGACCAAGCAAACCGGCACCCGCATTGCGTTTTCACCGGACCCAGAGATTTTCCTGACCACCCGCGAGTTTAAGACCGAGCTCCTCGTCAAGCGTCTCCGCGAGCTCGCCTTCCTCAACCCGGGGATCCGCATCAGCTTTGTCGACGAGCGCGTCAATAAAACGGAGGATTTCCTCTTCAAAGACGGGATCGCCGAATACGTTTCCTACCTCAACGAGAATAAAACCGTCCTGCACGACGAGCCGATCCGGTTCCACGGTGAAGCCCCCACGCCCAACTCGGATCTGGACGCCAATATCGTGGTCGACATCGCCTTCCAATACAACGACAGCTACAACGATCAAATCTACGCCTACGCCAACTCAATTCACAACATCGAGGGCGGGACGCATCTTTCCGGTTTCCGCACGGCCCTGACCCGCGTGATCAACGCCTACGGCAAAGCGAACAATCTGATCAAGGACAAGGAGCCCAACCTCTCCGGCGAAGACGCCCGCGAAGGCCTCACCGCCATCATCTCGGTCAAGGTGCCCGAGCCCCGCTTCGAAGGCCAGACCAAGACCAAGCTCTCCAACGGCGAGGTCGACGGCATCGTGCAGAAGATTACCGGCGAAGAACTGAAATACTACTTCGAAACCAACCCCCAGGTCGCCAAACGCCTCATTGACAAGTGCCTCAACGCGGCCCGCGCCCGCGAGGCCGCCCGCAAGGCCCGCGAGACCGTGCGCAAAGGGGCCCTCTCCTCCGGCGGTCTCCCGGGCAAGCTCGCCGACTGCTCGTCCAAAGACCCCGCCGTCTCCGAACTCTACATTGTGGAGGGCGACTCCGCCGGCGGCTCCGCCAAGCAGGGCCGCGACCGCGCCACCCAGGCCATCCTGCCCATCCGTGGGAAGCTCCTCAACGTGGAAAAGGCCCGACTCGACAAAGTCCTCGGCAATAACGAAATCCGCACCCTCATCACCGCCGTCGGCACCGGTATCGGCGACCACGAGGGCGACGGCGCTTTCGATGCGACCAAGGCCCGCTACCATAAGATCATCATTATGACCGATGCCGACGTGGACGGAGCCCACATCCGCACCCTTCTGCTCACCTTCATCTTCCGCCAGATGAAGGGCCTGATCGAAGCGGGCTACGTCTATATCGCGCAGCCCCCACTCTATAAAATCAAGCGCAAACGCCGCGAGCAATACATCGATAACGACGCTCAGCTCAACCGCATCCTGCTGGAGCTCGGCTCGGAGGATGTCACCCTCGTCCGCCTGCGCGATCAGAAGGAGCTCACCGGCGAAAGCGTCGATATTCTCGTCGAGTGCATGTCGCGCCTCGATATGATCAGCCGCGGGGTGACCCGCTACGGTTGCGACTTCGCCACCTATTTGGACAACCACGATGGCGAGGACTACAAATTGCCCCGCTACATCGTGCGCATCCGCACGGGTAATGAAGAGGAATTCCGCTTTTTAATGAATGACGACGACCGCATCGCCTTCCACAGCGAGTTCGACCTGACAGACGAAGACGGGCACGACACCGTCGTGCGCGAGATCATCAACGACGAGGGCATCAAGGTACTCCAGCGCATTTCCCTGCACGAGATCTTCGAGTCCACCGAGATGACCAAACTCGTGCGCGAAATCGCCGACCTCGGCATGGACATCCAGCAGTTCTCACGGAGCGAGGAGCCCCGCTACCAGATCATCGAGAACAAAGGCGACGAAAAGAAGGAGACCGTCACCGAACTCTATTCCATTATTGAGCTCGTCGATAACATCCGCGCCAGCGGCCGACGCGGCCTGAGCATCCAGCGCTACAAAGGTCTCGGCGAAATGAATCCCAAACAGCTCTACGAAACCACCATGGATCCCTCGACCCGCCGACTCCTCAAAGTCAACATCGCCGATGCCGCCGTGGCCGACGGCATCTTCTCCATGCTCATGGGCGAAGACGTCCCCAGCCGCCGCGCCTTCATCGAGGACAACGCCCTCAACGTCTCCTACCTCGATGTCTGAGGAGGATGCCGCGTAAACGGCTTCGCCTCACACGGTTCAGTCCCGTACCACGAATCCCGTATCCCATATCCCGCATCCCATATCCCACCGCGTAAAAGGCAAAGCCTCACGCGGTTCCATCCCGCATCACGAATCCCATATCCCGCATCCCGCATCACGAATCCCGCATCCCGCATCCCATATCCCGCATCCCGCATCACTCTAAATCATGTCAGACCTCCCAACCGATTCCCACAATCCCGAGCATACCCGCCCGGAATCGACGTCGATCATCGATATCATGCAGACGGCCTACATCGATTATTCGATGTCCGTCATCGTCAGCCGCGCCCTGCCCGATGCCCGCGACGGCCTCAAGCCGGTGCAGCGCCGCATCCTCTACGCCATGCTGCGCGAAGGTCTGCTGCACAACCGCCCCTTTGATAAGTGCGCCGGTGTGGTCGGGGAGGTTCTGAAAAATTATCACCCCCACGGCGACACATCCGTTTACGACACGCTGGTCCGCCTCGCCCAGCACTGGGTCATGCGCTACCCGCTGATCATCCCGCAGGGGAACTTCGGCTCCATCGATGGCGACTCCGCCGCCGCCTATCGTTATACCGAGTGTAAACTGGAAAACCTCGCCGAAGACCTGCTCAAGGACATCGACGAAGACACGGTCGACTTCGTGCCCAACTACAAGGAAAGCTCGACCGAGCCCTCCGTCCTACCAGCCGCCCTGCCCAATCTCTTGATGAACGGCTCGACCGGTATCGCGGTCGGCATGACGACGAACATCCCGCCGCACAATCTCAACGAAATCGTCGACGCGACCATCGCCATCATCGACAACCCGAAGATCGAGCTCGATGAGCTCATCCAGCACATCCCCGGCCCCGACTTTCCGGGGGGCGGCTACATCCACGGCAAATCCGGTATCGAGAGCTATCTGAAAACCGGGCGCGGCGTCGTTCGCACCCGGGGGATCGCCGAGGTCGTCGAGACCAAGGGTAAAGAAGAGATCATCATCTCCGCCATCCCCTACAACGTAAACCGCGCCTCCCTCGTCATCCGCATCGCCGACCTGATCAAGGAAAAAGCCATCGACGGCATCTCCGACCTGCGAGACGAGTCCACCGAGACCACCCGCATCGTTATCGAGCTCAAGCGCGGTGCCATTCCCCGCGTCATCATCAACCAGCTTTACAAGAGCACGCCCCTCGAGAGTTCCTTCGGCGTGATCCTCCTCGCGCTCGATAATCGTCGCCCCAAGCAGATGAACATCAAAGAGATGCTCACCTGCTACATCGACCACCGCCGCGAGGTCGTTTACCGCCGCACCGCCTTCCGCCTGCGCAAGGCCGAGGCCCGCGCCCACGTTCTCGAAGGCTATAAGATCGCCCTGGATAACCTCGACGACTTTGTCAAAATCATCCGGGCTTCGAAGAATCGCGAGGAGGCCAAGGTGGCCCTCATGGCGAAGTATCCTCTGACCGAGATACAGACCAACGCCATCCTCGAACTCCGCCTCTACCAACTGACCGGTCTGGAACGCGGCAAGATCGAGGAAGAGTATCTCAACCTCATGGCCCTGATCGACGAGCTTCGCGCCATCATCGAAAACGAGCCCAAACTACTCGCCGTGATCAAGGAAGAGCTGGGCGAAATGAAAGCGAAATACGGCAACGCCCGCCGCTCGCAGGTGCTCGCCATCGACGGCGACCTCTCCATGGAAGACATCATCCCCAACGAGGGCTGCATGATCACCGTCACCCACAAAGGCTTCATGAAACGCACCGCGCTCGACGAATACCGCTCGCAAAAACGCGGCGGCAAGGGCGTCATCGGTTCCGGCCAATACGACGAAGACTTCGTCGAGCACCTCTTCACCGCCTCCACGCACGACTTCATCATGTTCTTCATGAACAACGGCCGTGTCTATGTGGAGAAGGTCTACCACATCCCCGAGGGCACCCGCACCGCCAAGGGCCGGGCCATCGCCAACATCCTCGAGCTTCAGGAGGGCGAAAAGATCGCCGCCATGATTTGCGTGAAAGACTTCGCCGAGTCTGAGCAACGCATCGTCCTGGCTACCGAGAAGGGCGTGACCAAGAAGACCCTCCTCTCCGACTACCGCAACCACCGCAAAGGCGGGCTCATCGGGATCAACATCGACGAGGGCGACAAACTCATCGGCGCACGCCTGACCAGCGGACAAGACGACATCCTGCTCGTCACCAGCAACGCCCAATCAATCCGCTTCAACGAGAAGGACCTCCGCGACCAGGGCCGCGCCACCCGCGGCGTCCGGGGCATCAAGTTGAAGGGCGACAAAGACCGCGTCGTCGCCATCGAGATCGTCCACAATCTTAAGGAAGGCGAACCCGCCGAGTCCCAACAGCGTCTCCTCATCGCCGGGGCCAACGGCCTGGGCAAGCGCACCGCCTTCGACGACTACCGCGTGCAATCGCGCGGCGGTTCCGGCATCATCGCCATGAAGTCCGACAAGGTGGTCGGCGCCCTCAGCGTAACCGACGCCGACGAGATCATGATGTTCACCAAAAAAGGCCAGGCCGTGCGCAGTCCGATCAAAGACGTCCGCATCACCGGGCGCGCCGCCAGCGGCGTGAGACTCGTCAATCTCGGCAAAGGCGACTATCTCATCGGTATCAGCAAAGTCATCGCCAGCGAAGAAGACCCCTCCAGCGAGGAGGCAGGAAAGGAAGAGCACGTTGACGGAGATGAAATTGAGACTTAACGCGGTCCCCCTCCCCTCGGAGAGGTGAGGAGTTTTTGCCGTACAACTCCTTCCCCCTGGGGAAGGTCACCTGCTTGCCAGGTGGAAAGGGGGCGGACCGGGCTGTTGATTATGATCCAACCTCGACTGTGTTCGGGCTGGCCACGCTCACCGCAGCTCACCCCTCCACCACGCTGCGCGCGGTCCCCCTCCCCTCGGAGAGGTGAGGAGTTTTTGCCGTACAACTCCTTCCCCCTGGGGAAGGTCACCTGCTTGCCAGGTGGGAAGGGGGCAGACCGGGCTGTTAATTATGATCCAACCCCGACTGTGTTCGGGCTGGCCACGCTCACCGCAGCGCACCCCTCCACCACGCTGCGCGCGGTCCCCCTCCCCTCGGAGAGGTGAGGAATTAAAAAGATAGATCGGTTGCAACCGGGTCGGCTACCCGTTGACTCCGCGCTGTGCCTTTACCCTGCTTCTACCACCCGGACTATTTTCTACCACTCCCGGCGGATCACCCCTTCCCCATGGAAAAATTCCCCGACGCGCACAGCCATGTGCAGCATGCCGTCGATGTGCGATTACCGCTGCACCTGGCCCGGCGCGACCTCGAACGGGTGCACCAGCCAGCCTACCTCGATGCGGTCAGCTATGACGTCGCCATCGCTGCCACCACCGCCAGCCCGGGCTTGACCCGCTACGCCCGCAACCGGCTCGGCCTTCCCGCCAACCCGCGGCTTCTGGCACGGTCCACCCTCGAGACGGCCGGCACCGTTGCCGCCACCCTCGCAGCCCTCGATGTCGGTATGGCGGCCAATCTGGCCGGCGGCACGCACCACGCCTTCCCCGACCGGGGCCTGGGCTTTTGCGTGCTCAACGACGTCGCGGTGGCCGTCGAATATTTGCGGGCGCACGGCCGCTTGCCCGATCAAATCCTCATTATCGACACCGACGCGCACCAGGGCAACGCAAACCATGCCTTTTTCCGAAATGATCCCAACGTATTCACCTATTCGCTACATGTCGGCAAAAACTACCCTGCCGCCAAGGAGCCGGGCGATCAGGATGTGCCCCTTCCCCGCTATGTCAGCGGCGAGGCCTACCTCGAAGCGCTGCAAAGCACCCTTCCGTCCGCGCTCGCCCGGACCGAGCCGGACCTCGTCTTCTGGATCAGCGGAGCCGACGTACACGCCGACGACCGCTTCGGCCAGATGTCACTCAGCGACACGCAGATCGCAGAGCGGGATCACTACGTGCTTGGCCAGTGCCAACACTACGTCGCCCCACTCGTCGTGCTTTATGGCGGCGGCTACAACCGCACCCCCGGCAAAACCGGCTGGCTCCACGCGCAGACCATTTTGCGCGTGACAGAGGCTTTTGCCGACTCGAAAACGTAGGGGCTTCACTTGTGAAGCCCGCGTATGCCCAGCCAGACGTTATGACGACGCTGAGGTCTTCACAAGTGAAGCCCCTACAATCCGACTGCCCAAAATGAACTCAGGTCGAATGGCGGACACCGCGGCACGTCAAGCCCACCAGACACCTCCCGGCGCTCGCAACCGTCTTCGCTCTTCCACCTTTGCTAAAGCTACGGCGGACGTGTCGAGCTACGCGGGTCACGAGCGAGCACGCCACGCCAAACAGTCCTCGTGGCATGTCCGCTTGCCGCAGGTCATGAGCTTGTCGAATGGCCGGTCGCCCTTACGTCTGCCTCGGAAGCCGACCCGCAGCAGGCGCTCGCGAGCGAGCACGCCACGACAGGCAGCCCTGCGGGTGACAAAGGCATTTGAGCATCGATAACCGTAAGGGCTTCACTTGTCAGGGATCAAGAGCTTGTCGAATGGTGAAGACCGCGTATGCCTCGCCAGACGTTATGACAACGCTGCGGTCTTCACAAGTGAAGCCCCTACGATCCCCTACGAGCCACGACTACTTCCGGATCTGATAATCAGTCTTCTCCCCGATCAGCTTCTGAATCTGATCGAAGGCGGCGTTGACTTCTTTGTCCTTGAGGGTGCGGTCGGCGGCGCGGAAGCGCATGCTTAGCGCGAGGCTCTTTTTGCCCTCG
>JAAAPI010000372.1 GCA_009908325.1 Verrucomicrobiota bacterium | reverse complement strand
AGGGACACTTCCCAGACCCCAACCAGTTTTCGCAGTACGATCCGAAACAAGAACAACTCTGTCGTTGCAGATCACCGATATTCCTGCCCTCTCAACAGCATCCGAAGCGAGCGTTGAACTTTCGATTTCATCCTCTGTAGTCAAGCGCCTATACAAGCCAACAGTGATGTTTACATCCACACCATCAAAACTCGCAGTGTAGTTATAAGGCTGAATGCCATTGTCCAAATTATCAGATGCCGCCACCTGGATTGTACGAGGCTTGAGCAATGAACCGTTTAGATAAACCTCAAAACCCTTCATCATTAAATAGGCGAAATGCTCAGATATAGAATCGGCTAGCTTGTTCACAAAGCTCGTACGAGCAAGCTGCTTCGCAATCTCCGGCTTTAACTTTTTGATTTCGATGTAAACGCCGTCATCACTTTGATCATCGTTATTTTCCCCAATTGACAGCTTGAAATCATCGTTCTCAGGGTCCAGCCATTCTTCTGTGTACTCGACGGTGGAGGAGCTTCCATCAGTCACTGAGCTAACTTTGGCTGCAAGGCCCATCTTGAATATGGCGCGCTTCATACCAATGCCGTACATACCGATAGTCGGCAGGTCTCCATCCTTGTCAACTTGTGGCCGACCAAGACGGAAAGCGGAATCTATATACTCTTTTGGGATGCCACCACAGTTGTCAGTAATCCGGAATTTATTCTCGGATATCTCAAGATTGCATCGAAAGCCTTTATAAACATTGGTCTCATGAAGGGACTTGCGCCTTTGGCGCATTGCACCGTCTACGCTGTTATCGACAAGATCGAGAATTGCATCTCCAAGCTCAATATCCCTTGGTAGCATTGCCACAAAAAACCGCTTGGTTGGTCCGCCGCTAATCTCGCGAACTTTATTATTCATGATGCTCCTAAAGGCTGTGTCTTTGATCTCAGTAGACAATCGCAAGTTAAGTAACCGTTCGTCAATGAGACAACTGCTCCGTTATCAATCCCGATAGTCCCTGATAGCGTACTGATCCAGGTTCTTTGCGGGAACGAGCCGATAGTGCCGTTCCTCGACAACCTTGATTTCGTCGTCTTGTAGTGTGAGTTCGAAGAGCGCGACGACCTGCGCTTCCATGAACTGGGCGGCGATTGCTCTGCACCGCATGCCTGGAAACTTCTCTTCGACGAAGCGAATGTCTTGGCTTGTCTGTACGATGCCGATCTGGTCTTTGCCGCCCTTAGCCTGCACTGGAATAACGTAGTGGCAGCCGCGCTTGTCGAGTCCGACATAGAGCTCGTCGATCTCGATTTGCCCAATCCCTTTGACCGTTGTGCGAAGGTGGTTCTGAAGGCTGTAGGTCGTGAGGCTTAAAAACGTGTCGATCAGCCTGTTGTAGCGCACGATCGCTAAAAGCGCCTGCTCGTCATCGAGCGCATAGGCACGGATCAGCTCCGGCGTGGCATCGGGGATGCTGATCGTCACCAGGTCTTCGCGTGGCAAGACGCGATTGATCTTAACCAGGCGAAACTTGTAGACGGCACGTCCGGCGAGTTCGATAACCCATTCCATGCCTTCGGGCTGAGTCTCAACGACGCGCTCCGGCAGCGCCGCCCGAAACCGAAAGGAATAGAGCACGTCGCCCAAGTTCTTTGGAAGCTTGATTTCCAAGACTTCTGCTGCCTCTTCGATATCGGTGCGGGCAAATTCAAGCTCGGTTGCACCATCTCTGTAGCGGTCGAAGAAAATCTTCTCGATGAGCGATCCGTAACGGTTGGGCGATTTAGCCATAGGCTACCCTTCCCGCGTTGGTCTCTTCCTCAATTTCTTCTTGTTTGCGCTTTTTCGCGCCGCTCTTTCGGTCGCGTTTGCTAGGTGGCGGCGTGATACCAAACCGGCGTGATGCCTGCGACAGATCGAGTGTTAAGAGCTTTGGATCGCCAAGCGATAGGGTTTCGTCGGGCCTGATTGCTTCGCTGCCCAGGGCTTCAATTACCTTCGTGGCGATCGCCCTGGCCAAAGGCGGCGGCACCGCATTGCCGATCTGCCGCGCGCCATGCCACTTGGTAGCGTTAAGCCGGAACCAGTCGGGAAAGCCGTGCAAGCGCGCCATTTCTCGCACGGTGATGCAACGCGCATGACGGTAATGGATCGGGCGTGGGCTGGTGAATGCGCCCCTCGTGCCGTCTGTTCCGGCGCGAAGCGTGTTGGAAACACCACCTTGCGGTAGCTTGAAGAACCGGCTGATAGGTTCGACAGCCCCCTCTTCAGTTTGACGGAAACGCCGACGCGAAATCTCAGTGTGATCAGTGCGCGCGCTCGATGTTAGCACATCAGGATTCCAATCACGCACATAACCGAAATGCCAAGCATCGTTTTTGAGGCCGCGTAGCTCCGCCGCATAGTCAGACGGATTACCAAAGCGGCTCGTTTTAACCGTATCACTTGCGTTTAGGGTATCAAAAATGTCGGCATCGGGAAGATCCCCGATCGCTTCAGCGCACGATGGCCCAAAGTCGAGCTCGGGAAAAAGCTTCGGCCGCCCGGCAATGTTGGTCACAGGGGCTGGATAGTCTGGAAGCGCCCTGCCCTTCTTCACTCCCATGAGGATGAAACGCTCGCGCGATTGCGGGGTGCCGTAGTGACCCGCATTGAGCACCTTCCAAGGCAAGCGGCAGTCGTAGCCGACCCGATCAAAAGCCCCCACCAGCTCCTTCAGGAATGCCTTGTGCTTGCCAACCGTGAGCCCTTTGACGTTTTCGAAAACGAAGCTGTCCGCGTCGAGCTCATGCACGAGGCGCACGAAATCGAGAACAAGTTTGTTGCGGGGATCATCGAGCGCCCTGTGACCGATCAGAGAAAAGCCCTGGCATGGCGCACCGCCGAACACGCAGTCGATCTTCTTCCCCTCAAGGCCTGCACGGTGCCTGATTTCATCGCCGGTAAGCTCAGCAACCGAGGCCGGAATCACAGTTGTTTCAGGGAAATTGAACTCGTGAACGGCGCAATGTACGGGGTCAATCTCGATCGCAGCTTTTACATCGAAACCTGCCTGCTCGAAGCCAAGACTTAGCCCCCCTGCCCCTGCAAAAAGATCAATACCGATTGGTCGCATTGCGCTCTTCTTTCTTAACATCGGCCTAGCATCACACCCTTTGGTTAATGCGATCCTTCATATTTTTCCCACAACATCTCGATCAGCTGACCCTGTGTGACACCGAGCCTTTCGGCTTCTGCTGCTATGGCTTCGCCGACCTTTGGAAAAACCTTTGGGTGCAACTGGTAAGTCCTCGGGCTCGGCTTGCGACCGGGCTTTTTTCTAGGAGTCCTATCGAGAAACCCCCGCGCTTCTCCAACTTCATCGACACGACGGACTTCTTCAATGGTAGTATCTTTCGGACGCGCCTTGAGGCCAACAAGCCTATTTGAGCCGCTCATATACAGCCTCCGCGAATGCCTGAGCGTTTGCCAACGCCTTATCTACCTTGCCACCCGTAACCATCTCTGGATCATTCAGCATCGCTGTCAGATCGCCCCCATAGGCGAACAGCTCCGAGAACGCTGCACGCGCGACCAGGGACGGCTCGATCACGTCGATCCCTGCCCCACTGAGCTGTTCTTCTAGCTCCTTCTGGACACGGCTTTTGACGGCTGCGCTGGTCTTGGTCAGCGCCACAGCATGCCGGATTGACCGTCCAAGCGCTTCCTCCTCTTCGCGAACCAACGCCAGTGCTTCGGAGCCGATCTCTGCGTCGAGAGCTGTCGGCTGCATCGGGACAATCACTAGGTCCGCCTGAGAAATCGCGCGGCTGACGAGCTGGGACGCAACGCCTTCTAGGTCCACAATGACGATCTTGCCGTCACCATCCGCGCTCCGGATGGTCGGAACGATCTCTGAACGACCAACGTCGCCCTTCAGGGTCACGCCAGAAGATGCGCCATGCGACGCCCATCGGGTAAGAGACTTGTTCGGGTCACAGTCAAGCACCGTGACATCCGCGCCCATGCGGGCGAACTCAGACGCCAGAAGAACGGCGCATGTCGATTTTCCGACCCCGCCTTTGGGGCTTGCCATGACGATGACGGGCATTGCTCGATCCTGCCAGTTTGTTGTTACCGGATTTATACCTTGTACCGGAAATAAATCCAACACCGGAATCAAAAATGTTACCGGTTTTATTTTTATAACCGGTTTTTTATCTTATGGCCTGCCTCGCTTCTCGAACCACTTTCGACAGAACCCAATGAAAGCCCGGTCGGCATTGCGAGGAGGTTCCACGCACCAACTGCGCCACTCCTGTTCAAGAAAACGTACATCCCATCCAGGAGCCACGAGACGTGCTTCTTCGTAGGTCTCAGACTGCAAACGAGGAATGCTGCCTGCAGTATTCGAGGCAGGAGACATCGTACCACGGTTGGTAAAAACTACCATGTCGGCGTCGTCCTCAAAGGTGACGTGGTAGTCCGGCAAGTGATCATGTTCTGCGAGCTGCCTGATCATCTGCCGAAAGCGCTTCTGAGGGCTTTGAGAGCCTGTCTTGAGCAGAAGCTTAGCCAGCGTGATGCGCCATGTTTTCTGCTGCCCACAATGCTTTCGGGCGATCTCGTACACCCGTCTTTCAATGGGCTTGCGCAGGCGGAAGTAGTCCCGATGTAGCGTCAGTACCTCTTCGTTACGGATTGCGTTGAAAACCCAGTCTGACAGCTTCACTTCGCACCAGAGAAGACGGCCATCGAGGCCATGTTTCCGGCGGATCGAGGAAGCGTCGATCAGGCCAAAGCCATCAACTTGCTCTTCATCGCCAGTGACAATGTTCGTCCTTATCCGCGTCCCTTCGAGCCGATCAAGGGCATCGAGCAGGGACTGATACTCCCGGCCACTTGTGCCGCGGTTGGTGAAGACAAGCAGCTCTCGTGAGTTGATGCGGACACGGGGCGAAACGGCTTCGCCTTCCTTCAGCTTTGCCATAATCTGACTGATACAGTAGATCAGAATGTCCTTGTCATAGATCGTCGCCAGACCCTTCACGCTTGGCGTAATCTGCAGCCACTTGTCCCCATTCTCATAGCGCTTGACCGTTGTTTCCGGCTTCTTGGAAAGTGAATAGAACGGATGCTCCATATGTTGCATCACGTCTTTCAGAACAGCGTCGGCGACATCACAGAAAAACAGATCATGCTGCGGATGACGATCCGGCAGGAGAGGGGCGAGAGTGTTCGTGTTATCAGTTACCATGACCCGACATTCGTGGTTTTAGTTACCACAGTCAAGATTCGTGTTATCAGTTACCGAAAGCAGGATTTCAGTTACCAAAATTCGTGTTATCAGTTACCAGAATTCAAGAAAAATCATTACTTTCCAAGTGCCTATACAGGTTTCGAAAGTGCTTAACACAGAATTTAACACATATATAACACCTAAGCCTGTGGATAACTTTGATCCAAGTGTTCATGCAAAGGGTTCTAATCGAACCTTCCACGGTAGGTCTTACTCTTGAAATACACATTCTGCTTCGCCTTGAGCGGGTTACGATTGCCCACTAACAGCAGCATGTCATCCGATTGCATGCTCATGATCTGATCACCTGTCATGAGCTTCTGACGTTGCTCCGAGTAAGAAAAATCCCGACCCTTGTTCGAAGCTTTGCCCTCTCGGATTTGCTGAGAATAGACAGTGCTTTCCCCAAGGTGACGCGCTGCCCATTCGGCAGTTTCAATGTCGTTTAGGTTGAAAACGCGCTTGGTGATGCAAGAGCCAAAGATCGAGCGGGCATCGTTCGGCCCATAGGCCTTTTCGACCTGGCCCGTGTCCTGGGTGACG
>JAAAPI010000353.1 GCA_009908325.1 Verrucomicrobiota bacterium | reverse complement strand
ATGGCGACCATGTAGCCGCGGCGTTGGCTGGCTCGGGACGAGACGGCCGACACCGCCCTGGGGCTACAGGGAGAAAGGGGCAGGGGGGTTCGGTGAGGGGGCCGGCCTGCCGGCGCCCGAGTAGAGCGCGGTCCCGCCGCCAAGGGCGGCGGGAGTTGCCCGGAATAAATTACGCGGAACGGATCTCTGGTCCATTCAACTCAGCACTATCGAACAACACTTCTTCGATCTGACCAGTATTCCAGCGTAGCTTCATGCCGATTGTTTCTGGTTCACCAACATTCCGAAGTGAGATGATTTCCGCCACTGGAAAGGCGAACCTCTTTGCTTTGGTGCCGGACTTTGAAACCGCTGACTGACCGGCAGACTTTTGGGTGTTCTTGCTCATGTTTTTGTCCTCTTTTGCTGTCTCCGGTCCGAGCAGAGTTCCGGAGGCGAAACAACTTTGGGTGGCGTTGCACAAGGCGTTGACTATCGCACGAAACAGAATGACAAGAAGCGACACAAAGCGAAAACCAGGCCCGTAAGCAATTGCTGAAAAACAATAAATATCTTCTACGTCCGCCTGCAGACGAGTGGGATTTCAAGGAGCTCTTTCGGTTCGCGATATCGGCAGGTACGGGATTACCCGTAGATAAGGCCGGCAATCCCATCGGCACATGGACACCAAAGTCACTTGCACTGGCGATTTCAGAGGCTGACCCCCAAGGACGCGGGGCCGATATCAGGAGCGTCCAGCATTGGTTCCAAGATAACAACAAAGGGATCAACGCTGAGAACATCTATTGGCTGGCTCGGGTCTTTGGGTGTGGTGATCCGGAGGCGACGACAGAGTGGCGCGTCGCGCTGAGTGCGGCAAATCGACGTTTGGCGGCCAAAAGGAAAGCACAGAGCAAAGGCTCAGACATAAAAGCGCCTTTGGATGGGAACCCAGAAACCAGAGCAAAATCGTCGCTTCAGACCGCTTTTGATCACCACGGCAGGGTGTCTGTCTTACAGACATCCCTGGCTGAAAAGACGGAAACCATCTTTGGCAGTCAAAGCTCGATGGCATTGCCGCTGGTCGTCTTCACGGGAGCCTGTGCCCTTGCTCTGATCGCATTTACCTTGAACGTCCACAGCGTTCTATTCACACTGGAAGGCGGTCCCACGAAACAGGTCGGATTTTTGTGGGCACCGAATTGGACAATCGTGTTCATAGCCCTCTTGCCGCTGTTCTTGGCGCTTTTGATCGAGCTGTTACGCTGCTGGAAAGAGGAATGGCGACCTGCGCTTGTAAGGCTCGGAGATCCCGCCTCGTCGAGCGCAAGCTGGGAACATAGGCTTCAGGCGGCGTCATACACGTTCTGGGCAACGTTGTTCATCACGGTGGTCGTGGGATCGGGCTACAACTGGACAGCGACACACCTTATCCCTTTGCTGAACGGAGACACCGGATCATGGCCTGTTGACTGGGGGCGAATAGCTATCGTGCAGCCTGAGCTGATTTCCGTGCCGAGTGCGATAGGCTTTTCGGGGTTGGTTTTTCTGTACAACGGCTTTGCTGCCTACTTCTTCTTCACAGGCCACATCCTTCTGCACCTGATGAAGCACGACTATCTCGATCTCGCAAAGCGACTGGAAAACCGGGGGGACGACAAGACGGTCCGAGAGGTTCAGAGCATCACCGTCTCGCTGATGAACGGAATCTACCGATGCACTGCATTGGGGGCTGTAATTGTCATCATGATGAAACTTCAGGCAAGCTTTCTGCAATCTGATTCCAGCAACATTATCAGCTGGCTCATGACCGATGTTCAGTCAGTGTTCGGACGCCAAAGCTTCGCTGTCTCCAGAAAACTAACGGCTGGGATCGCTCCAGGGGTTTATTTCAGCTTTTTCTGCCTGCTGGCGGTGGTTGGCACCTACGCAACCGCTTCGATTAAGATGCGCTGGATGATGGCGCGTATTGGCGTGACACAGCCTGATAGTCGGGTTCGTCCATCCTGGGCGATGATGGATGGGAGCATGGCATTGCTGGTGATCAGTTATTTCCTTATTGGCACCATACCCGGTTTCTCACTGGTCCTGTTTTTTGCACTGGTCGTGGCTGGATACATGCTTGCCAAACCGGCCTCCCCACGGGGTCAGTATTCCCGATACGAGGGCCAACATGAATCGTACTAGTATGATGGAAGAAGCGCCGTTCTTCACGGCTGTGGCCGAAGGGCCGAGCAATGTGACGGCGTATTGGGTTCACACCGACGACAAGGTGCGACTGCGGGTTGCCCATTGGCCATATGAAGGTGCCATAAAAGGCACGGTGTTCGTGTTTCCGGGCCGTACTGAAAACATCGAAAAGTACGGTCGGGCGGTGGAAGCTCTGCAATCTGCCGGATACTCAGCTTTCGCGATAGACTGGCGCGGGCAGGGGCTTTCAGACCGGTTTGATGACGATCGCATGTTGGGCCACGTCAATTGTTACTCCGACTACCAAAAAGACGTAGCGGCCATGCTCGCAGCCGCTGAAACACTGGACCTGCCGAAGCCCTGGAATCTGTTCGGGCACTCGCTCGGGGCCTGCGTGGGCCTGCGTGCCCTGTCCGAAGGTCTACCCATGGCGGCATGTGCGTTCTCTGCGCCCCTCTGGGACATTAACCTGTCAGCGTTTCAGCGATTTGCGGCATGGCCGCTGACCTGGACGGCCCAGCTCATGGGAAAGGGCCACGCCTATGCGCCGGGGACGCGCGGCGAAAGTTATGTTCTTACGACGCCCTTCGAGGAAAACCGGCTGACGCATGACGAAAGCAGCTATCGGTATTACCAGAGTGTTTCGGAGAATTTGAAGGATCAGCAAGTCGGCGGGCCAAGCATGGGCTGGCTGCATCAGACCCTTAAGGAAACGCGGGCGTTGTCAAAGATCTCGTCACCAGACGTTCCCTGCATCACATTTTGCGGCGCCGAGGATAGCATTGTTGCAGTCCCGGCAGTGGAGGATCGTATGGCGCGATGGCCACGCGGGAAATTCGAGTTGATTCCGAACGCGCGCCACGATGTTCTCTATGAAGTTGCCAGCATTCGAGAACGTGTCTTTCGCCAGATGACGGAGCTTTTTTCGAACTGAGCAAGCATATTCGGCCCAGTAGCAAGTGTTGGAAGCAACTATTATGAGGAAGTACAGATGAATTTTGTTAAGCGCATCTTTGGGACGGTTCACACACGTTATCTCATCCGAGCATATGCGATAAGCGTGGCATTGCTGGCCTATATGGTTTGGTTTTTTGCAAGCCAAGAAGGACTATTAGGTTACCAAAAAGCAATCATCTATGGATATGCGATCATATCGGCCATTCTCTTTCCGTTCTCAAAGTTGGTTTGGGATGAGTTAAAGGGCCTCATGAGCAATGGTTCAACCGTAACAATCACGCCACTCAATGAAGTAGGCTTGATGATCTCGTTGATGAGATTTGTAGGAAAGGTCATGGTCAATGTCTTGCTATGGTTCTTTGGTATCGGCATTGCTCCGCTCGGAATATTATACCTTTGGCTGCGCAATCGCGCTCCAGAGGAGGGCTAACTAGCCGGAACCGGAATTACCCCGTATTTGGGCGTTATGAATTACGGATACCCTCAATCCCTATGGCCGGTTCGATGTTGACCTGGACAATCGGATCGACTTCGGAGCAGTGGCTGCCTGATCCATGTGCCGCAAAAGGGTACACTCATAGGAGACATGTCGATGTGACAGCTTGAAACGTCACAAATGAGTGGCCAGCCATCCATTGTTACAGTATCAAGACGCAAACCACCCTAATGTGACAAATCGCCATGCCCAAGATTGGATATGCCCGCGTCAGCTCCTCAAGCCAGGACCTCGATATCCAGAAAGCCAAGTTGAAGGCGGCGGGCTGTGAAGTCATCCGCTCGGAAACGGTTTCTGGTGCATCTCGCGATGATCGTTCTGAGCTGGCGACTGTGATGGAGTTTCTGCGCGAAGGAGACGAACTGGTTGTGCATCGTCTGGACCGGCTTGGACGCTCCACCCGAGATGTACTGAATCTGGTCCACGAGCTGGATGCCAAAGGCGCATCACTTCGTGTGCTCGAACCGGAAGTCACCACCGCCGGAGACATGGGCCGCATGGTCATCACGGTTCTTGGGATGGTGGCAGACATGGAACTCAAGTTCATCCGTGACCGGCAGCGTGCCGGTATTGAGGCGGCCAAAGATAAAGGCGTTTATAAAGGACGGCCAAAATCCGTGGATGATGAGGAAATCCGACGATTGGCGCGCGTGGGCACTCCCAAAGCCCAGATCGCCCGTGATCTTGGCGTTTCAAGAATGACCGTCTACCGCGCCCTCGCAGATGCCGAAATCTGAAGCCACCGTTCGTTCACCGCGCGGCGAATTCGGGCTGAGGGCCCAAAGTGCATTATGCTGCGCTGTGGACGAGCGGCAGCGATGCGCAGAAAGCGAGCTTTGCAAAGTTGGAGGTGACCGTCTGGGTTCAAGACGTGACCGGCCCAAACCGGACCTTGATGCTTGCCGCCGCGAAGGCCCGGTAAGAGCCTAGAGTCGCGGATTCTGTGCAATGCTTGGATGTCCGCTTTCGAACGCCCGCGACCAAATCACATACAAGGTCTTGTTTCCGTGTTTTACACTACACTTCGTAGCTTTATTTCACTTGGATACAAGATGGCGGCGTGTTAGTAATATCTCATGCCAGTAATTTCAGATACCGCCGTCGCGTCTGCACCTCACTACAACGAAACTGAAATCCGGTTCCATGTGATCGATCCAGTTATCCGAATGCTCGGCTACCCAGACGCAGAAAACACGTATCTGAACTTAGAAGAAAAGCTCGAATATCCTTATCTCCACATTGGCAGGCGATCAAAGAAGGATGTGCCTTTAGGGTATCCCGACTACCGAGCGGGAGTTAAGGGTGCGCGCGGTAGCTTCGCAGTCGAAGCCAAAGCGGGCAACGTGCCAATCACCGCAAGAGAGGTAGAACAGGCACATTCATACGCAGCCCATGCTCAAGTTGGGGCCAACTATTTCGTGCTGGCAAACGGCATCGAGCTAGTAGTCTATGAAACTCTATCAGGTCCAGATGCTACGCCCATTGTTAAGCTCCCGTTGGTATCGTTGAACGCCCGTTTCTTCGAGTTGGAGAATGTTCTCGCTCCCGCAAATCTCGCGCGTAATTGCCGCGTTGCGTATGATAAGAAGCTCAGGTTAGCAGATGGTCTTGGTTCCTCAGCTCGGGTGCGCTCTGGGCGCTATTTGCTTTCCGAACATTATTTGAGGATCATGGTCAA
The DNA here is from genome assembly GCA_009908325.1 of Verrucomicrobiota bacterium. GTDB lineage: Bacteria > Verrucomicrobiota > Verrucomicrobiia > Opitutales > Coraliomargaritaceae > Thalassobacterium. The sequence continues at coordinate 548 of JAAAPI010000353.1, read as the reverse complement.
TGGTCAAGACTGCACTCCATTGGTACGTCAATCTGTCCCCCAATTTGCAGAAGCCGAAACGCAACTAGAGCTGTTGAAATCCTCATTTGACATGCGGGTCTCTGATGGAGTTGTAGAACGCGGAGATGACGGGAAAATCTATGCCCACGTCGAGTTCTCAGGGGCTACTGTCCACAATCAAGCGGCTATGGAAATCATGGGTATAGACAAGGCAACGTTCGCCACTGCTGACGAGTTCTTGTCCTTAGACCCCGAAAGTCCCACTATCTTCGAGTCATTGACTGACTTTACGGTTTCTCGGGGAACATCCTTGCCACAACTGTTTGGTGGAACCGTGGAAACGGAGGGGGATATCCTCGGCAGCATGTTTATCAAGGTAGCCATGCACTACAGCGAAGGCTTCATATCTGGTGAGTACATCGCGTTCTCCGACCAAGACGTATCTATACCCGGTCAGATACCCTTGCGACTTGAGATCGATATGGCAGGCACCTTTGAGATACAAATCGATACTTAGCCCTGCCCATAATTCCGGGTCAGGCATCGAG
>JAAAPI010000318.1 GCA_009908325.1 Verrucomicrobiota bacterium | reverse complement strand
GAGATATCTCGCTGGCGCTAGAAATGGCCGGTTCCACCACGTCAACCCACGTCGTCGACTGCATCAATCCCCACTCGATTGTGGTCGCGAAGGAGGACCAGAAGTTCCGCCAGGCACTCTCCCACGCGAGCATTCTGTTACCGGACGGAGCCGGTATCGTACTGGGCGCCAAGCTCCTCGGGCTGCCAATCCGCGAGCGGGTCGCGGGTACGGAGTTCTTCCTTGGCCTATCCCAGCACGCGCAGGAGGCTGGCGGGCTCCGCTACTTCTTTCTCGGATCAACCCCAACGGTCCTGGATACCATCCAGAAGAGACTGGCTCAAGACTTTCCGAGTATCCGGGTGTGCGGAACCCAATCGCCGCCCTTCAAGGAGGCTTTCTCAACGCAGGAGAACCAGGCGATGGTCAAGGCAGTGAACGAGGCCAAGCCCCATGTCCTCTGGGTCGGCATGACCGCACCGAAACAAGAAAAGTGGATTGAAGCAAACCGTGCTGCGCTTGAGGTTCCCGTTGTCTGCGCGGTCGGTGCAGTCTTCGACTTTTACAGCGGCGCCAAGAAACGAGCGCCGGAGTGGGCACGCAACCTCGGGCTAGAGTGGCTACCCCGTCTGCTACGGGAGCCGCGGAGACTATGGAGGAGGAATCTGCGCTCCACGCCCATCTATCTTAAGGACATCGCTATCGAGAGGCTGTCCGCAAGTCACAACGCGAAGCGTCGAGATCAGTCCCCCAGATGATGGTCAGAGGTGTGTGGCGAATGTCCATTGATTACGTTAGGCAGGGAGCCGCCGTACTCGAATGGCCCACGGTACTGCCGTCTCAGCTCCTAACGCCCATCCCTTGTCCCACGCTCACGGCAGCGTCGGGGCAATGGCTTGAGCCTTCGCGTAGATTGCCATGAGTTTCTGATAGAACCGCTCTTCCGAGTACTCGCATTGCGCCTTGCGCCGCCCGCTGGCCCCCATGGCCGCGCACGCCTCGGGGCGCTCCCAGAGAAAGTGAATCTTCTCCGCCAAATCCACCGCATCGCCAGGCTCAGCGAGTAAGCCCGTGACCCCGTCCTCGACGATCTCGGGGGCTGCGCCGATCCGCGTCGCAACCACCGGCTTCGCGTAGGCCATCGCCTGGGCGATCGTGTTGGGAAACCCCTCGAACCACTTGCTCGGCGACACCAGGATCCGCGCACCCTTGTAGAAATCATCGAGGGTCGCGCCGGACAGAAAGCCCAGGAATTCCACATTGTCTGGTGCCTGGCGCTCGATGCCGGGCAACGCGTTGGTACTCCCGGCCACTCGAAAGGGCACGTCGGGGAGGCGCTTCGCTGCCTCCAGAATCTCCCGAATCCCCTTCTCCTCGCTCACCCGGCCCACGAAGGCGACATAGGCCCCTTCGCTCGAATCACCGCAATCGGCCGGCATCTGCGCCGTATTGGCAAGGATCTCGATTTGATTCGGGGGGATACCCGCCTCCACGAAACGCTGTTTCTGAAACTCGGAAAGGACCACGAACACCGTCACATTGTCCCGGATCATACCGGTCACGCGGGCGAAGGCGTTGCGCGCCGCATACCCTAGGCTCTTGAAAATATCGCCTTCGCAGTTGTGCCTGAGGCAATGCCATTCGCGGGACCCGAGCAGGCAGTCCTCGCAGACGCCCCCGTCCCTCAGGTGCAGGCCGCTGGGACAGAAGAGACGATAGTTCGGACAGCGCATGACGACGGGCAGGCTGCGTTCGCGGCACACGGCTAGGATAGAGGCTGACAGAAAGGGGTACAGGTTCTGTACTTGTACGAGATCGAACCCGCCGCGGTCCAACAACCGAGCCATGACTTGCCGGGAGCCGGGACTATAGATCCCCGAAAAGAAGGAGCCTACCTTTTTGCGTACCGATCCACCGATCTCCGCCGACGAGCGGCGCATCCATTGAACCTCATGCCCTTTCGCCTCCAGAATGGCGGCGATATTCTCCACGGCCGCCTCCTCGCCGCTGAACTGCCCGTAGTCGTTGTGAGCCAACAGGACGCGCATTCGATTACTTCCGCCGGTGTGCGATGGCAAGCTCGCAGGCGCGGAAAATTGCATCCGCTGCGTGCTGTGGCGTGTGCTCTGACACAATTTCCCGCGATCGAGCGCCCATCGAGGCGAGCTTGTCCCGATACTCGACACATCGAGTCAACGCCTCGAAGGTGTCAGTCTCGTCTAGCGGGTCGAAGACCCAACCGTTACCGCCTGGCTCGATCAACTCGGGAAAGCACCCGTTGTAGCGGGAGCAAAGCACCGGCAGACCACAGGCCATGGCTTCGGGCACAACCAGGCTCCAGTTGTCTTCTAGCGTCGGCATGACGAAGACATCGGCAGAAGCGTAGTACTGGGCGATGGCGTCGTAGTCGACATGGCCTTCAAAAAAGACGCGCCTCAGGCCCAAAGATTGCGCCTCGTAGCGTAGGTCTTTGTCCAACGGACCGCCACCGATCAGAACCAACCGACAATCGTCGACGCCTGCCTCCTCCAAACGTTTCCATCCGCGGAACAGCTCGCTCAAACCTTTGCACGGTACCAGTCTGCCAACCGCGACGAATACCCAATCCGGGTCGCCCCATTTTCCCCGCAACGCAGCGCATTCCGCTCTGTTTACTCGGGAGACTAGCCGCGAAAGGTTCTCCGTGTCCGCTACCATCTGCCCCGTCGTAATCCGCTCTGGAGACATCCCGAGCCACTGGCTGTATTCCCGCGAGAGACTCCCATTCACAGACATCGCGTCAACGAAACGCAGTGCCTGACGCCGATACCAAGTACGCAGCCGCTGAGCGTGACGCTCCGTGTGGAAGGTCCGTTCGTAGCAGACGACCAACGGTGTGCCATGCCTGAGCCGATGCGCGAGCGCGAAACTCGTCCACTGGAAAAACCCGTCCCCAACCAACACTTCAGGCTCTGAGCGCAAAATCTCCGCGAACACACCCGGCTGATATACAAATCGAACTGACTTGTTAGCAAGTCCCGAGACAATCTTCGGCCCTATCCGCCTTTCGCCGCGCAGACCAACAGCACGAGCGCCCAGAATACCCTGGATCTTTCTATCAACCCGCTCTGGCACAACGTCTGCAGAGTAAACCACCGACAGTCCGCCCCCGGACAGAGTGTCCAAACTCTCGAGAACCGGTATGCGATAATCGAGGAACGATCGCGCAACGTAAACTATCCGCATAAGTAGAGCCGTGAGCCGCTGAGAACCAAAAGAACCGCCGAGAAGTTACTGAACAACTTACGTCGCCGCATTGTCGCGCCGCCCTAAGGTCTGCCGCCTTGAAGCAGTCTGTTCAAATCCCCACCGAGTTTAGCGGTAATTAACCGCTGACCATCTGTATTCAAATGAATCGGATCGAAGAAAAAGTCATGTCGCGACTGGTAGGGTGTGTTGTAGTCCAAAAACACTACCCTGTCACTCCCTGTTGCGTACATCTGCAATCTCCCAGTTGCCTCAGAAACGCCCGTTGCATTGATTTCGTTCAATAAATCAATGGTAGGAAAGTAGGTGAGAACCAAGAAAATCCCTTCACTAACAACCTCCTTGACCATCGTCTCGAAAGAATCTATAGCCGCTTCATTAAATTCTACCCCACGGTATTTTCCCAATTCCAGCTGCTTTCGCAGCCGTTCCAGGTCCACAACGCCACTTTTGTAACTAGACCAGTCTCCGAGAATCCCCCTCAACGCAAGGCCAGCTGTCGGCTCGCTGAACCGTGCTGTTCGCACAATCTGCCTCACGAAAAGGTCTAAACGGCTGATAGGAAACTCTTTAAGGTACTCAGATATGACAGCGTCGTTCATGAACGGGAGGAAAAGCTGATAGGAATTCCTACTAAGCCCATCGGACGAGAACATGTGAGCGTCAACACCAAATACCACCGCCTTGACAGTCCCCGGGTGGCGGCTAAGGTAGTGCCGAACCATTACCGCCCGATCCTGAACCGTCGCGCCTTGCCGAGCGTACTTCGCAATGCCAAACCCTGTCGCTTCTTGAAGCGCAAGTTTGTCGACCGCCAGCACTGTATGCGAATGGCCGACGACCAATACGTCAGCACTACTCTCTAGCCCGTAATAACGCTCGAGCCCTCCAAGGAGAACACCAAAACTGACCAGGTCCAGTGCCAAAAAAAATACAACAAACAGCAGAATCTTGCCAAACGAACGGTGCACACGCACCTCGGTCTCTCGGGGGACATCGCTCTCGGCGGAGCTCGCTCCTCCGATACCAGACACTTCGCCATCAAAACTGGAAGTAGATGAAGGCATTGCTACTAACGCCGAGCGTTGAAATGCATAGGATCATCCCTGCGTAGAGAGGCCAGCGGAATGCAGCGGGGATCCTAGATTTGGAGAAGTACAGGGAGACGAAGCCCTTTTCCTGCATTACCTGGACAGCCACCAACACCCCAATCAGGGCGATCGAGAGTAACGTCGTCAGCTGCGAGGCCCCCATATAGATTGCCCCCCCAAAGTCGGTGAAGATCTTCGTCAATATTAGGCCTGCATCAGCAACAGACGAGGCACGGAAGAACACCCAACTCAGCAGGACGAGATGGAACGTCAATAGGATTCTCAACGCGTCAATAAGGTATCCGGGTAGCACAGTGCGTACGCCGCTGCGAACTGCGATTCTTCTCGTGCCTGATTCGGCGAAGTAATAGGTTGCATGCAAGCCGCCCCAGACGATAAAGGTCCAATTCGCGCCATGCCATAGACCGCTGATCAAAAAAACAGCGAGAATATTCCTGGCCCACTTCAGGTACCCCACCCGACTCCCCCCTAAAGGCAAGTACAAATACGTACGGAACCACGAGGTCAAGGAAATGTGCCACCGTCGCCAGAAGTCCGATATCGAACGGGCCATGTACGGCACACGAAAGTTTTGCATCAGGTCATAGCCGAGGATGCGTGCGCTGCCGATAGCGATATCCGAATAACCACTAAAGTCACAATAGATTTGGAAGGCGAAAAAATATGTTGCCATCAGAAGGGTGGGCCCCGAATAAAGCTCGGGTGACTCATATACTCGGTCAACATAAATCGCTAATCGATCAGCGATTACGACCTTCTTAAATAAACCCCAAACTATCAACTTCCCCCCATCTATAAAGCGCTCGATATCGAAGCGGTTTCTTCGACTGAACTGGTCAAGCAGGTGGGTGGCCCTTTCTATTGGCCCCGCCACCAGTTGTGGAAAAAAGGCAACATATAAAGCATAGCGGGCGAGATAAGGTTCTGCGACATGCGCGCCCCGGTAAACATCGATCGTGTAACTCAAAGCCTGAAAGGTATAGAAAGAAATGCCAACCGGCAAAATGATATCGAGGTGCGGCGCCAAATAGCTAAGCCCAGCCACTTCAAACATTGGCCGTAAGGCATCTTGAAAGAAGTTAAGGTACTTAAAATAGCCGAGAAGACCAAGGCAGAAGACGATCGACGTCGATAGCCAAAACCTCCGTACGATTTCGCTTTTTGCGTGTGCAATCCGTCTTGCGGCTTCAAAGGTGACAAATGTCTGGGCAACGATCAGGAAAATGAACTCCCACCGCCACCGCATGTAGAAGTAATAGCTTGCCGCGAGGAGAAACCAAACCCTGAGTCGAAACGGCAGCGCAAAATAAACCCCGACCACGAAGAGGAGGAAAACCGCGTATTCGAGCGAGTTAAAAAGCACAGGCAACAGACCTAGTAAGCAACTGCAGATCCCCGTTGAACACGCGGACCCTTTGTTCTTGCTGATTTGGCCATTTCAACCAGCCAGGGGGCTGATATGTTTTGACCTGTCAACTATTGGCACCGAATTCTCGTTACGCACCTCTTCTTTCTTTTATTAAACAGTTTGTTGCAGGGCCTGTGGGTAT
>JAAAPI010000207.1 GCA_009908325.1 Verrucomicrobiota bacterium | reverse complement strand
TTCTTTTCAACATTTTATGGTCTCTTCATTCATTCCTTTCATTTTGTATTCCAGAACTCTGGACGCCATGCTCGCGCATGACTATCACGACGCCACGTAATCGATTGATCCCGAAAAGATTACGATTACGAGCATAATTACGATGACGAGCTGCTGGATCCTAACGTTAGCAACACTCCAAACCCCTTTTCGCACCCAGTCGCCCCAACGCAAAATTCATCGCACTGTGTGCTTGACGAGTCGCTGCCAGCCCCTTTACCTCACTCGTTTCGCAACGAGCTACGCTCGCTTCTTTCCACTCAACACCTATTTTTCATGGCACAGCCAAAACGCAAACAATCGAAGCAACGCAGCCGTAAGCGGCGCGGTGCCGTACAATTTTCTCTTCCGCAACTGGCTAAAGACGCGCAGGACGGCACATTGCACCGTCCGCATCGCGTCAACCCCGCCAATGGTATGTATCGCGGCCGCCAAGTCCTCGACGTGGAAGTCTAGGCTACTGCGTGGCCTCCGGCTACCCTTGCCACCGACTGCCATCCCGGCACCTTAAACACGTTTAGTTCCTCTATGGGCGCACCCGACGGTAAATGCACCATCGCGGTCGATGCAATGGGGAGCGATCTGGGCCCCACGGAGTTCGTACGCGGGCTTATCTATGCGATCGAGGACCTCGAGCTCGACTGCAATTTCACCCTGGTCGGTAAAGGGCGGCTCCTTGAGCGCCTACTGGAGGTCCGAAGACCGGCGGTGGACCCCGCCCGCATCCAGGTCCACCACGCCAGCGAAGTGGTCAGCATGCAGGACAAACCGAGCCAGGCGCTGCGAAAGAAAAAAGATTCTTCCATGGCGCGGGCGATCGAACTGCTCCGCGATGGAAAAGCCGATGCGGTTGTCAGCTGTGGAAATACGGGTGCACTCATGGCTGGCGGTATCCTTCGCATGCGCCCGCTGGATGGAGTCGACCGACCGGCGCTCGGCATCATTGTGCCCAGTAAAGGCAAGCCCTTTGTTCTCATTGATGTGGGTGCCAACCCGGAATCGACCGCGTTAAACCTCATGCACAACGCCGTCATGGGGGCCAACTACGCCAAGGCGGCACTCGGCTGCGAAAATCCCCGTGTTGGCTTGCTGACCATTGGCACCGAGGAAGGCAAGGGAAACAGTCTGGTCAACGCCTCGCACGGCTACCTGCAAGCGATCAAAGGCAAGGTCGTCGACTACATCGGACCAATCGAAGGCTTTCAACTTTTTGACGGCGATGTCGATGTCGTCGTTTGCGACGGCTTCGTCGGCAACATCGTCTTAAAATCGAGCGAGGCGATTTTCGAATTTATCGGAGGCACCATGAAAGAGGAGCTGGTCCGAAACCCCAAACGCAAGCTTGGAGCCGCGCTGGCCAAATCCGCTTTTCGCGATATGAAGACGCGCCTTAGTCCAAATCAGCATGCCGGAGCCCCCCTGCTGGGGCTCAAGGGTAACATTTTGAAATCGCATGGCTCTTCGAACTATATCGCGATCGCCAATGCTTTGCGCATCGCCGCCGAGGTCGTGAAGCATGATATGATTGACTCTATCTGCACGGACATCAATCAAGCTAATGATCTGATCTAGTTGGCCGAACTTTCCCTCGATTGCAATTTTTGGCCCGGCTCAGAAAAATACGCTTTACGCAATGTCCCAGTCTTTACCATCAGTCATCATCAGCGGCACGGGCACGTATCTACCCCACCGCGTCGTCAGCAATGACGACATGGCCCAAATCGTCGAAACCTCGGATGAGTGGATTCGCTCCCGCACCGGGATTGCCGAGCGCCGTTACGCCAGCGAAAAGGAATCGACAAGCTACATGGCGACCCACGCGGCCAAACAGGCAATGAAGGCGGCCGGCACCCGGACCGACGAGATTGACCTCCTCATCGTCGCCACGATGACGCCCGATATGCCCTTTCCCTCGACCGCCTGCCTCGTGCAGAGCCAACTTGGGCTCGACCACATCACGGCGTTTGACATCCAGGCTGCTTGCTCCGGCTACATTTACGCGCTCAACACTGCAGCGAATCTCCTCCGCTCCGGCGCCTACAATAAAGCGCTGATTATCGGGGCTGAGAAAATGAGCTCGATTCTCGACTTTGAGGACCGCACAACTTGCGTGCTTTTTGGTGATGGTGCCAGCGCTGCCGTGCTCGAATGCTCCGAGGCCATGGGGCTGGGTATCCTCAGCAGTATTACCGGCTCCGATGGATCGAACCCGCAACTTCTCTACCAGCCCGCCGGTGGATCGGCCTGCCCCGCCACCACGGAATCCGTCCTCGCCCGCCAGCATTTCATCAAGATGAACGGCAGGGAGATCTTCAAACAGGCCGTCCGCGTGATGGGGCAAGTCAGTGTCGACATCCTCGAACGCCATGGCTATTCGACCGACCAGGTCGACCTGCTCATCCCGCACCAGGCGAACATGCGCATTATTGACAGCCTGGCCAAGCGTATGCGCTTACCCATGGAGCGATTTCACAACAACCTCGAATATTACGGCAACACTTCAGCGGCCTCGATCGGAATCGCTCTGCACGAGGCACATCGCAGCGACCGCATCCGGTCCGGGGACCTTATTCTCCTCGTCGCCTTCGGGGCAGGCTTGACCTGGGGGTCGACCCTGATCAAATGGCACTAGCAAATCAATAATATGCAACGGACGCTACAGACGCTTTTCGCACTCACCCTTTTTGTAACCACTTCCCTGCAGGCCCAGCTGAGCTTTAACCCGCTCAACTGGTTCGGGGGCAGCGAGGAAGACATTGTCGCCATGAACGTGGCCAGCCCGGCCGAACAGGCAGAAGCCGCCTCGCGGCTGGAAGAGGGAAAAACCCGACTGGAAGCTGGAAAAACCGGTTCCGCCAACCGTATTTTCAAGAAAATCATCAAACGCTACCCAAACGCCACGGCCACCGCCGAGGCCCGCTTTCTGCGCGGACAAATCCTCATGACCAGGGGCCGCTGGACCAAGGCCTTCGATGTCTACCAGGAACTGATCGCCACGCATCCGGACTACGAAAACTTTGATCGCGTCGTCGGCGCACAGTTCGAGTGCGCAACTGCGCTGATGGAAGGTGCCCGCGGCCGGATCTTCTGGATAATCCCCGGTTTTCGGCAATACAGCAAGGCCATCACACAGTTTGAGCAAATCGTCGGCAACGCACCCTACAGCGACTACGCCCCCCTGGCACTCATGAACATTGCCCTCATCGCCGAGCAGGAGGGCCAGTCCGAAGAAGCCATCGACGCACTGGACCGCCTGATCAATTTCTACCCGCAGAGTATGTTGGCCCCGGATGCTTACTATAACATGGCCAAGACCTATGCCGACCTGGTAAAAGGCGCTGAATACGACCAAGGCTCAACCCGCCAGGCCATCAGCTACTACGAGGACTTCCTCATTCTCTTTCCGGAAAGCAACTACCTCGGGGAAGTGGAAGCCAATCTCGGATCCATGGAAAACCTCCTCGCCCAAAGCCGCCTGAATCTCGGAGACTTCTACTACCTCTACCGCGCGAACAATACGGCCGCCCTCATTTTCTACAACGAGACGATTACCATCGCACCCCAATCCGAGTCCGCCGAGGCAGCCCGCCGCCGCATCGCCGATATTGAAGCAGGCGTGCGCCCAACCACCGGAGCCAAGCTTCTGCGCAAGCTACTCCTCGCCGACTAATCCGGCGCAAATCTTACCATGAAGATGCCTTTGCCCCCCGTACGCTTCGCCGCCTTCTTGCTGTTTTGCGCGGTCCTTACCGCTGCGCTCAGCGGTTGCAAATCCTACCAGTTGGGTAGCCCGGCAGAGCTCACTTTCCAGAACATCTACGTAAAACCCGTTCAAAACGACAGCTTCGCACCCCAGGCACAAGCCCTGCTGACCTCGCAAATCCGCGAGGCCCTCATCCGCGATGGCCGCCTTCGACTCGTGACCAGCGAGGAAGCCGCCGACGCCGTCCTCCTCGTCAAACTGACGCGGTATTCGCGAGAGACGGCCACCCGCGACCGCCAGGACACCACGGTCGGCGTGGACTTCGATCTGAATCTGGCAGCCGAAGTCGCCCTCTTCGACCAAGTCAACGGACAATACTTTTTCAAGGAACGCCTTCTCAGCGAGCGTTCCAACGCCTTCGTCGACAATCCCTTTGCGTCGGCAGGCACCACGCAAAGCCAAGGCTTCCTGCAAGCCGAATACCAAGCCATGCCCCGCATAACCCGGGACCTCGCAAAAAAAATAGCCGACGAAGTCCTTAGCCCTTGGGAACCGAGGTAATCGAGATAATCGAGGGCTGAGGGCTGAAATTGCTCCACCTACGAGCATACCCACCAAGACCGCCGCCAGAATCGGCACCTCCCCGTCCGGATCGACATAGAGCAGCGGGCTGTTATTCGCATACGCATACCAGTTAAGCCCGCCGTCGAAGTGTAGGAGATCGGCCGACCGCACCAATTCGATCTTCCGTCAAAGGCGTCCGCACCCTTCTTACAAGCTAGGCGGGACAAGTCGGAGGACCGGCTATTACCGGTCTTGAGGGGGCCGAACTTCATTTTTTAATCGCGGATTTCGTGATGATGGCTCCGAAGAACAGGATACATGTGGACGCTATCCATGAGATCAATAAGAAAAGCGCTTCGCCTAGCCCGAACGGGGAGCTTCGGGATCGGAATCGGTGAACCAGGCGATCAAGGTCAAGGCCAGCAGGCTTCCGGTTACGGAAACGCATCCGAGAAATAGCCGTGGTCTGGCTCCTTCCTTTTTTACACGCCCTCGAATATATGCCTCATTTTTCCAGTATCTCTGGCTGACTGTTGACCAATAAGGAGTGTTCCCTTGGCGAGTCAAATTGTTGATCGGATCGCCAACCGTCCAATAAGGGCGACCCAACGCGATTATCGTAAGCGTAAGCCCGTTTTCCCCGATGCCTTTGCGGGTCGAGAGCCGGTTTTTCCCGGCGCGATCAACCCACCCCGCCAAAAAAATTCCCGACGCGGTTTTGTGGACCGAGGGCGGGTTTTTCCGGGGCAAAGTTTTCGTTCAAGGCGACCATGATTGAAGATCGCCAAAGCTAGCGACGGAAGGCGGCTCATATAAGGAAGGAAAAACTGCCTATTTGGCCAGTTTGATAAACTCGTCGGCACTCAGGCCGGATGCACGGATCAGGCTGCGCAAGGTGCCCTTGGCGACTTCCTTGTGATTGGGAACCGACAGCGTGGACATGCTGCCGTCTTTGACCAGGATAACATGACTGCCGCGCTGACGGGCTTTCGTCCAGCCGTCACGTTCGAACGCTTTCACAACGTCCTTGCCGCTTAGATTCGGTAGCGTGGGCATCTTAAACGGCGACTTCCACTTGCCTGGTCTCGACCGTCAACGGCATTCCCCGCTCGGAACGGACCTCAAGGCAAAGCGTGATTGCTTCGCGAACATTGGCCAAAGCTTCTTCGCGGGTTTCACCCTGGCTGACGCAGCCGGGTATCGAGGGACACTCGGACACCCATGCGCCGTCTTCATCGCGGTCTAAAGTTACTGTAAAGTTCATGGTTAGAATCATGGCTCCTGTTTTGAGTTTTTGCAATCCCATCCTTTGCCTTCTTTTAACTTGAGCAAAAAAGGCGTCATTCTGAGCAAAAAAGAGGTCATTCCGTGAGCAAAAAGGGGGTCATTCGAGCAGCATTCGAGCAGGGGTCATTCCGAGCATTCGAGCAGGGGTCATTCCGTATACCTCGATATAAATGCATCAAGCATTCGAGCAGGGGTCATTCCGTATACCTCGATATAAATGCATCATAATCTGGGTTCGGATGCTGCGCGAGTTCGCGATGCAGCCGATTAACGTAAACGCCGACCAGTTGCGGTGCGCCCATGTT
>JAAAPI010000191.1 GCA_009908325.1 Verrucomicrobiota bacterium | reverse complement strand
GCGGCTGGCTTTGACAAGGATGTTTCCAAAATGGCCGAACGCCTCTTTAAGAAACAGGGTCTGAACTTCCACCTCAAGACCAAGGTCACCGGCGCAGAAATCGTTAAAGGCAAAGCCACCCTGACCGCCGAAAAGGACGGCAAGACAATCGAATTCGAGGCCGACAAGGTGCTCGTTGCCGTCGGCCGCAAGCCCTACACGGATCGACTTGGACTGGAAGCCGTCGGCATCGAGACCGACGAAAAAGGCCGCATCCCCGTCGACGAGCATTTCAAAACCACGGCGCACGGCATCTACGCCATCGGAGACGTCACGCCCGGCCCCATGCTGGCACACAAGGCTGAAGAGGAAGGCGTCGCCTGCGCCGAACGGATCGCCGGGCAAGCGGGGCATGTTAACTACGATGTGATCCCCAACGTGATCTACACCGAACCGGAAATCGCCAGCGTAGGCCTGACAGAGGCCGCCGCTAAAGAGGCCGGCATCGAATTCAAATCGGGCAAGTTCAACCTGGCGGGCAACGGCCGGGCCATCGCGACCGACGCCACCGAGGGCTTCGTCAAAGTGATCGCCTGTGCCAAGACCGACAAGATCCTCGGCGTGCAAGTCATTGCCAAAAGCGGCTCCGAGCTGATTGCCTCAGCAGTCACCCACATGGAATACGGCGGCAGCGCCGAGGACCTCGGCCGCACCATTCATGCCCACCCCACCCTCAGCGAGTCGCTCAAAGAAGCCGGCCTCGCCGTCGGCGGTAACGCAATTCACAGCACTTAGCTAAATCCAATCCTCACCCTTGGACTTCAGAGCTTTGGCCAGCTCCCGGGCGAAAAACGGACCGCGATAGACCCAGCCAGTGTAAATCTGCACAAGCGAGGCGCCAGCATCGATCTTCTCACCGGCCGATTCTGCCGAGTCAATCCCGCCCACACCGACAATGGGCAGCTTGCCCTCCGTCGCCTTGTAGATGTAGTTGATCACATCGGTCGAGCGCCTCCGGATAAAGGCGCCGCCGCTCAAGCCGCCGGTCTCTTTACCGGGGAAGCCTGCCGGCCGCGCAATCGTTGTATTCGTCGCGATGATACCATCGTATTCCAAATCCAGTAGCACCGTAATGATTCGGTCGATCTCTTGAAAACTCAGATCCGGAGCAATCTTCAGAAGCAGCGGGTGCGGGCTATGGCCCAGTTTCCTTGCATAGGCCAGATTTTCATCCCGGAGCGTGCGCAGCAGGTCGCGCAAATAGGCCTCCGTCTGAAGGTCGCGCAGCCCCTGCGTGTTGGGGCTGCTGATGTTGATCGTGAAGAAATCTGCCTGATCGGCCAGCTTCCGAAAACACGCCAGATAATCGTCCACCGCATTCTCCAGAGACGTCGTCTTGGCTTTGCCGATGTTGACCCCGACCGGCATACCGCGCTTTCCTTTTGGATAGTTTTTGCTTAGGGCATGAAGCATGCTTTTGGCACCTTTGTTGTTAAAACCCATCCGATTAATCAGCGCCCCGTGCTCCGGGTAGCGAAAAAGACGCGGACGCGGATTGCCCGGTTGTGCTTCCGGTGTGACCGTCCCGACTTCGGCGTGGCCAAACCCGAGCGCTTCGATCGCCTTGGGGAATTCGCCGTCCTTGTCCATCCCCGCCGCCAGACCGACCCGATTAGGAAACTCCAGGCCGAAAAGTTTGACCGGCTTGTCCTCCTTTACCAGATTGTAGCGGCGCACCAATCGACACAACATTGGCACAGCACCCATCGCCATGAGAGCGGAGCGGCCCCGGTCATGCGCCTGCTCCGGATCCATCCTGAAGAAGGCCGGACGCATTATTTTTTCGTAAATGACTCCCATAGTGTTTTATTCAGCGTAAATCCAGGAACCTAGCAACCACCCATCGCAGAACAATGAAAAAGAAACTCCCCCGGATGGTGCTCTGCATTTGGGGGGCACGAAGGGTGGCAGAAACAAAACCTCACCCCGCTAAAGAAATATCCCCCCTCCCGACCGGAAAAATTTCTGAGTAATCACTTTACAAAGCAGAAAACGGGTCTTTAACCCGTAGAGAACGGTGTTGAAACACTCACTCCCGGGTGTTTGACTCGAAGACTGCAAAGCGACTCTTATTATATGGCAAAACCCACAACAAGACTGACTTGGTGCAAGGCCCGGCTGGGCGAAGATATGAACTGGTGGGTCCAGGAGATCAGTGACCCCATCCATTGGGATATCGACGGCCTGGGTATCATCGACCCCCGTCAGTTCCAGCATATCATCGATCTTCTGGAACCCCTCAGCGACTACGGCCTGCAAAACGATCTGGTCGACGATGCCTTTTACTCTTTCGGGATCGACAATATCGAAAAAGACAAAACCGTCCTGCTCAAACGTGTGCAAGACAGCGTATTGGAGAGTGAGGACCCCCTCTTCGCCCTGCCCGATGTTCTCGACGAGGAAAAAGGCCCCTACGCCGACTTTGTCGACCATATCACCAAGTTGCGCGTCAAGTTACTCAACGATTTGATCGATTTTGCGCAAAATCTGACCGTCGAGGAGCTGGAAGAAGAAATTCGGGAAGCCCAGAACGCCGATTTCATGGAAGGGCGCGCGTCCCACTTCTTTACTGAGCTGACCGCTATCCTGGAGTATGTGCCCGAGGGATTTGAACTCGACGAGGACGACGATGACGCCAAGCCAAAATCCGAAGACGATAAATTGGAGAAGGACCTCGCTGCCGTGGACGCCGATACCGAAGTGGATGAAAAAATCGAAGAAGACGATACCATGAAGTGGGACGAGGAAGAGGAGGAAGACGAAGACGATTTCGAAGAGACCACCGCTCCGCCTGACGACGAAGACATCGACGAGGACGAAGAAGACGACGAGGACGAGAAGTCCTGACACTATGCTCGACAATTTAACCGATAAGCTGGGTTCAGCGCTGCGCAACTTGCGCGGTGTCGGCAAACTGAGCGAAGACAACATGGCCGACGCCCTCAAGGAGGTGCGCCAGGCCTTGCTCTCTGCCGATGTGCATTTCAAGGTGGCCCGCGAGTTCGTGGCCGAGGTCAAAGCGCAGTGTGTCGGCCAGGAGGTGCTCAAGTCCGTCACGCCCGGCCAACAGGTCATCAAAATCATCCATGACGAGCTGGCCAAGCTCCTCGGCGAAGGTGCCACGGAGCTGGAGGACAAAAAACCGCTGCGTGTGATGATGGTGGGGCTGCACGGCTCGGGCAAGACGACGAGCAGCGGCAAACTCGCCCGCTACCTTGCCAAAAAGCGCGACTACCGCCCTGCCCTCGTGGCCTGCGATGTCTACCGCCCCGCCGCGATCGACCAGTTGGAGCTGCTGGCCCGCAACGAGGGCTGCACGTTTTACGGTGACCGCGAGGAAAAAGACGTGGTCAAAATCGGCAAGCGAGGCCTCGATGCCGCCAAACAGGCCGAGGCCAACCTGATTATTTTTGATACCGCGGGTCGCCTCCAGATCGACGAGGACCTCATCGAGGAGATCAAACGCCTGAAAAAGGCCGTCCAACCGGACGAGATCCTGCTCGTGGCCGATGCCGCGCTCGGTCAGGAAGCGGTCAATGTAGCCAAGCACTTCCACGAAGCGGTGCATTGCACGGGCATCATTCTCACCAAGCTCGACGGCGATGCCCGCGGCGGCGCGGCGCTCTCAATGAAGACCATCTCCGATGTGCCCATCAAGTTTATGGGCACCGGCGAGAAGCCGGACGAGTTTGACGTCTTCCACCCCGACCGCATGGCCTCGCGGATCCTCGGGATGGGCGACGTCGTCTCGTTGGTCGAAAAGGCCCAGGAGACTATCGACGAAGACGAGGCCGAGCGCATGGCGGAGAAGATGCGCAAGGCCGATTTTAATCTGGAGGACTTTCTCTCACAGATGCAACAGGTCAAAAAAATGGGCTCGCTGGGCTCACTCGTCGGCATGATGCCCGGCATGAGTGGGGTCGAAGTAGGCGACGAGGAAGAAAAGAAAATGGCCCGCACCGAGGCCATCATCCGTTCCATGACGATTCAGGAGCGCCGCGCCCCCCGCCTGCTCCGCGGCAGCCGCCTCAAGCGTATCGCCAATGGTTCCGGCGTGCAGGTGCGCGATGTCAACGCCTTGCTCAAGCAATTCAACCAGATGCAAAAAATGATGAAAATGATGCGCGGGGGCAAAGGCCGGAAAATGATGAAGGCCATGAAGTCGCAGATGGGCGACGACCCGAGCGGCCTGCCCAAAAATCTCCCCGGCCTCTAAACCGATTCTTTCGTATGGATAACCAAGTAGTGCCAGTTCTGGTCAAGGGGGTCATGCCGACCTCCGGTGGCTGCGCGGTCTTCCTCGGCAACGATGAAAAGACCTTTGTCATCTACATGGATCCCTCGATCGGGGAAGCGATCCAGCGCGCTGTCGACGGCGAAGCGTCGCCCCGGCCCATGACGCACGATCTCATGCTCACGCTCCTCGACGGCCTGGAGGCCGAGGTCGAGCGCGTCGTTATCAATGAGGTCGACAATGGCACGTTCCACGCCCGGCTCATTGTCTCCATGGAGAACGAGCTCGGGCAAAAAATCATCGAGCTCGACGCCCGTCCGAGCGATTCAATCGTCCTTGCGCTCGCCTCGGGCAAGCCGCTCTACGTCACCCGGCAGGTGCTCGACGCCGTCGACGATATGACGCAAATCCTCGCCAAAATCCTGGACCAGGACTCCTAGCCGGGGAAACGCAGACGAAAACGCTTCCATGACGCCCCTGCCCGAGCCAGTCATTTCCGGCCAGCCCTGGACCGCGCTTGCCCCCATGCAGGACGTCACGACGCTGCCCTTCATGCGGCTTCTCGGAAAATACGGACCGCCCGACCTCTTCTTCACCGAGTATTTTCGCGTTCACGGCCACTCCACCCTGGAGCCACACATCGTCGACTCAATCTGCCACCACGGCACCGGTCGGCCCGTATTCGCTCAACTCATTGGTGAGAGCCTGCCGGACCTGGAGCGCACCGTCCGAGCCATCGAGCAAGCCGAGTTGCCCGTCGCGGGCATCGATCTCAACATGGGCTGCCCCGCCCCGAAGGTGTATAAGAAAAATGTCGGCGGCGGCCTCCTCCGCGATCCGGGCCGGGTCGATGCCATCCTCGGCTGTCTCCGCGCTGCGGTGCCGGGCCGGTTCACCGTGAAAATGCGCATCGGCTTCGATGGAGACGAGCACTTCGAGACGCTGCTCGACCTGCTCGTCAAGCACAGGGTGGACCTCCTCAGCCTGCACGCCCGCACCGTCAAGGAGGCCTACCGCAGCGAGGTCCACTACGATTACATTCGCCGCGCCGCCGAGCGCCTGCCCTGCCCCGTCCTGGCCAATGGCAACGTGACCTCCGTGGCCAAGGGGCAGTGGGTCCTGGAGCACACCCGGGCCGACGGGCTCATGGTCGGCCGCTCCTGCATCCGCAACCCCTGGATTTTCCGTCAGATCCGCGAGCACTTCGCCGGGCAGCCCGTCTTCCAGCCCACCCTTGGCGATGTGCGCGACTATATTGAGGATTTGATCGCCGCCACCAGTCGACCCGGTTTGGAGGGCACCCATCATATCAACCACATGAAGAAGTTCCTCAACTTCGTGGGTCTCAGCATCGACGCCGACGGACAATTTCTCCACGAAATGCGCCGCGCCCGCACCAGGGACCAGCTCGACACCATCTGCGACCGCCATCTCATTGCAAACGGCCGCTCCACAGAGCCCTTCCCCGAAGAACCCATAAAGGGCCTCGTCGCCCGCCCCAACTGCGAAACGGCTCAAGGGTGTGCACTCTGAGCGGACACGCCACGGAATCCAGGTGGCGTGCGAGCTTGCTCGCGCCCGGCATAGCCCGACCCGTCCGCCGTAGCTTTAGCAAAGGTGGAAGAACGAAGACGGTTGCTCACGCCCAGCTCTGCCC
>JAAAPI010000310.1 GCA_009908325.1 Verrucomicrobiota bacterium | reverse complement strand
CTGCGTAGCAGACGAGGCGGCGGGCCTGTAGCTCAATTGGTTAGAGCAGAGCGCTCATAACGCTTTGGTTGGGGGTTCGAGTCCCTCCGGGCCTACCACGCCCCTGCATGAAACGTTTTTTTTCAGTAGGTTATTAGACATTTTGGCTAAGCCCTTGCTTCGTTAGCCAATTTGCGTCGTCTGGGCGTTGTACCCTTGCGCTTGCGAGCCTTGTAAACGCTGCCTGCGCGAGTCTCTTTTTGTTTACCTCAGCGCAATAGGTCTCGATTTCTTTGATGTTGTTGTGTCCAGTTATCGACATGATTTCGAGTGCCGAACAACCTGCTTCTGCGAGGCGGCGGCAAGCAGCTTTGCGTAGGCCGTGGGGAGATCGGTGCGGAGGAAGCCCTGCTGTCTTCGCAGCTTCGCTGATCCACCCAGTGAAGCCCTTGGCCGAACGGGGCTCCCCGTACTCTGTAATGATCAGGTGGTCATGATCGTGCCGGATTGACCCCAGAAGCGTGCGAAATTCCGGGTGTATCGGAATATTCAGTTCAACAACTTCCCGACTCTTTTTCGTGGTGATTACGATAAAATCACCTTGAATATGTGTCCGGCAAAGCCGCACTACGTCACTACGCCGCAGTCCTGTGTAGAGTAAAAGCTCAAAGGCCAGACGTTGCGCAGTCCCTTCGGCCCAATGTTCTCTGAACGCGGCGATGTCCTGTTCCTGCCACGTTTCATAACCCCTCGTCTTGTGCTTAACTCTTTCGGCATTAAGCATGGGGTTCGCCGATACATATTCCCACTTCACGGCGAGCCTCATGAGTGTCGAGAGCCGCTTTCGCAGCTTGTGGGCTTGTGCGGTAGAAGTTTCGGCCAACGCGCCCAAAATAGCATCAATATGCTTTGCTTGTAGGGCTGCCACGGGCTTATTCCCGTGCGCTTCGCGAAACCTTTCTATCTGCCCACGGTACGTGGCTCGGGTGCTTTGCGCTAGGGTCGTGAAGGCGCTTGATTTATAATAGCAAGCAATCAGTTCGTCGAACGTACCCTTGGCGGTTGAGGTTGCGGCAGTTTTTGCCTTCGGCTTGTGGCCACCGTGGGCCGCCCGATAATCTATCCAGAATACTTCGGAGAAAACCGGCCCTCGAAGGGCAACTTGAGGCTGACCAGACTTCCGATAGTAAATCCGTTCCTTGCCTTGGTGATCTGTGTAGCAGCGCACATACTTCGGGCGCTTCATTTTAGCACCTCATCGAAGGGGTTCTCTTCATGCAAGTTTGCCGCACTGCCCCGAAAGTTTACCCGCAAGCAGCCGTCCGGCATGGTTTCGATACTTGCGACAGATTTACCGCTGCCTTTCGCTAATTTCAGAATTTTTTTTGCCTCGACCACACGCAGTTTTTTCGCTGGTTTGAGTGCTTTCGCCTTGGAAGACTTTAGAAAGCTCAAGCTGCGGCCATGAGATACCTGCGGTTTGGGCAACAAACCCAGTGCATCGAATTTGTCAGTCATCGCAGAACCAATTTCATTGATCACTATTGCATTCGATCAGTTGCGCCGAACCGGGCGGCATTGAGGCAATCAGCCGGTTAGCCTCTGCCAAGGCTCGATCGCGGGAATTGAAAGCACCGAAACGGGCGTGGTTGGCACCGTCGCCAACCAGATACAGCCCCTGGCGATGCGTCAGGTGCAGCTCAATTGGTTCAGCTTGCATCGTGGCGCGCAGAATAGCGTTCACTTCGCTGTTCATAGACCGGTCACGGCTTGTAGCGCGGGTCACGAGATAGGCTTTGGTGTCGCTTTCCAAGCGAAGGTTCAGCCGAGGGCAGGTCATGTGAATTCTCTCCATATATGCCAACTCGACATATATTAGCATCTACTTGTA
Organism: Verrucomicrobiota bacterium; assembly: GCA_009908325.1. Lineage (GTDB taxonomy): Bacteria > Verrucomicrobiota > Verrucomicrobiia > Opitutales > Coraliomargaritaceae > Thalassobacterium. Next base: position 4,062 of record JAAAPI010000310.1, on the reverse strand, counting down.
GCTAGTGTCAAGTCGGCATAGCTTGGCATCAAAATGGAGGTTTCAAAATGAGCAAAAGGTTCCCGAGCGACACACAGGATCGCTTCATGGTGCGCTTGCCAGAGGGCATGCGCGAAATGATCAGCGCGGCAGCCAAGTCCAGTAAGCGCACGATGAACGCAGAGATTGTCGCACGACTTGAACTCAGCTTCGCCGATCAAGAAGGTCATGACATGTCAGCACAACCTTGCCCTAGGCCGATGAGTAAAACACAGCTCGGCGCGTTGACGCTCAGGCTCAGCGCAATTGAGTCCCGATTGCAGATCGTCGAGGAAGCGGCGTCAAAGATGAATTCGCGAGAAAACGACTAGGCTGCCGGAGCGCGTGGCGGCTCTGGATCGGTTGGTCAAAATAACCCATCAGGAATTCGACAAGTCGGGAACATAAATCTGCTTCAATGGGATCAGCGAACGATAGCGCGGGGACAGCTTGTCATAATTCTCGAGCAGCATCTCGACGAACTGTTCCCCGTCGATCAGGCGTAGTTTCGCCCGGTTCCGTTCCAACTCGATAGCGCCGCGCGCGTACGAGCCGAGGTTGACGTATAGGCCATACTCTCCCTCGCCTAGCGTCCCGAGTAGCTGGTCCACCTCAGGCCGCGGCGTTTGTTCGGTCCTACGCTTGCATTGCACCTTCACGATAGGCGGCTGAAACCCCAGCGCATCCATATGCGCGATCACGTCAACGCCACCGTCACCCGATTTCGTCGTAACCCGAGTCGTGTAGCCCATACATTCAAGGATATGCGCCACGAAATGCTCGAACTCGTGCCCGCTCATCCCGGTCATGATTCTGCGGATCACGAAATCGCTCGTGGTCCCCTCAGCCTGTCTGGCCACCGCCTCGGTTGCCGTGTCGTCGTCGGCTGCGTCTTCCTGTGTCTCGGGTCTGGCCTCGATCTGGTTCGGGGCGGGTCCAAGATTTACCTTAGCCAGAAATTCGGCGGCATGAACCCTCACCCTGAACAGCGTGATAAACGATCCGATTTCGTTCAGGGCGCTTTGGCTGAACTCGGTTCGAGGGAAATGGCCCAGCCATTCAACCGTGCGGCGGTTCGGGTATTCATCGGGATTATCGGGTGCATAGGACGTTTCCGCGGTGAAACGCCCAATATTCACCATGCGGTTGTGCTTCGACGGATAGACCACGATATCCCCGGACTGAATCTCGTGAACGAACCGAAACAGAAGCCCAGCATGCACCGGAACTGCACCATCCTTCACATCGCGCACGGATTTGCGCAGTGCCACCTTGAAGGCTTCGCGGTCGGCAGGGATTGATCGCAGGTCGCCGAGTTCCTGCCAGCCAATAGCGACATAGCCACTTTCAACCGGGCGATCAGATACATGTCCGCCCATGTGAACCCCCCAAACAACTGTATCTCGGCTCATTGGTCTGATCCTCCCTTCTCTGGAATACCGATTTCGGAGGCGTTCTGCGCCCGGTAAGCTTCAAGGCTATTTTTCTCAGAACGAACGGCGGTGTCGCCAATATCAGACGCGAGCGTCTGAATAATCTTGGCGTAAACCGCACGGTCGAGATTTGGCTCGCCATACAGAAGAAACGTGACAGTCATCTGGGACAGGGAGATAGCTGTCATGTGCAGCGGATCGATAAGCCCAGAGTTGCTGGGGCCAATCTGAAACATCAATCTTTCCGCTTCGACCATTCCGAGAAGTTCTTCTGGACGACGGAAAGCCGAATGCACTCGCTGTGACGCCCACTTATAGCGGGGCCTCCAATGGTCCATCTGAACGTCACGCTCGAGATCAACAAAATTGGTCCGATTTCGACTGAAGGCGATTGACGCCCAGTCCCAATCACCGTTAAGGCGGCGGCCAATATGGGCTTCTGCCCGATCTCGCATTGCCTCTATCTCCGCGAACTCATCGGCGGAGAATGGTTGGATGTTTGCACGGTCACCGACTTCGTTCAGTATCCTTGCGGCCTTGTGATTCTCGAACCAGATCGAGGCGCGATAATCTCGTGCCACCTCGTGGCCATGTTTCGCAATGAACATCGCGGTAACGACCGTCTCGTGAAGAGATCGCCAACGCGCTAAAGCACCGTCGGCAAAGCCGCCTTCCAGAAGGCACATTATCTCGCTTGTGATCAACAGCGCCCTCGGGTGCAGATGCGCCAAGGTGTCAAACACCAAGGGATCGGAACCGTTCGGCCCCTCGTGTGCATGTGCTTCGCCGATTTCCTGCGCCGTAATCCAGAGAATCCGGAGTAAATCCATCGGTTCGCGCCACCGATCATAACAGCGTGCTCGAAAGCCCTGATCGTCGGCACGCGTTGCTGCAAGGTGATCCGGCGCGCGTGCTTTGAAATCGGCGAGCAGTTCCTCGTGGCCCAAAGAAAGGCATCGATCAATGAGTGCCGCTACCTCATCTTCTGAAAAGCAATGCTCATTCGCAGCCTTCTCGATTTCCGAGAAGAGCGTTTTGTCGAGCATCTGCAATAGTGGTGCTTTCTTCGTCGGCAATCATGGCTCCCTTTTCAGTTTCAGGATTTTGCGTCAGTTGCCTATCCCCGCGCGTTCCTGATTGAGCCGGAACAGGCGCGCGAGGATTTCGTCGTCGGTCAGGCTGCCTGCGCGCCAGTCGTCGCCCCAGCCATAGGCTTCGGCGACGGTCTCATCGAGGGCGCGGTGCGCGTGGTCGAGCCATGCGGGGCGGACGTTGTAGAGGTTGGTCAGGGTGCGCTTTTTCAGTTCTTTCTCGGCGGCCTCGTCCTTGGGCAGGATGCGGTCGGGATAGCCGGGCACGACCTCGGGGACGCGCTTGACCAGATCGGCGGGGTTGAGCCAGTTCTCGCGCAGCTCGTTCAGGCGGGCGGCGGCTACGGCGATCTTTTGCGCGCGCGGATCATCGGCGTAATCGGCGGCGGGGATGTTCGGGGTCAGGCCCTTGGGAAAGGGGAAGGTCTCGAAGGTGGTCGAGGGGGTGTAGCGGGGATCGTTGCCGACCCCGAGAAATGTCCCCATGCGCAGCGCCCAGATTTCATGAAAGCGCGAGTGCAGGATGCCGAAGGTGGTGTCGTCGTCGCGGGCGATTGCAAAAGTGGCACTATCCGGAAGCGCCGAGGTTTCCAGCCAGACATATATGCGGAACTTACCAACCCTTGGTGTGACAATAATCCGCGACAACCGCGCTTGAGCTTCTCGCAATCCAGCGCCCGAACGCCGATGCAGCCACCATTCCTCTCGAACTTTTAACTTTCTCGTCGATTTTGCGCCGTAAGAGCGGTATGCGTCTCGCAAGTAATGAAACGGCTTTTCAAACAGTGCCGCCTCTTGCTTCGAAATTCCGTGTCCGAAGTCGAGGACATAGCGCTCCGGCAACCGCTTTAGGATGTTGCTACCGTTGAGGACGCGTCGAATAATGTGCTCGTTTCTATAGCCGTTGGGATTCATCGGCTGCTGCACTAATTCCGAGAATACACTGAAATCAATCTCAAATGGTCCACCCGTTTCGACGCCCCGATAGCATAGGTCTAGGTTCGCCGATAGGCGCTTTGCGGTGGTAAGGTCGAACCCGAGCGAGTTCGCAGTCAAATCTGATAATATGCGGTCAGCGATCTGGCCGTTGAGAATGCCAGAACCCCGCAAAGTATCGAAGCAGATTAATGAGACGCGCACCGCCGCGCCATCGACCGTCCAAGGTTCATCAGACCATGCTTCAAATATGCGCCCACTTTCAACGATGGGTTTCAAAACACTGCGGTTCGCCCCTCCCCGGATTGAGTTCGTGGCAACCAGCCCGGCACGGGTGAGTTTGCCCGTCTCCATCATCTTCCATGCCTGCGCGAACCAATAGCAGACCAAATCGGCAAAACCTGGCACAACATCGCCCCAAGCATTCCGTAGTGCTGTGGTGTAGTCCTCACCCAACTCCCCGAGTATCTTGCTTGCTCCCAGAAACGGCGGGTTGCCGACAACCACATCCACGGCGGGCCATTCGGCCCTCGTGCCGTCCGGGTTCAGCACGGCATCACGGTTTTGGATGCTGCCCAGCTTGC
>JAAAPI010000304.1 GCA_009908325.1 Verrucomicrobiota bacterium | reverse complement strand
CCACCGAGACTATCGGGAAGAAGCCTCCTGATCACAGATTGATCATCTCCGTTGGTCAACCGCATCGCTATGACATTGTTACATTGGCTTAAAACAGTGCGATTGACCTCAGACGGGCGCTGACTGATGACGACGAGCCCCACACCGTATTTCCGCCCCTCTTTGGCGATCCTTTCGAAAATTCCGACAGAAATGTCATCGACACCATCACCGCTCGACCTTTCGGGAATGTAAAGATGCGCTTCGTCGCAGAACAGCGCAATCGGATGCCGTTTTTCGACTGCTGACCACTGCGTGATATTGAGGACTAGTCTTGCCATAAGACTAACCATCAGCGGCAGAATATCTGATGGAACTTCAGAGAAATCGATTATCTTGATTCCGCCCTTTTTATCGTTTTGATCCCCTCGACTCGCCGTCAACATATGGGCCAACTTCGGCAGCCACTCCATATCCATACATTCTGTGTGGGGCTGAAAGAGGAAGCCGAGCCGACGATCCAAGTGTTTTGCTTCGAACCGAGCAATGAGACGGCTAAGCTTACCGTTGAAATCTCCTGCTTTGTCGGTGTTCGCCTTCGCACCCGGCACCCGTTCGGTATCTAGATGTCGAAGCTTGTCGAGTATGGATTGAAGCGGAAACGGCACTGGACTATCGACGGTAAAGTTGGCCAAGACTTCGGCGTGGTTTCCGTCTTCCAGATACTTTCGTTTGGCGTCCGTGATGCTATTTGCCATGACCATTGCCTGATTGGGCGCGTTCTGGTCGGACCGATCCACAAACAACGAGACCATCGCCTCGTAACCGAGAAGCCAATAGGGCAGGTAGAGAACACCCTCATCGAGCCCTTGATCTTGATCCAAGTCACCGGGCCCCGCCACGCGCAGATGCCGGAACTCTGCGCCATCCAGCGTGCTATATTCTCCATGAATATCGAACAAAATGGCGTTTGCTTGGTCCAGGGCAGCAACTTGGTCGAGCATCCGGGCGGTAGTGTAGGATTTTCCTGAACCAGTACTACCCACTACTACTGCATGACGCTGGAACAACCTGTTTCCGTTGAGAAATGCGGTTGCGTGTTCGTCGAGTGTATACTGGCCAAGTTCCAGCTGAGGCCCATCGCCAGTCACGTTGGAGATCACCTGCATGAAGTTCGTTAGCCGCTCACCTTCCAGCGCGAAACAATTTGCATCGATCTCCGGTACAGTCTCTAGAGTCCGTCGGAAGATATCCTCCAGTAGCCCTTGCTTATCGATGAGTGTTCCAATTAGGGAGACGCGAACCAAATTGTTCTCGGGCAGATCAACGATGTCGTCCGGCTCAGTATCGGATTCTTCTGGCGCCACATCGAGTGCTTTTCGCGTAATTCTTGACACGACGCCTATCAGATGCTGTCCGGCCTTACTGCTTTGTAAAGCAACTAGCCTGTTGACCTGAACGCGCTTAAGCCGTTCGAGTTCGTCCACTCTTACGACGACAACCGCCGTATCAACCGCGATGATCTTTCCCAGCGACTCGCCGTCTTCGTAGTCAAAAATCGACATTCAATTCCTCACAAAACCATTTGATTGAATTTACCGAACTCCCATAGATCAGGTTTGGCGATGGTCACGCCGTCTGGATGCTCAGGCGAGAATACGCGCGTCCCTTCGCCTGCCATCTCAAGTCCGAGATAGTTTTTACCTGCATTACTTGAGAGAAATGTCTTGGCTTCATCCGTAAGGGTTCGTGCCAGAACCACGACAGGGACACTCTGTTGCCCGCACATTTCTTCGATTTTTGGCTGGATATGCCGATCCCGAAAACCGTACCCAACACATAGAAAGGATGCAGCACGGCTCAGAGCGTGGTCTGCGCCTTGAATTGCAGACCGAAATGGTTCGTCATGTGTTCGTTCATATTTACTGACGCCAGGAGTTACGATGAGAGGATCGAGGGCATCTGGCAGTATTTCGGGAATTGGCAATGATACCACACGACCTTGTGCGTCTGCAAACCAGTCAAGCGAGCCATGAACTTTCCAAATTCGGACGGTACGTCCAGGATGCGATCCCTTGTGGATTGAAATCCGATCACCGCCCTCGCGGCGTCGAATGATTCCAGGTTCGAAGCCGGTGGCATGAAAGCAACCCGCCAGGTCAGCAGCATATTCCGCAACGCGATCGTAATTCGGCGTGACAATGTTCGCGACCATTTGATTGCTTCGGAACATCCCTCGAAGCAGTTCGGACAAATGAAAATGCTCTTCGCCGTTGCTAGCCCGTGCCATCAGTGCGAGGTCGTCTGACGCAATCGCCTGCCATGTTAATCTGACGATCTTGGAAACGAGACTGGAAGGTGCAGCCGTTTTGAGAAGAGCTTCTTCAAGCCCATCACCCTTCGCGAGCGCAGTTCTAATGAGCAACCATGCGTCGGCCTCTTCGCCATCATTAGCGTCAACATTTTCTCTTAGGTATTGCGCCAAGTCGCCCATGCCTCGGAGGCCATGAACGATTGATGCGCCGCTGCCTAGCACAAGAACAGGATGATGCTGGAAGCAGGTTTGGGCCGCGATGGCGATCTTTTCTAAGATTTTGTCTTCGTCGCTCATTACTGGGCTTCACTGTTGCGATGGCTCATGCGCTTGCTCTCTTTTTTTGGCGGCCCCTCTTGGCGCTGTTGGACTTGTCCAAAGGCGCAGCGGCTTTCTCGAAAAGCCCGAACAGGTGCTCGACACGCTCGCGTTCGAAGCGGAAGCCGGAGCGGCGGTAGAGCCGGTCTACGGCCTTGTCCAAGTTCTCATGGGCCTTTCGGAGCAGCGGCGGCATGTTGTCGGCGTCGTAAAGGACTTCGAGCGTGTCATCGGGAAAGCTGGCGCGTGCATCCAGAACGGCTTGTGCCAGCTCTTCGATCTTCTTGGCTTTGGCGTCGGTCAGATCCGGCCAAGGAAACGAGTTATAGACTGCTGGCGCATAGCTATAGTCGCTCTTCATCCTGCCGGTTACCGTCCGCATCCAGCCCATGTGCATCGCGGAGGTCAGGATGCCGAAGTAAAGAAGTGGCGCACCGACAATGATCTGGAGCTTGTTCGAGGCGATGACTTCGGGCGGCAAGACTGCCATCGGAATATACTCGCGGGTTTCCGATGAAACCTCTGGCACACCCAGATAGGCTTCGTCAGGCTGCCGATCCTGCGTGAACAGTGTTGGATATTTTGCAAACGCCTTGACGCTTGGCGTCGGACTTTCAAGGCGACCTTCCCGCACGCGGTCCAAGCGTTCCTGAACCGCGGGCGAGTTGCGGATTTCGGTAGGGCTGGCATCCTTGAGCCAAAGGCACCAGCGCCAATCGCCAGAGATCAGCTCGTCTCCGCCAACATAAGGTCGAAGCCATTTCGCGGCGTGCGGTTCGCGGGCCAGCAATTCGTTGCGGTTCTCCTTGTCGAGGATCAGATTGCTCAGAAGCGGATAGTAGCCGCCGCCCGGCTTGCGCCTCCGCGCCCCATCGGTCGGCTGGCTGCCTTTGTGCATCTTGAGCCGCCCCTTCGGCGGCTGGGAGCGCGCGGGCACGGCGTATTGTGGTCCCTCGATCAGATAGCCGTTGATGCGTGAAACGGGCGAGGCATGGGGATCACCGCGCACGTGGTCATATTCGTAGATCGTGCATTTGCGCGGCTCATCCCGCGTCATGCCGACGATGACACAATGCACGGCGGCTGTGCCACGCGCTTCCGAGTTCCACTGGAACGTGCGGTGAGCAAAGTGAATCTTCAGTCCCTGCGCGAACATCCAAGGCCAGAGAATGCCGCATTGCTCGCCTTGGGTGATCGAGTTGGTGGACACGAGCGCCATGTCGATCTTGGCGTTCGCAGCCGAATACTCTGCAGCCTTCCGAAACCAGCACGTCACATAGTCGAGCCGGTTCACTTGCCCCTTCTTACCCCAGACATGCGCCATGTCAGCTTGCTGCTCCGCTGTGCGCCACTGATGCCCGCGGAATGGCGGGTTACCGAAGAGATAGTAGCATTCGGCAGGCGGAAGCACCTGCGCCCAGTCGATTTCAAGCGCGTTGTCCACGACAATGTGTGGGGCAGTTTTCAGCGGAATGCGCGAGTAGTATGGACCAAACTCCAAGCTAAGCCTGTTGTTCATTATGTGATCCATCATCCAAAGCGCCGTCTCCGCGATCCTGGCGGCGAACTCTCCGATCTCTATGCCATAGAACTGGTCCACGTTGATGCGAGACAGGTTCGACACATCAAGTGGCGCGCTGAACTGACCCATTGCGTCGCGTTCGTAGTCGATCAGTTCGCGCACGATCTCGATCTCCAGAAGCCGCAGCTCTCGGTAAGCAATGATGAGGAAGTTGCCGCAACCGCAGGCCGGATCGAAAAAGGTCATTTCGCCCAAGCGGTCGCGAAACCGCTCAAGGTCTCTCTTCCGCGCCGTGGTCTTCTTTCGGACCTTTAATCGCTTGAACTCTTCCCACAAGGCATCGAGGAAAAGCGGCTGGATCGTCTTCAGGATGTTGGTTTCGTTCGTGTAATGCGCACCCAATTCGCGGCGCTCGCCCTTGTTCATGACGGACTGGAACATGCTGCCGAAGATCGCTGGCGAAATGTCGGACCAGTCGAAGCGACAGGCATCCAGCAGCTTCTCCCGCATCTCGGAGTTGAAGGACGGCAAGCGCAAGCTCTCTTTGAAAAGCGCGCCATTCACATACGGAAAAGCATCCAGATCCTCATCCAGCGTCTTCGGCCGCAGATTTCCTTCCGGAGTGTCCAGTGTTTGAAAAAGTTGGGCGATCCATCCGCCAAGGTCCGAACCATCGACGTTCGTTCGACGCTCGACCAAATCCTCGAAAATGCCACGCGGCTCGAAAATCCCGGTGTCGTCTGCAAAAAGGCAGAACACGATTCGAACGAGGAAACGTTCGAGGTCATGGCCCGTGTAGCCGGAATCTTCCAGGGCATCATGCAAAGCCCCCACCAGCTCGGCCGCCTCGATGTTGACCGGATCTTGGTCCTTGAATGTCTTTTTCTCAAGGCCGGTGATAAAGCCGAACTTGTGAGCATGCTTCGCGAAATCCTCCAGGGGAAACTTCAGCTCCGCCTCGGCCTCGTCCTCGGCTTCAAGGTCAAAGAGTTCGAAAGTTTGGAAATCGCTTAGCAGGACGTAGCGAGGAAGCTCCTTGTCGGACAGGCTGGGAAAGTAGTCCAACGCCTGACTTTTTGCCTTGATAAGGTCTTGGCCCTTGCTTTTCTGCTCGACCAGCAAGGTGCCCTTCCAAAACAAGTCGATGAACCCGCGCTTGCTTGTGTCAGCGTGCTTGACCGATTCCTCGAAGGTCGCCACCCTCCGCACAGGGATGCCAAACACTTCGAAAAAGTCACGGTAGAACAGTTGCGTCTGCCCTTTCTCATAGCCTTCTCCTGCCCAGTCTCGAGAAAACTTGGCAGCGCGAGTGCGTATTTCGTTGGGAGATAGGGGCATTCACTGTCTCTCTGAGTTCTTTGCAACCACAAGTAACAAGGCCAAACAGGGTTGAAAAGATATAAAACCTATACCATATGAGATCATGAAGTTTGAGTACGACCCCGACAAGAGTGCGGCGAACAGGACGAAGCATGGCATCGACTTCGATGAGGCCCAAGCGTTGTGGGACGATCCTTGGCTGCTTGAGGCTCCGGCCCGAACGGATGACGAACCGAGGTTCATCGCGATCGGTAAGATCGGCGCGCGCCACTGGTCAGGTATCTACACGGTGCGGAACGACAGGATAAGGATAATCTCGGTCCGCCGAGCACGCAAACAGGAGATCGAACACTATGAAAGCTCTTGATCTGGATAAGAAGTTCGATGCGGGTGACGATATTTCGGACTACGTGGATTGGTCCAAGGCCCGTCGAACGAATACCGAAACCAAGCGCGTGAACGTCGATTTTCCTTCATGGGTCGTTGCTGGATTGGATCAG
>JAAAPI010000141.1 GCA_009908325.1 Verrucomicrobiota bacterium | reverse complement strand
AACGCTTCCAGACCGATCTGGCGGTATCCGAATCACTCATCCCTCAGATTCCGAATGGCGTCGTCCGGATTAGCGAAAGCGGAATATTCGATCCGGAGGATGCCGAGCGGGCACGCGCCTGCGGGGCCGACGCCATCCTCGTGGGCGAAGCCCTCATGCGGGCCGAGAACCCCGAGGCACTGGTGAAAGCCTTTCACAACGCATAACCGACCTCTCTTGCCCCCGAATTCAGCCCTGGGCCTGCTCTGTTTCAGGTCTCAGGTTTCAGCCTTCATCCCTCTCAAAATGCCGCTAAGCCCCACCAGCACCCGAGAGCTGCTCCGAGAACTAGAGCACTTCCCTAACAAGAAGCTTGGGCAAAATTTCCTGATCGACGGCAATATCGTCCGTAAATCGATCGAGCAGGCAGAGATCGGCCCTGGCAGTGCCGTGGTCGAGATCGGGCCTGGGCTGGGTACGCTAACCCAGGCCATCCTGGCAAACGGTGCCGAGGTCTGGGCCGTCGAAAGGGATGCGGCGCTAGCCGAGCACCTTCGGGGCCAGTTTTTACCTGAACTATCTGATAGACGAATCGCTCCGGCTTCAATCGAACCTGGGCGTCCGCAAGCGGACACGCCACCTAATCAGACGCCTTCACGTGGCGTGTCCGCTTGCAGACGTCTCTGGCTGACTGAGGGCGACTGTCTCGACCACCCCCTCGCCGGGCTCCCCGGCGAACGTGCGAGCAGCGGCTTCAAAATCGTCGCCAATCTCCCCTACGCCGTTTCTACCCCGTGGATGGAGGCCGTCCTGGCCGGTGAACTCCCCGAACGCATGGTCCTCATGCTACAAAAGGAAGCCGCTGATCGCTACGCCGCTACCCATGGGCGAAAAACCTTCGGTGCAATCTCTATCTTTTTGCAATCGGCCTTCGAAGTCCAGAGCAGGCATCTAGTGGCCGCCCAGTGCTTTCACCCCGCACCCAAGGTCGACTCGGTCCTGCTCCGTCTCGACCGCAAGCCCGATGCTATCCGCTTCAGCCCCGCCGCCCGCAACTGCATTCGCCGCATTTTTACCCAACGCCGTAAACAACTCGGTGCGCTCTGCAAGCGCGACCCCGAAGCAGCAGCCGCAGCCTGGTTCGACCAGCTCATTGCAAATGGCATCAGTCCGACGGTTCGGCCAGAAGAATTGCCGATCCCATACTGGCAAGGCTTGGCCAAGCGGCTGCGGTAAGGCAACATAGAACGCAATCATCGCCCCCAGTTTTCCCAAGCCAAGCCTTCGATCCGAGAAAAATCATTTGAATTTAGGGTGGCCACAACTACGCCATTGGCTTTCGCAGTCGCCGCAATCAAAAGATCCAAGTCGCTAATCGTTTCGCCCAAGCGCCGCTGGCGGGCCTTCATTCTCGAGAAAACGGACCAAACGACTTGTGTGGTCGGGAGAACTTCGAGTCGATTTTCCAAGAGTGCCGCATATTTTTTCCAGCGCAACGGATTGTTTTCATAGTGCAGGCCCCATTCAATTTCACCAATGGTCACGGCGGCCACAACGCACTGGCCGTCACCGACCGCTTGCCAGCGGCGCAACGCAACGGCTAGCGGCTTGCGCCGCAGAGGTTGTGAGAATATCGAGGTGTCGAGTAGGGTAGGCACGTTTTTATTGTTCGAAAGGGTGATGCTCCCGGCTGTGCCTGAGCTTCCAAACTTCCGGAAAGTCAGCGTCATCGCTCTGGGGGTGCGCCTGCTCCCACGCAGCCCAATCATCAGCAATGCCACCTTGATTCGGCCCGGCTTGTTGAGTCACCGGGCTTATGATAACCAAGGGCTTACCTCGGCGGGACACCATAACCGGTGAACCACTTCGGACGACTTCATCACATATCCCGGGAAATTTTGTCTTTGCTTCAAAAATTCCAATTGCTTCCATGGCACGAGCCAACCATCTGTTTGGTTGGTTGTCAAGCCACTTTGTACTCATGAGTATACCCACCCGTTTTTCGCGATACCCAGTGTCCATCAAATAAGTTTTCTTCAAATTCGACTCGTAGTGATCCGCCGTCGCCTTCGGCTATGGCGGACAGGCTGGCTTCTTGACCACCATAGCTCGACCCGTGCGCCGGAGCTCGCAGAGCGTAGTGGTCCATCCATTAAATTTTTTCGCGTAGCCGAAGCGCTCCCCCTTACGCCAAGGCCTTCGGTGGGCAAGCCGCTTCGGAACAGATCGACACCCTTTACACAGCCGTCCGAACGCGACCTGTCCGCCGAAGCCTCGGCGAAGGAGGAAGGCGTCCGGCTACAAACCTATTTCTAGAATGAAAAAACTCATTGGAAATGTGGCCGTCCGAACGCGAAGGCGTCCGGCTACAAACCTATTTCCAGGATGAAAAACGTATTGGTCACAGCACTAGAGCGCCACATTTTGGACTGGAGTGTTGGCCGGTGTTCGCTTTCGATGCGGGCATGACAGCAAACCCGATCAAATGGCGACTCCATTGGCAGATTCTGCTCTCACTCAGTCTGGCCGTTTTGTTCGGAGCCTTGATTCTGCCCAGCGCCGGTGAGGGCTTCGGGGGCGGGTTCATCGGTTTCTGCAAATTCATCGGGACGCTCTTCATGAATGCGCTGAAGATGGTCATCGTGCCGCTCATCGTGGCATCGATCATCAGTGGCGTCATGCACCTGGGAGCGGAAAAAGGCGTGGGCCGCATGGGCTTCAAAACCTTGCTCTACTACACCTTCAGCGGGGCAGCGGCCGTTGTGGTCGGCCTCATCGTCGTCAACCTGATCCAGCCGGGCAAGGTCGATGCCGACATCGCGGCGGGCATGCTGGGCAGCGGGGCCGAGACCTCCATCAGCCAGGGGCTCATGGGCAAGGTGGAAGGCCGCAGCTCGAGCGACCTATTCGATATTTTCCTGCGCATGTTCCCGCCCAACATTATCGATGCGGCGACGAATAATGGACAACTGCTCGGGGTCATTACGTTCTCCATCTTATTCGGTATCTTTATTGGCAAACTGCCCGCGGCGCAGCGGGCCACGCAGCAGGCTTTCTGGGAGAGTGCCCAGTCGGTCATGCTTCGGTTGACCGACTTTATCATCCGCTTCGCCCCGATCGGCGTCTTCGGGCTGGTCGTGCCCGTGATTTTCGATACCCGCCTGGGCGATCTCTTCGGCACGCTGGCCTGGTTTTTTATCACCGTTCTGCTCGCTCTGGCCATTCACTTCGCCATTAGTCTGGCGCTGATCCTGAAGTTTGTCGCCAAGGTGAATCCGCTCACCCACTACAAAGAAATGGCACCCGTCCTACTGACTGCATTTTCCACCGCCAGCTCGTCGGCCACCCTGCCCCTGACCATCGATACGGTGGAAGACCGCGCCAAAGTATCGAAGAAGGTCAGCTCCTTCACCCTCCCGCTCGGTGCCACCGTGAATATGGACGGCACGGCTCTCTACGAGTGCATCGTCGTGCTCTTCATCGCCCAGCTCTATGCCTCGACCGGGCAAGTCGCGCTGGGGATCGGCGACCAGCTCCTCGTCGTCTTGCTCGCGCTGACCACCAGTATCGGCGTGGCGGGCATACCGGCCGCCAGTCTAGTGGCGATTGCCGTGATACTTCCAGCGGTAGGTTTGCCGGTCGAGGCCATCGGCGTGGTCTGGCTGACCGACCGCGTCCTCGACATGTGCCGGACCGGGGTGAATGTTTTCTCCGACACGGTGGGTGCCGTGGCCATCGCCGCGACCGAAGGTGAAGCTCCCTACGGAAATCCTGGACGTTAAACCCCCAATAGTTTACGCTAAACGTCAACATGAGCCAAACCGATCAACGCCTCGCCGAACTCGGCATCGAACTCCCCAACGCCCCGGCCCCCGCCGGCAACTACCTCGCCTGCATGCAGGTGGGCTCGCTTCTCTACCTCTCCGGGGCCATTTGTTTGGTCGACGGCTCCATGACACACACCGGCAAGATCGGTGAGACCCGCGACATCGCCTATGGGCAAGCCGCTGCCCGCGTCTGTGCGCTCAACCTACTGGCCGTGGCCAAAAAAGAACTCGGCGACCTCGACCGGGTGCAGCGCATCGTCCAGCTCAATGGCTTCGTAAACGGCGTTCCGGGCTTCGCCGAGAGCCCCGCCGTGATCAACGGCGCCTCCGATACACTGGTCCAGATCCTCGGCGACCGCGGCCGACACACCCGAGGCGCTGTCGCCGTGACCGGCCTTCCGAAGGACACGACCGTAGAGATTCAGGCAGTCTTTGAGGTAGCTTGAACTATCTAGCTTTTTACGCAGTCCATGCCAAAAAAGAAAAAAGCCAGGAAGCCAAAAATTACCAATCTGGAGCTGGGTGCCCGGATTCTAGCCGTCTTCCTTATAATCGGGGCTTGCACTACCTTACTTATTTGGGCGTCGCGCACCGAGGATTCCGAGCTCGCCAAATCCATCCGCGAGGTGTTCGGCTTGTCAGAGCCAGTCACCCCTGAGCCCGCAGTTACGCCGCCCCCAACCCCGCCGCCGGCTCCGAAGGTTTCCGAGGAAGCACCCCCGCCACCCGAACCGGTGGTGTCGCCTCCCCAAAAAATCGACATCACCCTGGCAGAAATGCAACAATCGCCCGACCTCTGGCCTCAAACACTCAATCTAACAATTTCCCGAACCGTCCCCATCCGCTGCAACGGGAATGAATACGGTTCTTTGGAATTCACCCCCGACATGCGCCTCACCGTCACATCATTGGAAGCGAACGGAGAAGTTAACGGCATCTCAAACGGCAACAACATCAGTGTTCACGTTCAACAAACCAACCTCTCCGAATGGTTCGAGTCGGCCCATGGAGAACGCTTTAAGCTCGAGCCGCTTCCGAGTCAGCCGGAAGAAGCCGGTGCCGATGCCGGACCTCGTGTCGGCACTCCCGAAGGGGAGACGGCGTTCTGGACCGATTTTCAAATCTGGTGCAAGCGGAACTACGATTCGATCTCTGTCGAAGTCGCCCAGAACACACTCATCTTCCGCTGGTTCCAAAGGGCCGATATAGAAACAAACTATGCCGCCGAAGCCCGGCTCATCGCCGAGCAATACCTGAAGTTACGGAAGGAATACGGCAGCGACGAAAACTACGCTCCGTGTGAGATACGCCATCCGGAAACCGATGAACTACTGGGATCGTCGTCCATTTTCATGCCCCAGCTTTAGAACCGGTTTTCTTTTCCGGAAAACATGCGGGCGATGTTGGAGCGGTGCCGGATGACAATGAAAACCGCCAGAACGATCCCGAGGTAAAAGCGGGGATCCTTCGGATTCTCCGTGTAATAAAAGAAATAAGTCGAAACCGGTAAGCTTAGCGCAAAAAGAATCGAAGCCAGAGCGACGACCCTGGAACTGAAAAACGTGATCAACCAGACTGCCAGACCGATGAGCAAGACGGGCCACATCAGCGCCAGCAACCCCCCGATCGCCGTGGCCACGCCTTTCCCGCCCCGAAACCGGAGAAACACGGAAAAGCTGTGCCCCAGGATCGCGGCAATCAATCCGATCACGGCCAGCCGGTCGTCGCCCCCGTAGGCCAAAAGCGGCCAGCCCGCTGCAACGAAGCCCTTCAGCGCATCCAATGCGAAGGTCAAATTCCCCCACTTCTTGCCAAACGCCCGCTTGACATTGGTTGCCCCCGGATTGCCACTGCCCACCGTAAAAATGTCGACGCCCCGACTACGCGCGATAATCACGGCAAAACTGATCGCACCGATCAGATAACCGGCCACGACAACAGCAAGAATCGAAAGAGGGTCCATGACGAAGACTTTACAGTCTGGACCAGACGGTTGCGAGCCTTTTGTCTGCGGGGCAGGGCCGGGTGCAACGATAGGTGCGGGGCAGCTACCTAAAGGAAGCTGCTTACGTAAGTCCGCTCCTTTAGGTGCGGAACAAGCCACGGCAACACCGGCGATTTAACTTTTCTCCGGTCCTAAAATTGAACCCGGCGGGCCACGTTTTGCCGGGGTGTAAT
>JAAAPI010000222.1 GCA_009908325.1 Verrucomicrobiota bacterium | reverse complement strand
GCCGGATCTCACCGAGCGGCACGACTACGGCGCGGTGGGGCCGGTCGATTGCCCCATCGCCTATGATCCGGTGCGGCGCTTGGGATTTCGTTACGCCTGCGCGGAGGGCGCCCGGCGGGGTGACTATAGCCAACTGCGGGCTTTTTCTGTGGACCGTCTGCAATCCTATGCGGTTCACGAGTTACCGTTTAACCGCTGGGTGCTCTGGTTTCTGCACTGGATCGGGTCGACCGGGAACAGGCCGGGGCAACTTTTTGGCCTGGTCGCCGTGGATCAGCCGAATGCGGATCAAGTGGTCATCGAGCACCACCTTTTCACCCATAAAGCAGGTGAGGATCGGCTGCGCCTGAACTGCTTGAGCCGCGATGCCTACAAGCCCCTGGCCTTTAGCCGCCGTCGCCGCGAGATGGTCTTTGCCGGAGCGGAGGGTATCTATCTGCTCGGTCTGCGGGGGGAACGCAAGCTCACATTACCGGCAGAATCTTCCGTTGGCGGACAGGGGGCTGCCTTTTGCGCAGATGGCAGCGCACGGGTTGTCCTAGGGGGCGACGGTTTGCATCTTTGGGATTTGGAGCGAAATAGCTGTCACCGCCTGACACGCAACGGGCGGCACCCGGTCTGGTCGCCCGACGGCAAGTCGATCTGGTATCGGGAAAGCAGCGCGGATCTGCACTGCTATGCTATCGAGCGGGATGCGGTCGAGCTCGTAGCGGGCCTCCCAAAGCAGCGGAACCCGGAATTTTGGCATGCCCGGCCGGTGTGCCTGAGTCACGACGGGCGCTTTCTGGCGACTTCACTCACGGAGAAAATGCTCCGAGGAGTCAGCCAGCGGGGCAATGCGACCGGTGAGCGCGAACGTGTTTTTGCCCATGACCATGTTTTGCTCGTGATGGATCTGGAACGTCAAGTTTACTGGACCCGGCCGGGATTCGCCAACCACCTGTGCTGGGTCGAGTGAGCGCTTTGGGACGCATGTCGACGTCAGGGCGTCCGGCGAGCGGACACGCCACGGGACCCGGCTGGTCTGGCGAATGGCTAACCGGGGACCCCGTATCCCACATCGGAGGTGGAAAGATTGGATCCGGAATCCGTCACTCCCGCCGAGGTGCTTTCGGGGCACGGCTACGCCACCGCCCACTTCGGAAAGTGATACATCGGTGATCGGGAAGGCACCCGATCGAACGACCGCGGTTTTGACGAGCACACCGGGTTGATGTATTTCAATGACACGCGGCGGCACCCTTCGGAGCGCTACCAAAGTTGGTTCGGAGTGGGCTTCGAGTTCCTGCTCTACGATGTGATCAGCACTAACTTCGAGGGCAAAGCCGAAGGGAACCTAAAGGCCAGGCCCGGTTACTCGCGGGACAAGCGAAGCGATTGCATGACGAAGTGAAGCGTAGATGGGGCAGCAAAAATTGGATTGCGGCCTCATGTGTGAACCAAGTCATCGTAACCAAAGGTTTTTATTGCGATCCTCGAAAGCGTGGTGAATGGTCAAGGGTTTAGCCGAAGTTACTTTTTTCTATGAAAGACACGTTTATCAGTTCCGAGGGCCGAATCGGCCGTTTTGCTTACATTCTGCGCCTTTTAATTCTGGTGGCCGTGGCGGTGGCTGCGAGTTGGGCAGCCATCGCTTATTTTGATCAATGGCACGGTGGTGACTACAGTCCGCTGGGTCCATTTCTGGGAATCGTCGTTGGTCTTTTCTGCGCCTTGATCGGCTTGATGCAGTTCCTTAAGCGGCTCCATGACATCGACAAACCCGGGTATTGGTCGCTTTTTCTGCTCCTCCCCGGTGTCAATGTCCTCGTGCTGCTCTATGCGGCTGTGGTTCCGTCGAAGGAAGCATAATAGGCATTGACCGGAAAATGCGGATACCCTTTATTGCCGGGTTTTTCCGAGGTAGTGACCTTGCGCACTGCCTGAACCCAACATCCTGATATATTGTGAAAACCGACGTCCAAGACATTAATCCAACCCGAAAAACCATCGCTGTGAGCGTGACTGCCGAGGAAATCGCCGAGCAGGAAGCAAAACTCGTCAAAGATTTCCAACGCCAAGCAAAAATCCCCGGATTTCGCCCGGGAAAAGCTCCCGAAAACATGGTGCGAACCCGCTTTGCGAAAGATATTCAAAACGAACTCAAGCAGCGCGTAATTTCCCAAGCGCACGAGGAAGGCGTTGGCAGTGCGGATTTTGAGGTTTTCAACATCGTCGACCTCAGCGAGGGTGAGATTGCCGCAGGGAAGGATACCAGCGTGACGTTTACCGTCGACGTAATTCCCGATTTTGAATTGCCAGCCTACGAGGGGCTCAAGGTGACGAATGAGCCGACGGACGCCTCCGAAGAAGAGATCAACAAGATGATCGACCAGATCCTCAGCCAACGGGCGGAATACAACGTAGCTGAGAAAGCGGCTGAAAAGGGAGACTATGTGCAATGTGCCTACGAAGGTAAAATCGGCGATGAGCCGGTGGCCGATCTAGTGCCGGATACGCCGATGTTTGGCACCCAGAAAAACACCTGGGAGGAAGCCGGATCGGAGGATGCACCCGGGGTGCGCGCCGTCATCGATGGGCTCGTCGGCATGAAAGCCGGAGACAGCAAAGAGGTGACAATGGAGTTTCCCGAGGATTTCAAACCCGAGGCTCTCGCGGGCAAAACGGCAGTTTACAGCATTGAAGCGAAGGAAGTTCGCGAAAAAGTCATGCCGGAAATGGACGCGGCCTTTTTTGAAAGCATTCAGGTGAAAGACGAAGCAGAGCTTCGCGAGCGCATTGCGGAAAACATCGAAAACCAGAAAAAGCAGAGAAATGCCGATTCCGAGCGGCAGCAGATAACGGAGGCTCTGCTCAAGGCAGTTGATTTTCCGGTCCCGGAAAGTGGTCTCGAGAGTGAGACCGAAACCGTTCTGCGCGACTTCATGCAGAAAAATATGCAGCAGGGTGTCCCCGCAGAGGAGTTTGAAAAAAACAAAGACTCGCTCCACGAGGGAGCGCAGAAAGCGGCACACGGTCGATTGAAATCCCGCCTCATCCTTAGCAAAATCGCGGAAAAGGAGAAAGTGAAAGCGGAGAATGAAGACTTCAGCCGCTTGATTATGATGGAAGCGCAGCAAAGCGGACAAAAGCCGGAAAAGCTGGTGAAGGAAATCAAGCAGGACCAAAGCCGGATCAACCGGATGCGAAGCGATATTATACTCGGTAAAACGATGGACCTTCTGGTAGAGAAAGCGGAACGTGAAACGGTCGAACCGTCTGCAGCAGCGAGCGAATAAAATCCCATTGGCTGAAATCGGGAAAGCATTTGATATTCCGACTTTCGCCATGTAGGGTCCTCATCCTTTAAAAAATCAACCCGAATCCTATCCAAACACCGTGAGTTACGTACCACTTCCAACTGTCTATGAACGCGAAGGCCGCACCGAGCGCGCATGGGACATCTACAGCCGCCTCCTGCGCGACCGCATCATTTTTATCGGCACTCCGATCAATGATTTTGTGGCCAATGCCGTCATTGCGCAGATGCTTTTTCTGCAGATGGAGGATCCGAAAAAAGACATCAGTCTCTATATCAACTCGCCGGGCGGTAGCGTTACCGATGGCATGGCGATCTATGACACGATGAACTTTCTCCAGTGTGATACGGTTACTTATTGCGTTGGCCAGGCAGCCAGCATGGCCACGCTGCTGCTCGCCGCAGGAACCAAGGGTAAGCGCTACGCTTTGCCCAATAGCCGGGTCCTTATGCACCAGCCGACAGGCGGCGCGACCGGGCAGACATCTGATATCTCGATCGCAGCCCGTGAGATTCTCCGCTGGCGTCAGCGGATGAACGAGTTAATCGCCAGTCACACAAAGAAGACGGCCGACGAAATTTCGGCAGACTCGGACCGTGATTTTTATCTGACTGCCGAAGACGCGCTGGCCTACGGTATCGTGGATAAAGTAATCGAATCCAAACCAACCATCTAGGAAAAAACGTCCTGGGTGGTTCCCCGTTCAATTGAATTATGGCAAAATCCACACGCATGACTTTCTGCTCATTTTGCGGGAAAGCGCAAAATGAAGTTCGTAAAATGATCGCTGGTCCGGCCGGCGTTCACATCTGTGATTCCTGTGTGTCGGTCTGCAAGACGATCATTGATCGCGAGCTGGCAGATGCCGCAGAGAGTTCGAAAGCGGGCAGCGGCTCGGGTAAAGGAAAGGGGCCGAGTCGCTTTAACCTACTGAAGCCCGCCGAAATCACAGCCGCGCTGGACGAGCATGTCATCAGTCAGGATTATGCCAAGCGTGCCATGGCAGTCGCTGTCTACAACCACTACAAGCGGCTTCGCGCGGAGTCGCGTGTGGAAAAGTCTGCGGCCTTCGCGGATTTGGACGAGAAATACGAGGATGTCCACATCGAGAAGAGTAACATTCTGCTTCTCGGACCTACCGGCAGTGGTAAAACCTTCCTGGCGAGCACGATGGCGAAAATGCTGGATGTGCCGTTTGCCATTGCGGATGCCACGACGCTAACGGAAGCCGGTTACGTGGGCGAGGACGTGGAAAATATCGTGCTCCGCTTGCTGCAGTCTGCTGATAACGATGTCAAGAAAGCGGAGTGCGGAATTATTTACGTCGATGAAATTGATAAGATCGGGCGCAAAACCGACAATGTTTCGATCACCCGTGATGTTTCCGGGGAGGGTGTGCAACAAGCGCTGCTGAAGATTCTTGAAGGGACCGTCTGTAACGTGCCACCCCAAGGTGGGCGCAAACATCCAAACCAGGAGTATATTCAACTCGACACTTCGAATATCCTCTTCATCTGCGGCGGTGCCTTTGTCGGGCTCGACAAAATCGTGCAGAGCCGTGTTGGCTCGAAGGCCATGGGCTTCGATACCGAGCGCAACCGCCGCCAAAGCGAGGTGTCGGTCAGCGAATTGCTGCGTCAGACGCAACCGGAAGACCTGGTCCACTTCGGGATGATTCCTGAATTCATCGGACGTCTGCCCATGGTTGCCGTGCTGGACGAGCTCTCGCGGTCAGACTTGGAGCATATTCTGCAAAACACGAAGAATTCCCTGGTAAAGCAATACAGCAAGCTCTTCTCCATGGAAGGGGTCGACCTGCATTTTACGCGCGACGCGATCGCGGCGATTGCGGAAAAAGCGATCCGCTTGAAAACTGGAGCCCGTGCGCTTCGCTCGATCATGGAGCGGGCGATGCTCGACGTCATGTATGAACTGCCTCAAAACGAAAACGTGGAAAAAGTGGTTATCAACCGTGGCGTTATCGAAGGCCGGGGTAAACCGAAGCTGCGCTATCGCGCGGCTGAATCAATGGACAAAAATAAATCAGAGGCAAAGGGCAAAGCGGCCCGCTCGTCTGCCGATGCGGCCTAGGTGGGGCCTAGGTGGGCCCTCGTGGAGTTCCCAATAAGTTTTTTTTATTCTAGAAATTCGTTCGTAGCCGGACGCCTTCGCGTTCGGGCGGGTGTGTAAAGGATACCGATCTGTTCCGAAGCGGAAGCGCTTCGGCTACGCGGAAGAATGTAATTGATGGTCTATTAAGAGTAGGGAGCTCCTTCTCCGGCTGCTGCTTGGGAAGCTCCATAATAAGCTTCGTGCCAGCGGTGCCCGTCTCAAAGCGAATTTTGCCGCTGTGCGCATCAATGGATGCGCTTCAAGATTCATGGCGATAGGTCTTCGCTGCTCTGCGTGTTTCCAGACAGATAAGCGTTGTAGACGACTAGGCAAGAGGTAATCGCCATGAATAAAAGTAATAAACCCAGGAGGATTCCTTTGGTTTCGAGCGGTCGTTTCATTGGGCTCCGTGGTGATATCAGGTCGTTCGCGATGATCAGGAAAGACGGTTGCGGTAGTCATCGTAGCCAAAACGTCGCACCGTTCTGAGTCCTTCACTTTTCGAATAAAGTGAGATGGCGGGTAGGGGAACCCCATTAAACGTCGTCGTTTTCACCATGGTGTAGTGCGACATGTCCAGGAAAAGAATGTTTTGGCCA
>JAAAPI010000166.1 GCA_009908325.1 Verrucomicrobiota bacterium | reverse complement strand
GTGCAGGTCCGCATTGTGGGCGAAGCGCTCGAGGTCGCTCATGAGCTCGGGCACGTCGTCGGCGATGGGCGGCACAAAACGGGCGTTGCCGGGATTGGAGCCGCCGATCCAGTTTTGGCTGCGCCGAAACTCCCCGGGGGTCTTCTGCTCGCCACGGACGCCCTTCATGAGGGTGGCATGAGCGTCGCGCAGCAGCCTGTTGGAAAAGGGAAGTGTTTCCAACTGCTGGATTGCGGTCCGCATGGCATGAATGTAGTTGTTGACTTCGCGCCAGTCGTCGCGCCGATCTTCTGCGATCTCCTCTTCGGGTAGAACGGCTTCCTCCATTTCGGTGCGTGTATCTTCGATGCGGCTGGATTCGGTGGCTTCTTTGGTCACGTGCATGCGCACGAAGAGGTCGAGATTGGGCACATACTCCGAGAACATGTCGAGCCGGCCGAGTTGACGGTCGGCCCGGCTTAGGGCATTGAGCACGCGCGGATCATGAATCGTCCATGGGCGATTGATGAGTGATGGCTGAAAACTGCTGTATTCCAACTGCTTATGCCAATTTCCTGCGCTGTATCCGTGCATGCCTGAGAAAGGGGAATTCAAAAAATTTAACTAAGAATAGCCGCTAATTAAATATAGGGTCAATATTTTAAATAGTCAGACCTACTAATAAAATTGCGTCGCGTCTAAGCGATCAACGCCGTATTCAGTTCTTCAATGACGGCCTTCGGATCTTCGCCGAAGACGCGCTTGGCGACGGCCAGAGGGACGCCCTCGCCGGAGTCGACGCTTTGCCAGGCTTCGAGGTAGTCCTCCGGCTCGTTGGAAATTAGAGGACACCCACATTTTATGGGTCCTTGGGCTCTGGAGCGTGGTTCCTGGTTCTTGGTTCTTGGTTCCTGGTTCTTGGTTCCCTGTGGATCGTCATTGGCGAGGGCAAAACCGCAAGTTCGAGGAGGTCGGAGGAGGGTTTTTGAAGGCTGAAACTTGCCTGTCCGCCATAGCTCAACGAGCGACGGAGGGAGACTTGAAGGTGGGATGAGCATGGGTTTTTTTAATGACTAATGACTGATGCGCAATGACGAATGGCGGAGGTGGCCCGTCCTTCGCTCTGCGAGCTAAGGAGGGTCTTCGCTTTGCTTCGGGAGTGTTGGAGAGCTGGAGAATTTAAAACTGGTCACTGGGAAACCGTAAACTGAAAAACCGATCCTATCGCATGGGGTGGGACATTGGTGGGGCGATGCTTTGCATCGCAGTTTCTCAGTTTTCGGTTTGTCGGTTGTCCGTTCTGGTGCTTCGGACGGCTGAGTGTTTAGGGGGGGCGATAGGTTTGGTCTATTTCGGGACGCTCATGCTTCGGCGACCATGAGTGAATCGGCGGTTTGCACGTATTGTGTGAGCTTCTTTTTCTCTTTTTTCAGGGCCCGGAAGTCGCACTCGACCTGTAGCCCGTGCCAGAAGGTTTCGGACTGGCCGAAGAAGGCACCGAAGCGGATGGACATGGTCGGGGTGATGGAGCGCTTGCCGAGGACGATCTCGTTGATGGCGCGCGGGGAAACCCCGATCGCCCGGGCCATGGCGTTTTGGGAGATGCCCATGGGCTTGAGGTATTCTTCGAGGAGAATTTCGCCGGGTGTGATGGAAGTCTTCATGGATATAACGTGTAGCGTTATAGGGGTGTGGTCAATGGTAATCGACTATTTTGACTTCGGCGGGTCCATTTTCGGTCCAGCGGAAGGTTATCCGCCAGCGATCATTAATTCGAATCGAATGGTAGCCCGTCAGGTCGCCTTGCAGGGCTTCGAGCCGATTCCCCGGCGGCACGGCGAGATCCTGCAGGACCTTGGCCTGATTCATCTGGATCAACTTGCGCAGCGCAACCCGGGCGATGTTGCCAAAACGGCGGCTTTTTTCCTCTCGGAAAAGGTGGGCTGTATCATCGTCGGAGAAGGACTGGATCATGAGGCAGCTCTTGCACAGAGTGATTGGTTTCAGTTGTCCGTTCCGGTGCTTCGGATGGCTAGGTGTGTAGGGCATTGGAATTGATCAACGGGGCGATGGAAGCTTTTTACGCGGTGAGATGAGCCGATTAAAGAGATTAATCGGCTCATCTAATAGGCTTTACTTGAGCCGATTAGAGGGTAGACTCGGCTCATGGAGTATAACTGGCAACAGGCGGATTGGCCTGAATTTCGTTTCGATTCGGGGCAGATTGAGGCGGACTTGCTTGTTTTTGCTGACAAGGCGGGTCAGGTGGGTGGTCTGCTGCGGGCGTCGCCGGAGGGGACTCGGGATGAGGCGGTGGTGGATATCCTCATTACGGAGGCGATGAAGACTTCGGAGATTGAGGGTGAGTATTTGAGTCGGCCGGATGTGGCGTCCTCGGTTCGCAAGCAACTGGGCTTGAATGTCGTGGCGGATCCGGTGCGTGACATTCGTTCGGTGGGTGCTGCGGATCTGGCGGTTCAGGTGCGTCAGTCGTGGGATCTGCCGTTGAGCGACGTGCTCTTGTTTGCCTGGCACAGGACTTTGTTTCAGGGCATGCGTGGGCAAGCGGTGGGTTGCTGGCGCACACACGGGACACCCATGCGGGTGATTTCGCCGCGAATTGACCAGCCGGTGGTGCATTTCGAAGCGCCTCCCTCGGCGCAGGTGCCCGCTGAGATGCAGCGTTTCATTGCCTGGTTTGATGCCAGTCGGCGTGCGATCAAGCAGGCACCGGTGCGATCGGCCCTGGCGCATTTGTATTTCGAGAGCATTCATCCGTTCGAAGATGGCAACGGGCGGATCGGTCGGGCGATTGCTGAAAAGGCACTCTCTGAAGGCCTGGGGCGACCGGTTCTCCTCAGCCTTTCGAGGGCGATAGAGGCGAATCGTGCCGGATATTACGACGCGCTGAAACAAGCACAAAGGTCGAACGAAGTGACGGAGTGGGTTCAGTATTTTGTGCGCACAATTGTCGAGGCACAGGAGCAGGCTGAATCCCTGGTGGCTTTTGTCCTCAAAAAGGCGCAATTCTTCGACCGTTTCCGGAGCGAATTCAATGAGCGGCAGCTAAAGGTGATTCAAAGAATGCTGCAAGCGGGGCCGACCGGATTCGAAGGTGGCATCAATGCGCGCAAATATAAAAACCTCACGGAGGTATCGAAAGCGACGGCGACGCGTGATTTGCAGGAGCTTGTGGCGATGGGCGCACTTTTGCCAGTGGGTGCCGGGCGTAGTGCACGCTACGAGCTCGCTCTGTAGACGCCGGGGGGAGGGTCCGTGCTTCGCCTGCGGCTTCCGTCTACGCTCTTCGAGCTTCGCCGGATGACGGATATCAACAGCTGGAAATGCTTCAAGTCCTGACGGCGTTCTTGTTCGATGGACTTGAGGTTGGCTAACTTGGCTTGGAATAGAGCAGCGGGAACTAAGAACCACATTGGGCGATCCGCAAAGGTAATCGGAATGGATCCGTCTTCGACCTCCTGCTGTGTTAGGCCATTCACAGATCGAATGACTTCCGCCTTTTGACCCTCTGGTCCTTCCAGAACATTGGTGACAATCCGCATGCGGCCTTTCGTCGGTAACGGCAGTTCCTTCCAATTCGGAGGGAGCTTGAGCTTTGATTTACGACGATAGAAATCGGCATCACCGCTGGTAAAAGGCAGATACTTTATAATGGAGACGTCAATATCGCGATAACGCTCCGCCCAGAGGTTTACGGCCTGCCCGCCGACGAGTAACAGCCCAGTGACTTCGTCCAGAAGGTCGAGATAATCCTTAACTGTGCGATTTCGTTCTAATCGCGAGAGCGCTCCAATTAACCTTGGCTTCGCTCCAGAAATTTTCAGGAAGAATCGAGTTCTTCTGCTGCAGCTCAGCGGGCGATGCTTTGCCAGTGGACATGGCAATCTGGTCTTCGCGGCGGGATTGGATCCGCGCATCCGCAAAGGCTTTTTCCGTGTCTTTAACTGTGGCTGGCATGCTGTTCTTATCTCGCCCTTTAGGGTGCGCTGGGATTCTTTCAGGAGTCTGAAAGTGGCCAAAGGTTTTCAATACGACCGCAAGAAGCATCTTCTCCAAGTTGCAATGGATTGGAAGATGCAAATCTCACACAATTCTGCAGTTTCACCGCCTGCAAGAATCGCGTAAATCGCGCAACAGTTCGCCAATCACTGGAATGCATCTAAGGTGGTTTGGCATTTATTGTCGGCTTGGTCGGTGGTTTTGAGTAAAGCTCTTCGAATTCGGCTTGACAGTCGTCGCGGCCACAACCTCAGTTCGATCCTTAAGTGCGTAAATTCCCGGCAGTCCTATTATCTTTGTTTTTCGTTTGGAACGCTGTTCTCGGCGGAATGGATGCGTTGGTGCTTTGTCTGCACCAGCAAGGTAACGCACATCTGGAGCTTTTGGGTAAAGACAGTCCGGCCTGCGGGGAATCCCCCTGTGAGCCACATCCTGCCGAACTGGTGCCGGACCATTGCCCGCCCTGCGTGGATTTCGTCTTTGGGTCGGCAGAGCTGGGGCCACAGCTCTCAAACCATTCGAGTGGGCCGAGTCTGCCGCAATGGATCCTGCAAAGCTCGTCGCAGGAAACCCATTTTCCGGCCCCTGCGCCGAAAACTGCTTTTGTCGCTGCCACCCCCAGCCGGGGACCGCCGGCCACAGAACCCCTATGTGAATTGATCCGCCGCACCTCCGTGCTGCGGCTTTGAAAATCCTGATACCGATGTTGTTCCGGGCTCACACGTTGTGCCCGGTTGAATCGCCAAGCCACGGAGCTCGGCGGATTACACTCAGTTATCAGGATTTTTTATGTACCCATTTTCTCGAACCAAACAATTCATCTCGATCATTCTGTGCGCGCCGTTGAGCGCACTTTTTCTCCACGCCGCCGATTCGCCCCGGGCGACGGCCATTGACTACGCCACGGCACTGCGCCGGGCGATCGCAAACGACCCGGTGCTCGAGGGTTTCTCCGCCCACTACGAAGCGACCGAGGGCCAAATCGAACAAGCCGGACTTCGGCCCAACCCAACCGTCGGGCTGGAAATGGAAAATTTCGCCGGTACCGATGCCTTCAGCGACATTCAGGGCGTCGAGGTCACGCTGGGACTCAGCCAAGTCATCGAAACCGCCGGGAAGCGCACGAAACGCGCCGAACTGGCCCGCACCGGACGTGCCGTGCTCGACTGGGAGCGGGAGCTGCGGTTGGCCGCGCTCACGAATCAGGTGCGCACTGCGTTTGTCGATGTGTTGCTGGCGCAAAAAGCGGTCGCACTGAGCGAGGAGCAGTTGATCTTGGCGCAAAACAGCTCGGCGGAGACACAACGGTTGGTCGAGGCGGGGCGTGTCACCGACGCCGAGGGCGGACGTGCTCGGCTGGCAGTATCCGAACAACGCTTTGCGATCCGGCAGGCTCGTAACCGGCTGGAGCGCGTACGCGCTCATCTCAGCGCCCTCTGGGGGGAGACCAGCCCGGCAGAGCTCGCCGTGACGGGTGAGGTTGCCATCGAACCGGATCTGCCCGAGTGGGACGCGCTGATCGCCGCCCTGCCCGAGACCGTGCACCTGGCTGGCTACGATGCACTGCGCCGACAAAAGGACGCCGCTGTCAAGCTAGAGCAGGCGCGGGCCAAGCCCAACTTCGAGCTTTTCGGCGGGCCGCGCTACTTCAATGAGGGTAGCGGGGACGCCGTCTTCGTCGTTGGTGTGGAAATCCCCTGGACCCTCTTCGACAAAAATCAGGGCAACATCCGCACCGCCCGGGCCGAGCGCCTACAGGTCGACTTCGAGGCCGCTACCAGGCGACGCGAACTGGTCGTAGCCCTGCAGGATGCCTACCAAAAACTTCAGGCTGCGCGACAGGAGGCACGAAGCATTGAGAATGACTTGTTGCCCTCCGCCGAAGCCACGCTTGAGGCAACCCAACAGGGCTATGAGCGGGGCCTTTACACCCTGCTCGCCGTCCTCGACAGCCGTAACGCACTCTTCCGTATCCGCACGCTCCAGCTGGAGGCCATCCGGCAATATGCCGAAGCCCAGGCGAGTA
>JAAAPI010000377.1 GCA_009908325.1 Verrucomicrobiota bacterium | reverse complement strand
CGATCAGCGGCTACATGCGCGGCGCTGCCGAGAAGTGGCCGCAAATCGTCAAGGATGCCGTGAGGAAGGTTAAGTGAGACTCCCCGTCCGCAAGCGCGTCTGTATCATAGCCGATGGCCCGAGTGCCGAGCCTTTGCGCTTCCGCACCATTCCGCAGTCGATATACGTGATCGGCGTGAATCACGCTTCGATATGGCTGCCGCGGTGCGATGCTTACATGACGTGCTTTCCCGACCATCGCCAGCGGTTCGTGCTGAACAACCGGCGTCCGGGCGTGCGGTACTTTGCTTCGGTTCCCGCTAGGTACGGCTCAGCCTTCAGTTCTGGCGAGTTAGGCGGGCCTAGAGAGGATAATGTGTCATTTCTGACGACTTGCGAGGGATGGGCTACGGACTCGGACGAATGCACCGGGGGCAACTCAGCATTCGCCGCGCTGAACCTTGCCTGCCACATGCAAGCCGAGAGGGTGGCAATCATCGGGCTAGACGGAGACGACCGACCGAGGGTATCTGGTGGCCGTCCCCGCCTGCCCGACCTGACCGAAGTGTTCGACCAGTATCGAGGCAATGCGGAGGTGGTGAACGGGGCAATCAATAGCACCGTTACCACGTTCCGCACTACGGGGCTTGATGAGGCGGTTAGCTGGCTGGTTTAGGCCGCCTATCTTCCAAAGGTCACAGTTGACCATCGAGCCACCGGCAGAAAGAATAGGTAAAGCGTTCGGTACGTTACGTATTTTGACATGGTGCCGACCTTGGCGTGTTCGATTCTGATTGGTATCAGCCAGTTGTTCATAACTACTCCTTTACCTTCAAGCAAACCTTGTCGGTTACGTCGGTGAATGTGTATGCGTCATCGTAAAAAGGTTTTTCGGAAGGCGCGTCCCAAGGCGCGCCGCAGCGAATATCCACAAGGATTAGCCTTTTATCTGGCAGGATAGCGCACAAGTATAATCTGCCCTTAAAAATAGTGCCACTTTCTTGCCGATAAACATGCCCCGGTATCGCTTCCAGCGTTTCGGTTTCGTTGCAGATTTTCATGCTTGCTCCTATAGGGTTTTGAGTATTTCGTGGTACAGATTGCCGACTTCTCCGGTATCTCGGTCTTGAATCAGCGCCCAAGACCCTTCGTCTGGGTCGGTAATCGTGCAGTTATATTCGGCGAGCAATGATATGATTTTCCTGCGGCACACTTCAATGTCTGGGGTGTCTGAATTTAGCGCCTTCATGCTTGCTCCTATTCGTTTGAGAGAGTGACGGTGCCGTGGAAGGGGCGGAAGCAATACTCGGCCCAATCGCTTGACCATGAGCCAATTTTATAACAGGTGTTCCCGGATATAGCGACGCCAGTCCTAGGCCCCTCAAATAGCACCATTAACCCAGAGTGTTCGTGCTTCTTGATGCACGGGTAATCGGCGCTGGGCTCAGGCGATTGTCCGACAACCTCAGACTTCACAGCCATAACGGCCTCCATTGGTTAACCGAGGCTCCATTATAACCGATGGCAGAAGAGGCCGCAAGCGCGGATTAGTTTAGGAAAATCAGACGTTTATGCGAATCGTCGCAGCCTGGAACCCCTCTCCGGTGTACACGCGGGAGTACGTGGACCGCATCGAGGCGCAGGGCGTCGAGGTGATTCGTGATGAACGCTGGCCGGGCTGGTGGTCGAAGATGGCGGCGCTTGAGCAAGGCGGGCCGTTCATTCTCTGCGACCTGGATACGATCTTCGTCGGTCAGTGCCCCATACCGACCGAACTAACCATGCTCAGGGACTTCTACCGCCCTCAGTTGGCACAGTCGGGCTTGATGTACGTGACCGCCTATGCTGCCGACCACGCATGGCGAGAATGGATCAAGTCGCCTGAGTCGGTCATGGGCCGATACCGTGGCGACGGCGAGTTCCTCCGAGACATTTGGAGCGGCTACCGATTTTGGCAGGATGATTACCCCGGCAAGGTGGTGAGCTACAAGGTCCATTGCCAGAATGAAACGCCAAAGGATGCTGCCGTGATCTGCTACCACGGCAAGCCGAGGCCACATGAAACAGGATGGGCAACAGACAACGCATGTCGATACCGAACCCGACAGTAATCATCTCGCTACCCCGCAGCGGTTCTTCGATGACCGCCGGGCTATTCGCCAAACACGGCGCATGGGTCGGCCCATGCCGGAAGCCGGACGCGAGGAACGCAAAAGGTTACTTCGAGTCGCAGCCGTTCAAGAAGGCGATCATTGATCGCGTTGGCCCAATCGTGCATAAGGGCATCTTGGCCCCAGAGATACCGTGGAAACAAACAGCACTCAATATCCTGCGCTCGAACGGCTACACGGGTGGCAAATGGATCGTGAAGCACTCGGCCATGTACTACCCGTTATGGCACGAGTTCAAGCCGCGATTTATCTGCGTTCGGAGAGACACCAAGGCGGTGGCGAAGTCGGGCAATGCTTCGGGCTATCTCAAGAACACACACGCCATCCCGGCGCATGTTGAGGCAATGGACTACGTGCGCGATAACCTTGGGGGCGTAGACGTGTTCACCGATGAGGTTGTACGTGGTGACTACAGCAGCCTCGAAAGAGCGTTCGACCATGCCGGTATCGAGATGGCTAGGGCTATCGTTGATGAGTTTGTTGATCCGAGTCTATGGCACTACTGAGATGGTTCGTCCTAGCGTCCGGGCCTAGCCTGTGCGACCACGACATTGCGCTAGTCCAGTCCGAAAAGCGGCGCTATGACTTGGGCTGGGAGGGGGCAACCCCATGCGGCGTGATTGCGGTCAACAGCACGATCTTTTCTGCCCCTTTTGCTGACATTTGCTATGCGTGGGATAAGAAGTGGTGGACTAAGTACCTAGCTGACGTGAAGCGGCTAGGCTGCCGAAGGATTACAGCGGGGAAAGGCAGGCCGGGCTGTGAAGAGTTCCCGAGAGTTCCCCAGCGTGAATTTAGCGAGGATGCCATCGGGGGCAATAACTCCGGCCACCAAGCTGTAAACCTTGCTTACATGCTGGGCGCGAAGGAAATCATCATGCTCGGCTTCGACTGCCAGCATACGGACGGAGAGGCTCACCACCACGGCGACCACCCCAAGCCGCTTGGGAATGCGACCAACTGCCAAAACTGGCTCCCCGGCTTTCGTGTGCTGTCTGAGCGGCTCCGAGAGCGGGGAGTCAAAGTAGTGAATTGTTCGCCACGCACCGCGCTGGATTGTTTCGAGCGCCACAGACTAGAGGACTATCTGAATGGCCGTTGATGCCGACATTCTAGACGCTGCACTCACGCGCATGAACAGCCTTACTACGTCTCTACGTATCGGCTGGCCGAATGTGCAGTTTGACCCCGGTGACGATGATGAATGGCTGATTGTGGACATATTCCCCAATGAGCCGGAGAACTACGGCTGGGATGCCGATGCACCGCAAGTCTACATGGGCTTCCTGCAAGTGCGGGTCTATTCCAAGCTCTATCGGGGCATCGTGAGCATGACCGATGAGGCAGAAAAGGTAGTGGCGCATTTCCCCAAAGGCACCGCACTTGGCCCCGTAACCGTTTCACAACGACCTTGGGTTAGCCCGAAGGTTGTCGAAGATGACAAGTGCTTTATTCCGGTAACGATCAGATACCGATCGATTACCTAACCGATTCCCATTAGGGACGCTAGCGCGACCGCCTTCATGGCGGTTTTTTTGTAACTGAAAATCTCATGAGGTGTAATCATGGCTAATACAAACATCGGCGCGAAATTCTATATCGCCGTAGACTCGAGCAACAATCCCGACCCGCAGGCTAACGACCTTGCGGATTCGGAGTTTGCCGCACTGACCTGGGTACAGGTTCCCAACCTTGGTACTCACGGTGATACGGGTGTCGATCAGAACATGGTCGGCTACTCGACGTGGGACAACGTGCTGAATCCTCAGCAGAAGGGCGAGGCGACTGGCGCACAGCCGGAAGTTGAGTTCCTTGATGAGACTTCAACCGGCATGACCGCGATGAAGGCTGCTGCTTCGGTCAGCGACCAGAACAACTATGCGTTCAAGGTCGAATGGTCTGACGGCAAGATCGAATACAACCGTGGTCTGGTTGGTGCCCCGAGTTATCCGAAGGGCGCTAATGAAGACTTCCGGCGCGTTTCGTTCCCGCTGGCCTTCAACCAAGAACCTGTTTTTGACACTGCCTAATTCCTAGGCTGATAACCCTTGTGTGCCCCGCCTCGCGCGGGGCCTTTCTTTTACGAAAGAGGTAGAACCATGACTGACATTTCCAACATTACTGCAAGTGACCGAACCGTCGAACTGGCGCACCCCGCTACTGACGAAGGGCTGGGATGGCATTTCCACCTTCGCTCCCCGTATTCTGATGAGGTTCGCAAGGCCGAGCGCGAATGGCTGAACAAGCGCCTTGCCAAGAAAAAGCAGAACCTCACTGCCGAATCCCTTGAATCCGCCGCAGAGTCGAAGATTATCGCCGCTGTGAGTGGCTGGTCTTTTGATGAGGGCGCATCGTTCAAGGGCGAAACCCCCGAGTTCTCCCCCGCCAAGCTACGCGAGATTATCCGTGATCCCGACTTCAAGTGGATTCGTGATTTCCTCGATACCGAGCTGGGTGAATTTGCGGGTTTTTTCGAGAGCTAGCCGACGATCTATGTGAAGCGATCCGCTGGCATGTCCGGTACAAGACGAAGTGTAAGACCGTTCCGCTCCGAGGTGGTGGTGAGGAAACCATCACCCGAGCGGAGTTTAACGAGCGCTTCAACTTCCCGGTGCCAGATGAGCCAGAGATACCGGAGTCAGGCGAACACGTCTGGCTCTGGTTTTGGCAGGTTGCATCACGTAGACAGTCGGGCATGGAACCGAACCCGATCTCCTACCACGAGATTGACGCATGGACACGTTTGATGAACGTGTACATATTGCCGGATGAAATCGACATGTTAATCATGATGGATTCCGAGTATCTGTCCGCCCTTGCTGTAGAGCGAGAGGCGATGCGCGAAGACGCCAAGAGTTGAGGGCCGGCTATTCCAGCCAGCCCCAATTTTTGCCTTTCCAGATGGCGTATATCGTGCCCGGGTCAACATTGTATTTTCTCGCGAGGTCAGCGCCGACGGCCCTACCCTTCAGTCTCTTTATTCGCAAGGCTTGGGCTTCTGTGAGCTTTGACTTTGGGCTTTTCTCACCCCTTAGCATGGTCCCATGAAGCACCTTGTCTGAATGGTTTTCAGACCGAGTTGCCCACCTTAGATGATTGGGGTTTACACACCCATGCTGGCCCTTTCCGCAAGAATGGGCGCATTCATGCAACTCCGTGGGTGGCGGGCCATTAATGAGTTCGCACAGATAGTTTGCTGCGACTCTCTGCTTACCGTCGATTGTGACCATGCCGTAACCACGGGCGGTTGCAAACGGCCAAATAAGACACTTACCTCCAACGTGAGAGACGTGGTCCAGTAGCCAATTCATCGGCGTCCCGTGCGGCGTTCCTCCCCCTAGGGGGTCGCCATGACGCCTCTTTCTGGTGTAGTGGGCAACGCACAGGCCAAAAGCGTAAACGCATTTGTCGCAGCCATCTATCACGCAGGAAGATGGCTTCTCCTTTGCGGGTGTCGGGCGTTTCATTATGTGAGGGGAGCCGTACTTCCTCCACCTTTCATGATGCTTGCCGCAATAGCCTCTACCGTAGTGCTTGTTGTCGCACCCCTTTACGGAACAAATTTTCATAGGAGATTCCCTGTATGTGGAACCTACATTATAACAGATATAGCGGAAAAGTGGGGCAAGTATGGTAGATGTGGCCACTCTGGGAATGCGCGTTGAAAGCGACGGTGTAGTCGTCGCTAACAAGCGCCTCGACAAGCTGGAAAAGCAGGCGGGCAAGACAGAGAAGGCGTCCGAGCGCCTTGTGCGGCAGGCGGATAAGATGTCTAAGGCTATGGGCCGAATTGGTAGAACCCTGTCCCTGAGCGTCACAGCGCCGCTCGCTGCCGCTTCTGCCGCGTCCGTAAAGCTCGCCATTGATGCCGAGGAAACAGCTAACAAGTTCGATGTCGTTTTCCGGGG
>JAAAPI010000250.1 GCA_009908325.1 Verrucomicrobiota bacterium | reverse complement strand
CCGCACGAGTCTCTGGGAGATATCTCCCCAATCGAATTTCTAACCGACCGCGGTCATGCCGAAATTTCTAGTTATGCCTGGTCCTAATTTGGGGAAGTGGACACCTTCACCCAGGTCGAATTCGAAGGACTTTTCAAGCTCGGTCCCGGGCTCGGCGTCGACACGCCAGCGACCGAGCGCATCGACGACGGCTTCGTCGAAAACCCCGCTCGGGCGCGAGTGCACAATCTCCACGCTCGCGGGCTTGCGCGAATCGGATACGATGAACCGAGCCAGAACCTCCCCTTCGACGCAATCAAGTGCCGCCTGTCGGGGGTAGTAAGGCATGGGCCGCGCGTCGGAGTACGCGAGATCGACCTCGGCGGCCGGCAGCGGCATAGACACGGCGGCGAAAATGGTGAGAACGCTCATCAAGAAGATCACTCGTACCATTACAGTCTCCTTTGGCTGTTCAACGTCCAGGTTAACCGGCGCGGGCTTTGCCCGCGTCCGAGTTGGACCTGTTGTTGGGACGCATTTCTTTCTGTAACGAAACAAACACGACTATTATGAGATGGCATGCTGATGTGAGTCTAGTTTTCAGCAGGAGCGGCGTACTCGGGAGTAGAGCCACAGGTGTATTCGAGGTATGGAGATACAGAAATACCCTCATATCTCCCAGCCGCTAGGCCCACATAATACGTAAAGCTGCAGCCGCGCCATTCGCGCTTGAGACAAGAAACTTCGTATTCGACGGCTGAGTGCTGAGACGGAACCGGGTCTTCTAGCCAACTACATTCATAACCAT
Source organism: Verrucomicrobiota bacterium (assembly GCA_009908325.1). Lineage (GTDB taxonomy): Bacteria > Verrucomicrobiota > Verrucomicrobiia > Opitutales > Coraliomargaritaceae > Thalassobacterium. The sequence goes on along the minus strand of JAAAPI010000250.1, from coordinate 5,276 downwards.
GACTGCTTAGCGTAGTAATCGCCTCTTCGGTGGTCATATCGCGGATGCCGAGCCCAAATATCTCCTTCTGAAACCTATTTAGTTCTTCTACCCAGGCTCTATACAGATTCGGTGAGCCCCATATGGTGGAATTTGCGGGTGCAGCAAGGGTTATCATCCCTAAACAGACCGCGGTGAAAAATGGAAAGGGCATTGTATCTTCCTTAATTATGATCCCCAACGTTTGGGTTAACCGGCGCCGCCACTGAGCTCACCCGGCTTTGCCGCCGCTGAGCTTACCGGAGTCCGGTTGAACCCTTTGTTAGGCGTCACAGTCCCACCAATTCCTTCCAAAGTGTTGACTGCACAATCCTTGAAGTCGTTGGCCAATTGCAATGAGCTGTACGTCACTGTTTAGCCCAGATGCACCGCCTAAAAATGGGACAACTGCCAAGAGTGTTTTTTCATTATTAATTAACCTCCAGAGGTACCGCCGCCCTTCGACTTTTTCCTCATGCTCAAAAGAGTGATAGGCAGCTTCGTTTCCGGCGAAGGCAAAATTGAAGTGGTCTGCATAGGACAGTCCGGTGGCAACAATTAGTCGGGGATTGCTGTATTCAAGCCATCTTTTAATTTCTGGGAACCTATGAAGTTGGCACCAAGCACGATAAATTGACTTCGTGGGTAGTCCGGTGAGCTCAAACAGCCACGGTTCCCAAAGCTCATCAGCATCGCGTTGAAACGCGACGGGGTATAGGTTCATTTTGAAGATATTCGAGCTTTCACTAAATAATGCATGATCTCTCGCAACTTTTCGCCATTTTGAGATTCGATAGTTACGAATTACAGTGTATAGCTTTGCGACTTTCTGATTGTACTGGTACCTCAGCTTACTATCCAGATTCTCAGGGTGAATGCTCGGCGGAGTCGATACATCGGAAAAAGCTAGTGACCCTCTAGTGTGTCCCCCACCGAACTCTATTCCACAGAACCAAATACGGCCGAAAATATTCCCCCCGTCGCAACCTGAATAGCCGGTGGCCCACGATTGAAACGCGGGTTCTGCTGAGATTTGCATTGTGCTTTTTAACATTTGGGTTACCCGGTACCGCCACCGACAATCTCAGAACTTGAGCCTTTCACAAAGCGAAACCTCTGATTCTTCGGGCCCTCCAAGTAGACCTAACTCATTGTTCCAGGCTGTTGAGGGCCAAAGATCGATTGGAACGAGCGAATGACCTGGTTCACGTAGGTTTTCGAACCCCCTCAAATTTCCTGGGTTTTGAGCTACCTTTACGTCATCTTCGAAGATAATCAGAGACGGGCCACCTTCCCTTATTCCGTTCCTCCACCGGGCAATTGAACCGCCCCGAGTTTCGCGGAGGCTCGTTGGTTTAAGTCAGGCTGCGATATCGACCTGACTCTCTAACTGCCGGTAGTAGTTTGCCTCAACTTCTGCCGGCGGGATATACCCCAGTGGTTCCATCAGCCGCTGGTGATTGAACCAGGATACCCATTCCAGCGTGGCCAGCTCTACAGATTCCATGGTTTTCCAGGGGCCGCGTCGATGGATCAATTCCGCTTTGTACAGGCCGTTGATGGTCTCGGCCAAGGCATTATCGTAGCTGTCGCCCTTGCTGCCCACCGACGGGTCGATGCCGGCCTCACCCAAGCGTTCAGTGTAGCGGATCGACACATACTGCGAACCTCTGTCGGAGTGGTGAATCAAGTGCTCAGAGTCGCCAGGCTGACGGGCATAGAGCGCCTGCTCCAGCGCATCCAGCACGAAGTCCGTGGTCATGGTGCGACTGACGCGCCAGCCAACGATCCGTCGGGCAAAGACATCGATAACGAAGGCCACATACAACCAGCCCTGCCAGGTGGAAACGTAGGTGAAGTCCGATACCCAGAGCTGGTTCGGACGATCTGCGCTGAACTGTCGGTTGACCCGATCCAGCGGACACGGCGCCGATCGATCGGGCACGGTGGTGCGAACCGTCTTGCCACGGCGCGCGCCCTGCAGGCCCAGACGGCGCATGAGCCGCTCCACGGTGCAGCGCGCCACGGGAATGACTTCCCGGTTCATCTGCTTCCAGACCTTATCGGCGCCATAGACTTGCATGTTGGCATCCCAGACACGCTCGATGTGCGGAATAAGCACTTCATCGCGCTTGGACCGGTCACTGCGCAGCTCTGGATTGCGCTGCCGGGCCGCATGGCGCCGGTAAGCCGACGGGGCAACCTGCAACACTGTGCAGATCGGCTCGACCCCGTAGGTATCCCGGTGCTGATCGATGTAGGCGTTTATGACTTCAGTTTGCGGTCGAGCTCCGCTTGGGCGAAAAAAGCGCTGGCCGTTCGCAGGATGTCGTTGGCACGCCGCAATTCCTTGTTCTCGCGCTCCAGTTCCTTCATACGCTGCGCCTCGGCCGTGGTCGTCCCGGGCCGCTCACCCGCATCGACCTCGGCGCGCTTGACCCATTCCAGCAGCGTCTGCGGCACGCAGCCAATTTTCGGGGCAATCGACTCCACGGCCGCCCACAGCGACGGATACTCGCCACGGTGCTCCTGCACCAGCCGTACCGCCCGTTCGCGAACCTCAGGGGAAAACTTGTTTGACTTGTTCATAGCTCCATTCTCTCAGATACTGGAGCCTCCTCAAAACCCGGGGCGGTTCAAATATTGAGCGTACCATCACTATTAGCTTCAATTCTTCTACTAAGTTTGCCAACGAATTCAAAATCTCCCCAGCCCTGCAAATGCGATGGAAGATTCGCGCGCTCTGAAAAACTAATTTCCCAGGTTGTTTGGGACCAAAGATGTAGCCCGCCGGGGGGCATTGGGCCTCCGCTAGTATGTCGAAAATTCCATCTTGATCGCATTTCGTCGACTGCGTTGAAATTAGTTACTAGAAACGAATCCGCTATGTTTTCCTGAAAGTTAAAAAGCATTGATTCAACGATACGGCTATCCGTAGCCATTAATAGTCTACCGTCACAAAGCAGAACATGATTAGTTAGAAAATCAGAAATTTCCTTTTGTAGCTTTGTTAGAACCTGCACCTCAAAATCAGATGCTTCATAATCTTTTTCTAGCGGATTTGGTACAGTTGGAAAAATCCTATTGCTAGCAACCGCATCTTGCGCCCTCTCTTCTGAAGGCCACTCCCTACCGGCTTCGGAGTGATTAGCTACGAAAAAGGCCAAGAAAAGTAGAACAACTGCACCGATATTCTTCACGATTAGTATCTCCTCAATGTTCAGTAAATGATGGCGTTGCTGAACGCTTTCACTCACATCACTGTTAACTTCATAATAAATTTCGAGTGTCACTGTTGCAGACATCTTAAATCAGATATCTTACTAATTCAGGGTCTCCCTAACGTCTGAGCTAAGCGGCGCGGCTTTTGCCGCGTCCGGTGGAGGCCCGAAGGGCCGGAACGTACTTGAGCGACTTGTTAGGGCATACCCGACTGAGGCGCGGTGATCACTTGCGGGCGCTGGGCTTGGGGGCGTAAACGTCCTGTTACTAGATTGCAAAGTGAATCACCTATAGCGGGTAGCTTACATGACCCTCACTGTCGACCGGGAAGCCAAGCTGGCTGATTATTTCGGGCTGTGTCATTAGGTCTATGATGCCAGGATGAAGCTGTTCCATTTGCGGCCTAATCTGCTTGTATTGTCTGCGCAGTTCAAGGTAATGCATCGGCTCTGGTCTCCTGAACCATTTGGCGTTTTTTAAGAATATTTCCTCAATATTTTTTGCGGTGTCGTAAGCATCTCGTGGCTTAAGTTCAAAGCCATTATGTTCAATCTTTTTATCCATGTAATCAGTAAGGTTTATCTTCATTCGGCACTCCTTATGAGATACGTTTGTAATCAGGATGTTTTCAGATATCTACATCAAATATTGTTGACAATTTCAAGGTCTGGCAGTTGAATTTCCCTTTCCGCCGCAATCCTGTTTAGGGCTAAGGATTCGGCGAAAGATACTGCATCCGGACCGGCAAATGCTATAGGAACCCGGTTGCAGGTGGAAAGCAGCACCGCAGTCCGATGGCGTCCATTTATGAACTCGGTCTTGCCAGAAGCAAGTCGTACAGTTGGGAGCAAAAAACACAATTGACCATTTTCGTTGTCTTCGAACCACTGTTGGGAGAAAATGATATCCACATGTAATACTTCACGACACCGAAAATCTGACTGGTCACATTTCTCGCAAAAGGTATCTCGTGACACCCAAAACGCGACATCTGAAGGATTGGTCAAACGGGCGATGTAGCTATTCGTCATAGTGCCCTAACGTCTGAGCTAAGCGGCGCGGCTTTAGCCGCGTCCGGTGGAGGCCCGAAGGGCCGGAACGTACTTGAGCGATTTGTTATACGTCATACGGCGCTAGGGGTTCAGTTCACCGAATCTCTTACCCTTGAGCTTTAGCTTTCTTCTGGCGTTTTTATCAAGAGCGCGAACTCCGGCGAATAGAATCGGAACAACCTGATTTAAGGTGTCAATAAATAGCTCTTTTCGTTTTCCAATCTTCTTCGGATCCATGCCCGTTCTATTGCAGAACCGCTCATTCACTATGCACCGATTGTGAACCGATATATTTCGGATTTCTATGGCTTCAATTACCAAGGATTTTTCGTCTTCCGGGAATAGTTGAAGAGAGAATCTCTCAAGGAAGTAATCGGAGAGCTCCCCGAAAGATGAGTAAGACAACCTATTTACCCTCTTTTCTGCCTCTGCGTGAATGAATTGATCCAGCGATGAGTGACTGAGGACATCTGATAAGGCAACTTGTTCCGATGAGCGTAGAGTCTCAGGCCTCTGCCGGAAAATCTCGAATAGTACGCCAGACAAATAGTTGAGATAGTTTTCAACGTGGCGGACTAGGACTATTTCTAATAATACTTGGCGATTTTTCTTCAGCACGCCAACCATTCCTTCACGAGAGGCGAACTGCTCCTCCATTTCGCGCTTCTTTCGGGGATCCTCCTCTACTTCAAGCAACGCTTTGTGTGCAGTTTCCGCCATACTGTCCATGGATCCAGCCATCCATAGTACCCAATTGAAAAAGGAGTCCAGTCTCAGATAGGAGCTAAAGTATTCCTCACATGCCTGCGTGCCCAAGCGGGGAATCTTGGACTTTGGCTTCTTGGACCGTTTCTTCGTCATCGCAACCGCTGTTGTTTACCTGTATAACGTCTGAGCTAAGCGGCGCGGCGCTAGCCGCGTCCGGTGGAGGCCCGAAGGGCCGGAACGTACTTGAGCGACTTGTTATGTTCGTCGCTGACTACC
>JAAAPI010000210.1 GCA_009908325.1 Verrucomicrobiota bacterium | reverse complement strand
GCTCCTCCGGAAAGTGGATCAGCACGTGAAAGTGATTGGACATCAGGCAATAGGTCAAAATCTCCCCGCCTGAAAATTCGGCTACCTGCCAAAGCATCTTCCGCAGCACCTCCTTATCGCGATTTTCGAAAAGGCGCTCCCCAGCCACTGTGCGGGTCATACAATGGTAGATCGCTCCCGGATATTTGATTCTGTTTTCACGCATAATTTCATATCGAAAAGAGAAGGCCTGAGAGATCAAATAAAAAGACTGTCTTTTTAAAAAGGTCGGGGGTATTTTTTATTAAATTCATTCTTTGGAAGGCTTTTTACTCTGGAGCAGGACCGAAGTAGAAGGCGATGTCCTCGAGCGTGCCGTCGGGTCCTTCGAGCTTTGCTTCGACGAGGCCCCCGATCTCGGTCTCTCCGTAGAAAATGATCTCCTTGGATGCGATTTCGGAAATCTGCCCAGTCGTGCCGAGCGAAACTGTCGATTTACCTCTCGCGCGATAACTCAACACGCCATCGTCCTCTGTGAAAACCATCGTGAATTGAAAACCAACCGGGATGGTCTCGTAAATCGTCTCTTCTTTGGAAACTCCATCACCCAAGTCGACGCGCTCCGAACCAATCGGAAACTGTAACTCGGGGCCGATGTGCATGGACGCCTTTTCACCGGATTCAAGGACCACTGACGGGTAAACATAGAGGTCACGTATCGCACTGCCGTCTTGAGCGCGATCCAACACTTTAGCCGTGACCAGGAGAGGATCCGCCATGACGCTGAGAGGTAAGGCGGTGAGAATTAATAGTAGGCTATTTTTCATATTTGGTTTCTGAGGCAAGTTGCGTGTCCTTGTCGTTATTTTTGTACAAGCTCCCATCCGTCGTTATGAATCATGGGCTCAGCTTTCTTGAATTTCAGCGTTTTTTCTTCGGGCCCCTTTCGAATCGTAACGGTATCGTTGCGGCCTATCTTAGGTAACTCGCGACGAATGGGCTCCACTTTGGGTAGTTCGACCTGTTTCTGCGGGCCAGGGCCATTGGGAGCACTGGCTTGCGCAGCCCCAGCCAACGCTCCCACGCTTTGGCTGGCGGGTGTTCCGGGTCCGGCGACTTGAGCTACTTTCGACATGCGGGCAAGCATGTTGTTGAATGCCTCGGCGCTGGTTGCACTGCGGAAAACAGAGTTACAAATCTCGGAACGGATACTGGCCATAAGCTCTTGGAAAAAACCGTAAGCCTCGCTCTTGTATTCGTTGAGTGGGTCTTTCTGACCGTAACCGCGTAAGTTCACACTCCGGCGCAATTCGTCCATTTCAGTCAGGTGATCCTGCCAGCGGCGGTCGAGTGAACGTATGATGAGATAGCGCTCCAATCCGGTGAGGGCTTCTTTGTCCTCAAACTCCTCCCGCTGGTCGTAAGCTTCGTTTATTTTGCCTAAGATCAAATCGAGCTGGGCCTCCGGGCTGAGCGATTCGATGGCCTCCGCTTTGAGCGAAAGGGGGAAATAGGCGTTGAGCCAGGCGAGAAACCGATCCATCGCTTCCGTGTCACTGGCCTTGGCGGCATCGAGCTCGTTGAGTCGCTCCTCAAGTTCCTCTTCGATCATTTCGAATACGATATCACGCGGCTTGTCGGAGTGGATGGCGTCATTACGCAGACCGTAAATAACTTCCCGCTGGGTATTGAGCACGTCATCAAACTGAAGCAGACGTTTCCGAATCGAAAAGTTTTGCTGCTCCACTTTCTTCTGGGCATTTTCGATCGACCAGTTGAGCGCGGGGTGTTCGAGCTCCTCGCCCTCAACCATAGACTTTTCGAGGATACGCGAAATCGGACCTGCGTTGGCGAAGAGCCGCATAAGATCGTCTTCCAGCGAAACGAAAAATTTGGACATCCCGGGGTCCCCCTGACGCGCACAACGTCCGCGAAGCTGCCGGTCGATGCGGCGGGATTCGTGGCGCTCGGTGCCGATGACAAAGAGCCCGCCCCGCTCAGCAACGCCCTCACCCAGTTTGATATCGGTACCGCGACCGGCCATATTCGTGGCAATGGTAACGGCACCCTTTTGACCGGCATTGGCGACGATCTCCGCCTCCTGCTCGTGGAATTTGGCATTCAAGACACTGTGAGTGATCTTGTTGCGCTTGAGCATGCGGGAGAGCACCTCGGAAGCCTCGACCGATGCGGTGCCCACGAGGACGGGTTGGCCTTTCTTGTTTGCCTCCTCAATTTGTTTGACGACGGCATTGAACTTCTCACGCCTAGTTTTAAAGACGACATCGTTGTAATCTTCCCGAATGTTCGGCTTGTGGGTCGGGATGACCATCACCGAAAGTCCATAAATTTCGTTGAACTCGGAAGCTTCGGTCTCGGCCGTGCCCGTCATCCCGGCCAGCTTGTCATACATCCGGAAATAATTCTGAATGGTCACTGTGGCATACGTTTTTGTCTCCTTTTCAATGGTGCAATTTTCTTTGGCCTCGACTGCCTGGTGGAGCCCATCAGACCAGCGGCGACCGGGCATGACACGACCGGTATTTTGGTCGACGATGTTGACCTTGCCATTTTGCACCACGTATTCCTTATCCCGCTCGTAGAGGCTGTAGGCACGGAGTAGCTGACTGATACAGTGGATGCGCTCGCTGGTTTTTTGGAAATAGGTCTCTGCATCCTGTTTAGCCTTTTGTTTTTCTTCGGCGGACAGTTCATCTTTTTTATCAATCTCGATGAATTCCGTCGGCAGGTCGGGCAGCATAAAGGCATTCGGATCGTCGGGGTTCAGAAAGTTGCGCCCTTTCTCGGTGAGATCCGCCTGCTGCTGCTTCTCGTCGATGACGTAATAGAGGTCCTCTTTCAGTGCGTAGCGTTGTTTTTTGTTGAAGTCGCTATTCATCTCAAGATCGAACTTGTCGATTGCGCGACGAAAGGCGGGCACCTCATTGAGCCGGTGGAATTGCTTGTTCTTCGGCATGCCAAGCTTCACCTGATAAAGCTTGGCGATCCCCTCGTGGAAGGCGTCTTCGTCCGCGTTTTCGTCCTCCAGCACTTTTTTGGCCTCGGCTACGAGTTGATTGCAGAAAGCCTGCTGTTTGGCGGTCAGCTTCTGGATGATTGGTTTCACCTCGTTAAACGGCAGTGGGTTATCATCCTGCATCGGTCCGGAAATGATGAGCGGCGTACGGGCTTCATCGACCAGGACGGAGTCCACTTCATCAATGATGCAGAAGTAGTGATCGCGCTGCACTTGGTCCTCTTTGCGGCTTGTCATGCCGTTGTCGCGCAGATAGTCGAAGCCGAATTCAGACGCGGTGCCGTAGGTGATATTGCAGCCATACATCTCCCGCCGCGTTTGCGGGTCCATGGAGTTCTGAATGCAGCCGACCGTCAGACCGAGAAACCGGAAAAGATGACCCATCCACTCAGAGTCCCGGCGGGCAAGATAGTCGTTCACGGTAACGAGTTGGCAGTTTCGCCCCGTCAAAGCGTTGAGGTAGAGCGGGCAGGTGGAAACGAGGGTCTTCCCCTCACCAGTGGCCATTTCCGCGATGCGCTTATCGTGGAGCGTGATGCCGCCGATGAATTGCACGTCGTAGTGCACCATGTCCCAGGGCAACTCGTGGTCGCAGACGGTGTAGGACTTCCCACACATGCGGCGGGCAGCGTTTTTTACCACAGCGAACGCTTCGGGCAGGAGATCGTCGAGACTCTCTCCGTCTTCCTGGTTGCGTTTCATGAACTCCGCTGTTTTGGCACGCAGCTGCTCGTCGCTGAGCGACTGGTATTCGAGTTCAAAGGCGTTGATGCGCTCAACAATGGGCTGACACTTTTTGAGGTATTTACCGTAGTGGCGACCGGAGAATTTCTTGAGAATGGATGCGATCATAAGATCTATTGGAGTGTAAATAGTGAAGTTTCGCTGATAGGAGCTTATGCAGGATAACCCGACCGCGAAAAAGTTGCAACACTGGCGAAACTGTCGCAGGCTGGCAAGTGTGATATCAAGGCAGCGGCAATCATTGATGCGGGGCAGCTACCTAAAGGAAGCTGCATACGTATGTCCGCTCCTTTAGGTGCGGGACAAGCTAAGACAACACCGCCGGATAAATTTTTCCCGGCACTTAAATTTACACCCTTATCGAGCAGACTAAGATATTGACTCAGAGGCGCTTTTCGACGATCTAAGGGGGATGAATATCGTTTGTCTCGACCTGGAGGGCGTGCTTATCCCGGAAATCTGGATCGCATTCGCGGAGAAGACCGGAATCGAGGCGCTCAAGCGGACGACCAGAGATGAGCCGGACTACGATGTGCTCATGCGCTACCGCCTCGATATTCTCGACCAGGAAGGCTTTAAACTCGCTGATATTGAATCGGTTATCGGGACTCTCGATCCGCTGCCCGGGGCTGAGGTGTTTGTGCGTTGGGTCACGTCGCAGACACGCCTTGTTATTCTTTCCGACACCTTCCGGCAGTTCGCCGGACCACTCATGGCCAAGCTCGGCTACCCCACTCTGTTTTGCCACGATTTGGTGGTTGACGAGGCGGGACGCATTGCCGACTACCAGCTCCGGCTGAAGGACCATAAGCGCAAGGCGGTCGAAGCATTCAAGGCACTGAATTTTGAGACATTCGCGGCGGGTGATTCCTACAACGACCTCTCGATGATCGACATTGCCGACCACAAATGTCTCTTCTGCCCACCCCAACGCTTGATTGACGAACGCCCCGACCTAGCTGTGGCCGAGACCCATGCAGGGCTCCGGGCGAACATTGACAAGATTCTCTAGAAGACGTCACAAATTTCACGCGCACCGACACGTTCAACCGAAAACCCCATGCTTGTACACAACGTTTTATTCACTCTGCACAAGAGACTTGACGGTCCAGAGCTCACAGAATTCCGCATGGGGCTGGAGAGCTTAAAATACATCAAGCACGCCGAGGCGGTTTTCATCGGTGGCCCAGCCCCGGTCGCGGAACGTCCCGTGCTCATCGCAAACTACGATTTTTGCCTGACAGTTTTGCTAAAAAACGTAGCGGCACACGACGCTTATCAACAAGACCCGCTCCATCAGGAATTTTTGCGGACTCACAAGGATAAGTGGAAGCGGGTGCGTGTCTTTGACGCTGAATAAGGGATTTTGAGCACCTTACTCGAACAGCTCGGGGCAACAACGGCGCTCCAGTGGATCGCGATGGCGGCCGGAATTCTGGGCGTCTGGTTGAGCATCAAGGAAAAGGTAGCTGCCTGGCCCCTTTTTATCCTCTGTTACGGCTGTTACCTGTATCTCTATTTCGGCAATCTCAATGCCTTTGCCGGTATGAATGGCGTCTTCATCCTAATTTCAATTTACGGGTGGATCCGATGGGCAAAAGTCCCGGGCGCGACCACCCAAGCGATCCCGATTACCCGCACGCCACGGGCTCATTGGCCAATCATCGGTGCCGTTATCGTCGTCGCAACTGGTGGTATCGGTTGGTTGCTTTCGCAGAGCGGCGAGGCGAACGTTCCCTACATTGATGCCTTCGCCACGCTCTGTGCATTTGTTGCCCAATGGATGCTGAGTCGAAAGCAAATCGAGACCTGGATCTTCTGGCTTATCAGCGACATGATTTACCTTGTGCTTGTCTTTCAACAACAAGACTGGCCGACCGTCCTGCTTTTCACCATCTTTATCTATCTTGCCTGGAAGGGCTTGCGGGACTGGGCCCGGCAGCTTGACTAACCACCATCCGACATGAAACGAATCGTCATAACCGGTGCCGAATGCACGGGTAAGAGCACGCTCGCACAAGCCCTTTCCGGCTACTACGGAGAACCATGGACGCCGGAATTCGTGCGTGCTTACGTCGAACAGGTGCAACGGGAAATCGAGGCGGTTGATCTGCCGGAAATATTCGCGGGGCAATTGGCGCTGGAAGATGCGGCTCTGGAAAACGCTGATCGCTGTATCTTTCACGACACGAATCTTCTTTCCTCCATTCTGTACGCGAACCACTACTTCGGGCACCGCAAAGATACGGAACAGACCCGTTTTCTGGAGCGCGATTATGCGCTTTATTTACTCTGCTCGCCCCGAGGAATTGAATGGGCAGCGGATCCCGGTCAACGGGACAGCCCGCAAGCCCGCGATACCTTGCAGGGAAAATTCAAGGCGGTCCTCGATCAACTTGCGCTGCCCTACATCGAGCTGCACGGAGATCTGAGCGCCCGTATGAGCACAGCGGTCCGGGCGGTGGACGGTCTTTTGTCGTGCTGAAATAGCCCAGTTTTTCCGTGCCGTGCTCGCCTGCCATTTCGACAAGCTCAAGGCCCTGAGTTTACCGAAGGGCGAGCGCCTGCTAGGTTGTTGGATGGGTCTGGCCGCCTGGCTTAGAATGACGTCGGGGCGTCCGGCGAGCGGACACGCCACGGCAGCGGTTTCGTGGCGTGCTCGCTTGCGAGCGCCTGTTGGGTTGTTGGGTGGGGCTGGCCACCTGGCTTAGAATGACTTCGGGGCGTCCGGCGAGCGGACACGCCACGGAGCCAAATTTCCACGCCTAATCTACGACCTTGGCGACTCGCTTTTTGGCCGCTTTTTTCACTGCGACTTTTTTCGCTGCTTTCTTGGCGGGCACCTTCTTTTTCGCCGCTTTTTTTGCAGTTTTTTTTGCCGGTTTTTTCTGCGGTGTTTTTTTGGCAGATTTTTTGTCTGACGGCTGCTTGGACGAACCTTTGGGTTCCAGCTTCGGCTTGTTCTCAGCCTGCTTTTCTTTGTTTTCCCGATGCTTTGTCTCCCCTCGCCCGGAACGGCACGATGGCTTGGGCTCGGAATTTTGATCTGAATTCTCGGGTGGTGATTTGCCCTCACTCCGATCACCGCCTGGCGCTTTCGGCTGATCTGCGGCTGGCTGAGATTGAGGCTTGGGCTCGCCCTTTTCACGATCGCGATCACGGTTTCGGTTACGCCCTCCCCGGCGGCGTCCGCTGCGGCGTTTGTTGGGGCCACCATCACCCTTGGAATCCGGACGCGGGCCTTGTTGTGGTTTCGGAGGTCGTTGTTGGTCCTGCGAACGCTCATAGCGCTCGGGGTGCGCTTCGAAATCTTCGATAGCGGCCGCGATCTTGTCCTCCATTTCATCGTCGGTATAGGGGATGGAGCGTTCGACCTTTTGTTTTTCCCGAGTGGGGATCTTGGGTTGCTCGGGCGGGCTGTAGGCCTTGGGCGGCAGCACCACTTCGTTATAGGGGTCCGGCGGCAGCGGCACTTCCGGCAACATTTCCCTGGAATGCGCACTACTCCGGGGATGCAGGACCATTTCAGCCGGCACATTGACAAAATTAGGGTCGAGTAGGTGTTCGATGGCACGCGCCACATCCTCCAAATCAATGTGCGTCTGTTCGCTGCTTTGCACCTGGAGCCCGTCCGGTGCCGGGTTTTGGCGTAAAACCAGGTTTGTCACACGAAGGCCCGCATCGCGCGCCTGGTCAAAAAGGACGCGGTTCATCTCGCGCAAACCGCCTTCGATCAAAGCATTGACCGCACTGGGCGGCGCACCGCTTTTATTGGCCGGGATCACGTTGATCAACTGCCCGCGAAAACGGAGCAAGTTGGGCAGCGCCAGGCGGGTGAGCAGGACAGGACCCGTCAGGCCAATCTTGAGAACAGCCTCAAGGTTTCCCACAGGGAGCTTCTCAAAAGCGGTCCCCGGTGTCACGTCGAGCGCGTGAATGAGCAAATCGAGGGATTTTTCCTTTTGGAGGATTTGCTCCGCTGCCTCCCGCACCGCATTGAGATCGCAGAGATCCACTGGATGGGCGAAGAATTGGGGATCAGCGAAGGAAACTCGGGAAAAATTGCCGCCAATCCCATGAACGCGAAAACCCTGACGCACCAGGCGTTGAATAAGACTGAGCCCGAGGGGCGTTTCCGCACCCGTGACAATTGCGATGTCCATAGACGTTAATTGAGAAGATTGAGGGATTCGCTCCACTGGCGATTTTGGCCGATGAAGTCCAATAAATAAGCGTGACTATATTTGATGACATCGCGGCCTTTTTCCTTGCCGTTAAACAGCGAGACAAGTTCCTGGTTCATCAGGTCACGCTTTTTCGCTGGATTCAAATCTTTCGGAAAAGTGGCTGCGGAAATGCGGCTGAAGGTGGTCCAGCTCTCGGCTTCATCGGCGTCCGGGTTATCCCGGGAGGCACTGGCTTCGGCGTAATAAAGATTCACAACAAGTATAGAATGATCCTTGGATGATGCCGTGAGATCCCCAAAAGACACGGGCACGAAACCAAGCTGACGCATTTTTTTCTCCACGATCAATTTCAACTCGAGTCCCAATGGTGCCGGCGAATACCAACCGAGCGTGTTGTCCTCCAGCGTGCGATAGGCTAATTCGTCAGTCGGCTGCCCTTGGGGATTTACCCGTAATGCGGGAAAGACATAGACACGCTTCGGGAGCTTGGTGTATTCGTCGTTAAATACGGCACTGGCTTTCGCCAGAAAATTCCACTTCGGGAGATAAAGGCGTTTATTGGCGGAGTTATCCCCTTCTCCGCCCGTCCCCGATTTGCTTTGGCAAGCGGTGAACAGCAAGAGAGTGGAAAATGCAATGGCGAGGAATCTCATAAAAGAGACGATGGGCTGTTCATGGATGGAATTCTAGCAAAATCATCCATTTTCGGTTTCTTCGCTTAATCGCCCGCTCGGAGATTTAGAATTTAGGCCTATTTTCGACTATCTGGACGACCGTGTCGGCGCACGGTTCTGTGACTTCCTGCCCTCGCACGACGCGTCCCGAAAAAAAGGGCCGTCATTTTCATGACGGCCCTTCGAAGAATCAGGAGATCAAACGACTACCATTGGACCCCAACACCACCACGGACGACGGACTCATCGAAGTCAGACGTTGAAGCGGCGCCAAAGTTCAGCTGGACGTTTTCGTTGATCCGGCGCGAGTAGTTGATTGAAAGACCAGTTTCGCCTTCAAAGTGGGCGGCACCTACGTCGAGAGCGTTCGTCATACCAGGAAGCACGGTCGAGTTCTGCAGGGCAGCGACCATGGCGATGCCACGGGCGTTCTCGTCGACGCGGCTATCCAAGCTGTCCAACTGTCCTTGAACCGAACGACCGTTGAGGAACAGATCCCCGGCAACATTGACATCTTGCTGGAAGCTCGCGTTACCGGCCACGTCCAGATTAGCATCAACAGTAACATCTGTTGTGCCGTTACCGCCGAGAATCAGTTCGCCTTTGCTGGAGTAGAGACGATCTGATGTCGAAGAGCTTACGTCGTCATAGATCATGCTGTTCCCACCGATATGGACGAAACCGTCTTCTTCGCGGCGGATGAGTGCGGAGCGTGTTTCGACTTCTGCGTCGATGTTGGATTGCAGAGTGTTGTCTGCGTCGATGCGGGCTGTTTCTTCTGCGTCGATGTTGGATTGCAGAGTGTTGTCTGCGTCGATGCGGGCTGTTTCTTCTGCGTCGATGTTGGATTGCAGAGTGTTGTCTGCGTCGATGCGGGCTGTTTCTTCGCTCGCAATTGCATCTGCGTTACCGTTTATCGCTGCTCCAACATCTTCGACAATAATTTCTCCATCGTCGGCCGTTCCAAGCTCGTTGTCCGGACCCGCGTCAGCGAGCGATAGGACTCCGTTCACATTGGCGTTACCGCCGACCTGAAGATTGCCGCCGCTACCAGGAATTGGCGAAGTTACCACGATTGATTCTTCAAGCGCGTCAAGTTCCTCAGAAGTGAGGCCTAAACTCAATGAATCTAAGCGGGCACGAACATCGAGAGTCGGATCTAGGATTAGCTCACCCTCAAGATCTGTGCCGACAAAGCTCGGATCCCAACTCTCGGCGAGATCAAGTTCACCGAGTTCCACGAGGAAGGAATTATCGGTAGACGGATCGCTGTCGGGATCAAACATGAATCCACCAACATTGATAACTTGGGCTGTGTCGCCTGGGTTAGGTTGGTCGAAGTTATTTAGGTCATTGCGAACTGCTCTTATATAGTTAAAATCTATGTTTTCGCCTTGATCGCTGAGCAGCGTGAGATCCCCATTTGTTTCAGCAATTATACCGCTGTTTTCAAAACTCTCTTCGCTGACTGTGGCTCCACCTAATTGAGTGTAGGCTGGCGTTGTGTTAGCCATCGGATTGATCAAATCATCCAGAGTATCCGGAATATCTGGGTTTACACCCGCTCCGTCGTCGTTAATACCAAAGGCTGGGTCTGCCGGCTCTGCTTGAACCGTCAGGGTATCTTGAACCGTTGCTGTTCCATCAACTATAACAGGAGCGTCGCCAACGTCGACTCCATCGAGTGTCACGTTTTGAGCGTTCGCCCACGGCGCAAAAAGCGCCAAGACAGCGAACGCGGTTATTTCTTTTTTGTGTTTCATTTTCATATGTTTGTTTTTTTGTTATTTGTTTTCTTAGCGCTTTTTCTCAGAGTAGAGAATTTAGAGGATTTGTTGGGTTCGAGTCGTGATTAGCTCGCAGATTTTGTTTCGTTTGTGAGAGACCATCGCGATGAGGCATCAGATGGAGAGGACCGACTGATTAGCCGGGTTATGGTTTTATGAATTCCCGTAAGCAAATGATGTGCTAAACGAAGGTCAAGACGATAATTTCGCATAATTTCAGAAAATTACCGGAGCAGAATCGGTTTAGACCGGTTCATTATTGAAGGACGCGTTGACTTGGACGCGCAGCCATTTGTTCGTTGCGTCCGAGGTCGTTGTGCTCGTGTAGGCTTCATCCTCTTCCAGAGAGATATTAATTTGCCCGCCCCGCACCCGGGGATCTCCCTTAAAGACGCTAATGGTTTCCGGATAATAGCCCGGCTTTTCCACGCCTACCCAATCCCTTGGAGCTGAGCGCGGACGAGGGAAGCAATTTTTTGCATCGCATCGACCGGGGGCAGTCCTGCAAAAGGTGCCACCGCTTCCGTGGCGTGAGTCAATTGCCCCTCAAAGGCGGACACCACTTCTTCAAAAACCGGAAAGTCGTACAAGCGCTTGGTGATTTCGGCCGCCACCGTCGCATCACCCGCCCTGAACCGGGCAAGCAGAGCATTCTTCTCATTTGGCGAGAGCTTCTCCAGAAGTAAAAGTAGTGGTAGCGTAAATTTTCCCTTGGTCAGATCCGTTCCCAGAGTTTTGCCAATCATCGACTCGTCGGCATAGAGGTCGACGAGATCGTCAAAGATCTGATAGGCACTCCCCAGGTGCCGCCCGAACAATCCGGCCGCTTCGCTGAATTTAGCCGGATAACCGGCAGTCTTGGCCCCAAGTCGGCAAGCCACTTCAAACAGTTCGGCTGTCTTTAGCCGAATCACCCGGAAATAGAAGTCGCGGCTGTAGTTAACCTCTCCCCGTTGGTAGGTTTGGGCGATCTCTCCCGCGCAGACCCGCGCGGTGGCCTGCGCGACCGCGCGGCAGACCTCGGTGGTCTGAAAATCAGCCGCCAGCTTGAGCGCGTGGGAGAAAAGCACATCGCCAATCAAAACCGCTGCGGCCGGGCCGAATTTCTTTGCCGCCGTCTCCTGCCGGTGCCGCGTGTCGGCTTCGTCCAGAATGTCGTCGTGCACCAGGGTTGCGAGGTGAACGAGCTCAATGACAGCGCCCAGCTTAATCAAATCTTCCTGCGCCCGCTCAGCCGGGCCCTCCCAACCACTGTAGGCTACCAACATGGGTCGGAGCCGTTTGCCGCTGTGGCCGAAAACATACCGAACATGGTCCCGCACCTCCGGCTCGAGTTCGCCGATCTGAGACTGCAGAAAGACATCCAACTCGTCGAGATACGGCTTCACGGGTTCATAGACCTCGGTAAAGCCAGCGGCGGCCACTTTGTCGGCCTCGGATTGGGAATGAGTGATCATCTTGGCTTTCATGAAAGTATGAAGCGCGAAAGAAGCAAAGCCAAGCTCGTTATTTATTGCCAGTAACCCGCGGGTGCAATTTTAGATGCGGGGCAGCTGCCTAAAGGAAGCTGCTTACGTATGTCCGCTCCTTTAGGTGCGGAACAGGCTGAAACATCGCCGACGGATCAATTTCACCCCGCACTTAAAATTGCACCAGTAACCCGCTGGTGGTTCCCGGGGAATTTACGTGTTGCAGCCAGCGTCCGCCAATTTAAGCCTGTTTTTCCCATGGGAGCGCGCGACAGACAGCCTTCACGGAGCCTCCGCCGCAGAGACGTCGAGCGCTCCGGCAAGCCATTGCTCAACTGGTCGCTGCGCACCCGGATCGTCCTCTGCCTCTTTTTTCCGGTGTGCCTGCTGCTCGCCGGTATCGGCTGGATCATCTATGGGACCGTCAGTAAGGCGCTCGAAAAGCAAATGTGGGAAGAGGTCGAACTCATCGCCCGGGCCCTCGCGAAACCGGTGGCTTATTCTTTCGAGCGCGAGCGCACGAATAGCTTGATGGACGCTCTGGAGTCGGTTTTCGATTTTGAGCGCGTCTATGGTGCCTACCTTTACGATCTCGACGGTCGACTCATCGCCCAAGCGGGACACCGGCGCATAAGCGATGAATCGACCGATCCGCTCGCGATTAGCCTTCCGGAGAAGCCTGCCAGCGGCTATGAACGCCTATCGGGGGAATCCATCTTTTCCTTTTTCGTTCCCCTCGACGATGCCTCGGGCAAGCCTCTCGGGATGCTCCAGGTCACACGCAGTCGCAACGAGATGCGGTCGGCGCTCACCACCTTGCAGAATCAGTTTGTCCTGGGTTATTCACTCTTTATCGCCGCGTTCATGCTCTTTCTGCTCTTTCTCTACCACTACTCGATCCACCGACCCGTGCGAAAACTCCACACCTGCATCCGGCGGATACGCCCCGGTAAGCGCCACGAACGCGTCCCGACCGAGGGTGCCCGCGAACTGAGCGAGCTGGGTGCCGCGCTTAACCAGACGCTCGATGCCATCGAGGCACAACAGTCCAAACTCACCCAAAAAGCCCGCGAGGAGGGTCGACTGAAGCGCCGTCTCCGCAATGCCGAACAACTCGCCGCGCTAGGTGAAATCGCGGGATCAATCGGCCACGAAATCGGTACGCCTCTGGCTTCGATCGACGGCCACGCCCAGCGGGCCGCCCGCAAGGCGGAGTCCACCGAAAGCCGCGATATGCTGCAATCCATCCGCAACGAGGTCGCGCGAATCGAGGTCTTTATTCGTGAACTTCTGTCCTTCGGTGAGCACCCCAAAAAACAACAGGAGCCCATCCAATTCGAGCAAATACTGGATGAGGCCATCGCTCAAGCCGTTGAGAAGCGCTCCGGAAACGTCAGCACCCGAGTCGATTACGACGCCTTCAACCATGCCGAACCCTCCGTCTGCGCCAATCCCGCACGCTTGCGTCTCGCATTGAAAAACATAATTGCCAACGCCTTCCAGGCGAGGCCCGACGCCAAAGTCCGCTGCAAGGTCACCGCCGAGCGCAAAGAACTTGTTTGCACCATCGATGATGATGGCCCGGGAATCCCCGCAGAAAAACGCGAAGCGGTCTTCACCCCCTTCTTCACCGGGCGGCCCGGGGAGGGCACCGGCCTCGGTCTCGCCTTGGCGGACCGCGTCATTCACGAAAACGGCGGCAGCCTGCGCGCTGCAGAGTCCCCCGAAAAAGGTGCCCGCTTCATCCTCCGCCTTCCCCTCGAATCCTAAGCACCCGACCTAAAAAACATGGTTCCCAGCAAATCCAATCCCGGCCGCATTCTGCTCGTCGAAGATGACGCCAATTTCCAGAAACTGATCGCCAGCGAGCTGGAGGAGCAGGACTACCACACAGCTACTGCCAGCGACCTCGCCGAAGCCAGACATCATCTTCAGGAGACCTATTCCCAAATCGACCTGATCCTCTCCGATCTCCGCCTGCCCGACGGGTCGGGCGATACGCTTTTAGCCGAAAGCCGTCAACTGCGGCCCACCCCCGCCTTCATTGCGCTGACCGCATTCGGCACGATCGCCCAGGCGGTCGAGCTCCTCAAAGCCGGCGCCGATAATTTCCTGACCAAACCACTGGATTTTGAGCAGCTTCAAATCTGCGTCGAGCGTGCACTGGAATACCGTCGGCTCAAAATGGAATTTGATGCCTCCCTCAACGATGCACCCGAAGCCGATTTCCACGGGATCATTGGGACCAGTCCCCGCATGCGCACGCTTATCTACGAGATCCTTAAGGTCGCCGCCACCCGGGAGCCGATTCTTCTGCTCGGTGAGAGCGGCACCGGTAAAGAGCTGGCCGCCCGTGCCATCCATGCCGAAAGCCCCGTCGCCGCTAACGACTTCATCCCGGTCAACTGCGCGGCCATCCCCGCCGAGCTGATCGAGAGCGAACTCTTCGGTCACGAAAAGGGTGCCTTCACTGGAGCCCATCAGAAAAAACCCGGCCTCTTTCAAGCCGCCGCCGCGGGCAGCCTCTTCCTCGACGAAATCGGGGAACTTTCCCTCGAACTCCAAGCCAAGCTCCTGCGCGCCCTCCAGGAAGGCACCATCCGCCCCGTCGGTGCCAGTGGTGAGATCGCAACCGACGCCCGCATCATCGCCGCGACCCACCGCGATTTACGCCGCGATGCCGAAGAGGGCCGTTTCCGCGAGGACCTCTTTTACCGCCTCGAAGCACTCTCTATCGAGTTACCTCCTCTGCGCGAGCGCGGTTCCGACATCCCCCTGCTGGCACGACACCTCCTCGAACGCATTGGCCGCTCCTTCGATAAAGAGGTCGGCGATTTCGCCCCCGACGTAATCAACGCCTTTCGCGCTTATCCCTTCCCCGGCAATATCCGTGAGCTCGAAAACATCATCAAAAAGATGCTCGTTTTCTCCGAACCCGCCCAAACACTCGGTCGCGAAAGCTTACCGCCCCACCTCCAACGCATGCTTGTCGGCGTTCGCTCCGAGACCAGCGAAGAGGCGCAACGCGCCCAGAGCTTCACCATTGATCCGCCGTTGCCCACCCTGGAAAGCGTCAAACAACGCTATATCCGCCACCTTATCGAAAATCTCGACGGCAATAAGCGGAAGGCCGCCGATTTGGCCGGAATCGGTCGACGCACACTTTACGATATTCTCGAGCGCGGCGACGAAACTTGACTGGTCTAAAAGCAAGCGGGCAAACTGTGCAGATAGTGCACATGGAACAAGTCCGCACATGATAGCCTGCCCCCAATTTTGTAGAGGTATCTTTTATTTGTTTGTTATACAATGCTTTAGAAGATCGTTTAAAAATTGGCACACATGATGCTTATGTGATGATCATGCTAGAAATAAAACACACCCACAGAAAGAAGACATCGTCCATCACACGCGGCCTCGTTGCCGCTGCCGCGACCTGCTTCCTGCTACCAAGCGCGACCACTTTCGGTCAAATGCAGCAGCAGGGTCAGGGCCAGGCACAAGCCCAGAACCAAGACCAAGTTCAGCAAAAGTTGCAAGCGCTTCAAACCGAGTTGCAGACCTTGAACACCGAGATCCAACAAGTACAAAACGAGGCGAACAAAGCACCGGTCGTCCGTGAGGCGCTCAAAAACTACAGCGCAACCCTCACTGAACAAATGAAAGCGATCGACCCGGAGAAAAGCGATGCTATTGATCGTCGACAAGAGATTTACGATCAACTCCTCGCCATCAACGATGGGTCCGAGATGAGCCAGCAAGATCAAGCGAAGCTCCAGGAATTGGGGGAAAAGTTTAACGCCGTTCGCCAAGAATTACAAATGGTCGAAGCTCAAGCCAATCAAAGCGATGAAGTGCGCGAAGCTATGACGGAATACAATGACAACCTCTTGGAAGAAATGGCCAAAGAGGATCCGGCCATCATGGAAAAGATCGAGCGCCAACAGGCCGCCAGCCAGGAATTTTCCAATTTGCGGAACGCCATTATGCAAAACTAAGGGTTTAGCGGTTTCGCAAGGCTCATTTTCAAAAGCCACATGCGCCATGCTTGTTAAGAGTGTGGCGCATTTTTTGTCTGCCTCGCTCCCACTACAGCCAAGCGTCCAGCACATCAAGAAAGCCTTTGCGGTTTTCCACGTGCACGTTGTGTCCCGCACCGGGCACGATCTCCTCGCGCAGGTGCGGGAACCAGTGGCGCATCTCCCCCGCGTCCTCGTCGTCAACAAAATTGGAGTTTGCGCCTCGGACCAAGAGGCACGGCCCCACGTAGCGGTCCGTCTCCAGCAGGGAATTTTGCCGTATATGGGGCAGGCTGGCGTGCAGCACCTCGAGGTTGATCTGCCATCGGAAGCCCCGGCCCGCATCGTCCCGGACCAGATTGGTCAAAAGAAACTGCCGCATCGCCCAGCCGGGGACCATCGGTTCCAACAGCTCATCCGCCTCCCGCCGACTCGTCAACTCAGCCACTGGGATACGCTTCATCGCCCGAAACTCGTTGTCATGGTAAGGCGGGTAAGCCTTCGCCGCAATGTCGACAATCACCAATTTACGCACCGCGTCCGGGTTTTGACAGGCGTAGCGCATCGCCAGCTTCCCCCCCAGGCTATGTCCCAGCAGAACAACTTCCTCCAAACCCGCCGAGTCGAGGTAGGCCTGCAGATCGCCGCTCATCTCCGCCCAGCGCATCGAATCCGCATGCGGCGAAGCCCCATGGTTTCGCAAATCGAGCACATGCACATCAAAGCGCTCCCGCAGGGCCTTCCCGATGGTCGACCAATTCCGCGACGCCCCCAGCAACCCGTGCAGGATAACCAACCCGGACGCCCCCGGATTTTCAAAACGAAGCACATTCAAAGCAACCGACATAAACTCCCGACTCAGGCCGATTTCAGTTAAAAGCACAATGAAATATCCGTCCAAAGGGAGCCGTGATAGGGGGCATCGCCCTACCCTGCCTCTCCGAGGATCAGACGCACGGAGTCGAGGCGAAGGTGGGCCTTGGCGATGTGGCGGGTCACGTCGGCGATAACGTTTTCGGCGATTTTGATCTCTTCCTCCCGCACGTTGGGGTTGACCTTTTGGAGCTCTTTGAGGCGTTGCGCTTCGCCGTCGAGCTGCTCGTGCGCGTGGGTCATGGCCGCTTGCAGAAGCGTCGATTTTTGCTCGCGGGCGTGCTCGCGGGCGGCCCGCAGCATCTCGGGGACAAGGGCCTGGAGCACGTTGGGGTCCTGTTTGAGACGGAAGGCTTCTTCGTCGTCGGAGTAGCGGTTGATATATTCGTGAGCGAATTGCCCGCTGTGGTCTTTCCCGCCCATGTCGACGACCACCCGCACGGGCGTGGGCGGCAGAAAGCGGTCCACGTGGAGGCGTGCCGGCGCCACACTCTCCAGCACATAGATGGCCTCGATGAGGACGGGGGGCGCTGCCACGCTGGGGTCATTCCAGACGACGATGGCGCTGTTGCCCTTCTCTGAGCTGAGCGCCAGATCAATCGCGCCGCGCACCATGGGGTGATCCCAGGTAAGAAAGCCGATGTCTTCCCGGGCAAGCGCACGGGTGCGGTCGCAGGTCACGGTGGTGCCGTCTTCGGGTAGGCCGGGGAAGGCATCGGTGAAGAGCTGGCCCGGCTGAAGGTGGAAAGTGCGCTCATCAATATCGTCGACGGTCACGCCGAAGTGATCGAAAATGCGGTTCATAAAGCGGTCGAGCGTGCGGTCGGCGTCGAGGGTGCGGATCTGCTCGGCCAAGTCGGTGGCGGTCTCCGGGCGGAAGGAATTGAGGGCGACGAGACGGTCCTGCCCCTGGCTGAGGTTGCGTTCGAGGTCCTCGCGGAAGGTTTTGCTCTCGCGAATGAGTCTATCGGCCTCGGCTAGGGTTGCGGAATCGGCTTTGTGGTAGCGGGCACCCAGCTCGCGGATGGTTTCGCCGAAGCGCTTGATGTAGGCATTGCCGCCCTTGAGCGAATGTTCGACACCATTGAGTCCCTCGTGGTGCCAGCGCATGAGCAGCTCCGTCCAACTGTGCTCCAGATAGGGCATGTGAATCCGAATGGTCTCGGACTGGCCGATGCGATCGAGGCGGCCGATGCGTTGTTCGAGAAGCTCCGGGTTGAGGGGTAGATCAAAGAGCACCAGATGGTGGGCAAACTGGAAATTGCGCCCCTCACTGCCGATCTCGGAGCAGAGAAGGATCTTGGCCCCGTCCCTATCGGCAAACCAGGCGGCATTGCGGTCGCGCTGCAGCAGGGTGAGCGCCTCGTGGAAGAGTGCCGCCTTGACGTTGATCTCCTCCAGCAGCGCGTCGTAAATGGCCTGAACCTTCTCGCGCGTGCGGCAGATAAGGAGAACTTTTTCGTGCTCGCCGAGCCCCTGCAGGAGTTTAGCCAGCCAAAGGATGCGCGGACCGTGACGGAAATCATAAATTTCTTCCGGGGCGTCGTCCGCAGTGGCGGTCTGCAGTTCAAACTCCCGGAGCAATCGGGCCTCCAAATCTTTTTTCGAGAGCTTGGCGCGCGGTGCCAGCGCATAAGGCAGGCCGTTGCGCTGCGGGAAACCGCTTAAGGTGTCGCGCGAGTTGCGGAAAATGACGCGCCCCGTGCCGTGCCGATCAACCAGCTCGTCGAGCAGAACCTTGGGCTTTTGCAGGTGTTCGACAAACTCCGCATCGCCGAACTCTTCGAAAACTTCGCGCAGAAATTTGAGGTCCTTCTGGGTCAGTTTTTGCCCCTCGACAAGCTTGTCCGCCACGGCAGCTACCTTGGCATAGCCGGACTGCTCTTGTTGAAATTTCCCGAGATCGGGATAGCGCTCAGGGTCAAGCAGGCGGAGTCGGGCAAAGTGCCCCTCTGCGCCGAGCTGCTCTGGGGTCGCGGTGAGCAGCAGCAGGCCGTGGCTCTTTTTTGTCAGACCCTCCACCAGCAGGTATTCCGGGCTGACGCGCTCGGGAGTCCATTCCAGGTGGTGGGCTTCGTCGACGACCAGCATGTCCCACTTCGTGGCCATGGCGCACTCAGCCCAGCGGGGATGCTCCAGCAGTGTCGTCGTGCTGCAGATGACAAGTTGTTCTTCGTCGAAAGGATTCGCCGCAGCATCCACGGCGGTGACCGATTCGCAATGCCCGGCATCGATCAGGGTGAACCATAAGTTAAACCGGCGCAGGAGCTCGATAAACCACTGGTGGACGAGGGACTCGGGGAGGATAATGAGAATGCGCTGAGCCCGCCCCGTGAGGTGGAGGCGGTGCAGAATGAGGCAGGCCTCGATGGTTTTGCCCAGCCCTACTTCATCAGCCAGGAGGACGCGTGGCATGTAGCGGTTGGCCACTTCGGCCGCGATATACAGCTGGTGCGGAATCAGGTCGATGCGCCCGCCGACGAAGCCGGCCACAGGGGATTGCCGCGATTGCGCGAGCCGCTGGATAACCTCGTAGCGCAGGTTGAAAGCCGTCGACAAATCAATCTGCCCGCCGATGAGCCGGTCCTCCGGCTTGCTGAAGCTGATCGTGTCGGCCAGCTCCATTTCGGTGACTTCAATACCGCCGCCCTTGTAGGTCAGTAGGTCGGCCTCGTTGACGACTTCCTCGATAACCACCACCTCCCCCTTCTTCGAGTGGATCGTATCGCCCACATGAAATTCGACCCGTTTGATTGGTGCGTTGGCCGGGGCGTAAAGTCGGGCCTCATTCGATGCCGGAAAAACAAGCCGTATCTGGTGCCGCGAAGCCGCTTCCAGCAAACCGAGCCCAAGTTCCGGTTCCGTTTCGCTGATCCAGCGCTGTCCAATCTTAAAAGTAGCCATCGCGCGGATGCTTTGTTTGGCGACCGCCAAAGTCAAAGCGAAGTTTTGGTGGGGAAAGCGTCGGAACATTGCCATTTTAAACCTCCCCTCCTTTTTAAAAGAGGGGAGGTTCCGGAACGGCTAACTTAGGCAGTAGGGAGGGCGGTTGTCCCCAACCGCCGGGATACGGGAGAAAGCGCTCAAAAACTGTCGTGCACCCCCTTCCCACCTGACAAGCAGGTGACCTTCCCCAGGGGGAAGGAGCTTCGTATTGGCGAATACACTCTTTCCGATTAGTTTGATGGAGATATGGTGAACGGTGAGGAACTGCCCACCTGTCATTGGTTGTTTACCACAAAGTGCTATTGCGCCAAGCCCCTCAGCTGACCAAGCTACCAATCCATGTCAGCCAAAACCGACCTATTTATCCCCGATAACGTCAGTTTGCCGGAAGCGCAGGCGCGGACTTCGCACCTCGGTATCGGTGCGCATCAGGATGATTTGGAATTCATGGCCTACCACGGCATCGCAACCTGCTATGAGCAGGACGGAGCCTGGTTCAGCGGGATCATCTGCACCGATGGGGGCGGTAGTGTGCGCACCGGTGCGTATGCCAATACCACCGACGCCGAGATGCGGGCCATCCGTGTTGAAGAGCAGCACCGCGCGGCCGAGATGGGTCAATACAGCTACATCGCCCAGCTCGGCTATACCAGCGCGACGATTAAAGACGCCACAAAGCGGAAACCGCTGGTCGACACCCTGGAGCAGCATCTGCTCTGCACGCAACCGGATGTGCTCTACACGCATAACCCCGCAGACAAACACGCGACCCATGTTGCCGTCTTTCATGCCACGCTCGAAGCGCTGCAACGTATCCCGCCCTTCTCCCGCCCCAAGAAAGTCTACGGCTGTGAGGTTTGGCGGGATCTGGATTGGCTTGTCGACGACGATAAGGTGGCGCTCGACGTGAGCGCCCACCCCGAACTCGCGGAAAAGTTAAACGCCTGCTTCGAATCACAAATCGCCGGCGGTAAGGACTACGGGCGGGCCGTCATCGGCCGCCGCCGCGCGAATGCCACCTTCTACGACGCCCACGCCGTCGATACGGTGGATCAACTTTGCTTCGCCATGGACTTGACGCCCCTTATCGAAGAAGCCCCGCCTACCGTAGAAGCCTTTCTGCAAGCAAAGCTGGATTGTTTCAAAGAGGAAATAATGAAAGGATGGTATGGCGCGGCTTAGTGAGACAGATCGCGATCACTTCCGCAGGTTTACTGAAAGAGGGTGGCGTCAATCTCCAGAGGAGAGCAGTCCTGCCCGCGTCGCGCCGACCCTGGAAGCGCGGCACCGCTATTGCGTGTGGGCCGCTGAAGCCGCTCGCTTCTACAAAGGCACTAAACCGGTGCGTTTTGTTGGCACGCAGTGGAAACTTTAATTGAATTTGACTATCCGAATACAGGCACTGTTTTCGTGTCACATGATAAATGTGACAATCACGCTGGATGAGGACGTTGCCCGCTGGGCCCGAGTTTGGGCGGCCAAGCAGGATACGTCGGTGTCGAAAATTTTGGGCGAAACCTTAAAAGAGAAAATGCAGAAGGAGCGCGGCTACGGTCGCGCACAGGCGGCCTATTTTGCCCGCCCCGTGCAGCCTTTGAAGCAAGCGCAGCAGAACTACCCTACTCGTGACGACATTTATGAGCGCTAGACGTTTCGTGGGATTCTTTAATCGTTGCGGCGGCGGTTGCTTTGGATTGCGACGAAATTCTGAGTGAGGATCTCTCCGCTGAGCAGACCTACGAAGGGATTCCGGTAGTCAATCCGTTTGCTTGACGCCGCGCCGGATTCCTTGAACGTAGCGCCCGCTATGCCAACCGCCGATACCATCGTCGCTCTTTCCACGCCAGCAGGCGAGTCCGCGATTGCCGTGATTCGGCTGAGCGGTCCCGCGTGCGCGGATATTGGGCGGGCAGTGACGGGTCGAACGAAGCCGCTGCGGCGGCGTTTCGCCCATTTTGCCAGCTACCGGGACCTTGCAGGAACGATTGTGGATGATTGCGTGATTACCTATTATGCAGATGGACAATCATTTACGGGTGAAGCCATGCTGGAGATCGCCCCGCATGGCAACCCGCTCATCGTGCACAAGATCATGACGGATCTGCTGGCGCGGGGCTGCCGCCCGGCGGAACCGGGTGAATTCACCCGCACGGCTTTTTTGAACGGGAAGATGGACCTCAGTCAGGCCGAGGCGGTGTCCGACCTCATCCGCGCACGTTCGGATCGCAGTCTCGAAGCGGCACAGCGGCAATTGCATGGCTCAGTGGGGCGCAAGATGAGCGAACTCACCGAGCGCTTGCTCGGCGTCATGGCCCAGCTCGAGGCCTATATCGATTTTCCGGAAGAAGATTTACCCGGCGAGGATCAGGCGGGGCCTGCACGGGAGTTGCGGCAACTCATTAGCGATATGGAAGAGCTGATCGAAACGCAGCGCTATGCCGCCCTACTCCACGAAGGGATCAAGACGCTCATCGTGGGGGAACCCAATGTGGGCAAGAGTAGCTTGATTAACGCCCTCACGGGCTCGGAACGGTCGATTGTCAGTGAAATCCCCGGGACGACCCGCGATTATATATCAGCGTTTCTCATGATCGGCCCCTGGCGTATCGAGGTCTTGGATACGGCAGGCTTGCACGAGGCTGGTAACGCGATTGAGAAGATCGGAATCGACCACACGATCGAGCAGTCGGAGACAGCCGACTTCTTTCTTCTCGTTCTGGATGCAACGGCCCCCTCCCCCACCCTGCCCGATGCTTTGGTGCAGCGGATGCGCTCGGATAACACGATCGTCATCGTCAACAAAACCGACTTGCCGGAAGCACGGGACCACAAAACATTCTTGCCCGGGTTCCGGCAGGTCCGCACCGCCCTGCCGGACGGGACCGGCCTAAACGAGTTGCGAACGCAATGGCTAGCTGCCATTGACGCCGGGTTGAAGCGACCTCAAGAAGACGGCGTGGTGGTCAACGCGCGGCATGCGGCTTCGCTGGGGCGTGCGGTCGAGGCGCTTCGAATGGCTTCGGATAAGCTTGGCAAGGGCGAACACACTGAATTAGTCGCCGCTGAGCTGCGGGATGCGGTGGGATTCATCGGCGAAGTGGTCGGGCGAGTCGACAACGAGCGTATGTTGGATAGTCTATTCAAACAATTTTGTATCGGAAAATGAGTGCTGGTCTTCAACACGGTCCGCATCAGCCTTATGATGTCATCATCTGCGGAGCGGGTCACGCTGGCTGCGAGGCCGCGCTGGCGGCGGCACGCTTGGGGGCACGCACGCTCATGCTGACCGGGAATCTCGACACCATCGCGCAGATGAGTTGCAACCCGGCAATCGGCGGGCAGGCCAAGGGGCACATGGTGCGGGAGATTGACGCACTCGGCGGGGAAATGGCCATCAACACGGACACAACGGCGATCCAGTTTCGCTTGCTCAACGCATCAAAGGGTCCCGCCGTGCAGGCGCCCCGTGCGCAGTGCGATAAGAAGGCCTACCAATTCCGTATGAAGCACGTGCTGGAGTTGCAGCCGAATTTGGATCTTTTTCAGGCCATGGTGGACGGGCTCATCTTCGAAGGTGACAAGGTGGTTGGCGTGCGCACAAACCTCGAAGTCAGCTTCTACGCCAAGACGGTTGTGGTCACCACGGGAACCTTTCTGCGTGGGCTGATGCATGTGGGGAAGAATCAGAACGAAGGGGGGCGCATGGGTGATGTCTCCGCGAAAGGACTCTCCGCGTCATTTTTAGAAGCAGGGATCGAACTTGAACGATTAAAAACCGGCACGCCCGCGCGTATTTTGGGGAGCAGCATCGATTTCAGTCAACTGGAAGAGCAGCAGGGCGACGCCAACCCCACACTGTTCGGGTTTTACGACACGCGGGAGATCGACCCGGTGTTCCACGTGGAACATTCCAGGGGCGGGGCGGTTCCTGAGAAGCACCCATTGTTCCACGTGGAACATCCGGGCGAACGGAAGCTCGGCTGGTCGCCAGGGCAAAACCAGGTTTCCTGTTGGATGACCTACACCGGCCCTCAAACCCGGCAGGTCGTCTTGGACAACCTGCACACGTCTCCGATATATTCCGGCCAGATAGAGGGCACGGGGCCACGGTATTGTCCGAGCATTGAGGATAAGTTTGTTCGTTTCGCCGACAAGGAGCGGCACATGCTTTTTCTGGAGCCGGAGGGCCGTCACACCAACGAATGGTACATCAACGGCCTTTCCACGAGTTTGCCCTTCGAAGTGCAATTGGAGATGCTGCGTAGTATCCGGGGCCTCGAAAATGTCCACATGCTCCGACCAGCGTATGCCGTGGAGTATGATTTCGCGCCGCCCACGCAGTTGTTTCCTTCCTTGGAGTCGAAAAAAGTAGAGAACCTCTTTTTTGCCGGCCAAATCAATGGCACGTCCGGCTATGAGGAAGCAGCGGGCCAGGGTCTCATCGCGGGCGTCAACGCGGTGCAAAAGCTTCGAGGCGGCGAGCCGCTGGTCTTACAACGGCATGAGGCTTACCTTGGCGTGCTCATCGATGACTTGGTAACCAAAGGCACCAAAGAACCTTATCGCATGTTTTCCAGCCGGGCGGAGCATCGTCTTTTGTTCAACCATGGCAGTGCGGAATTGCGCCTTTTTGAAGCTGCGAAGAGATTGCAACTGGTTGATGCAAAGCGCCTAACGAAGATTAAGACAAAACTGGACACGGTTGAAGCCTGGTCGAAACGGCTGGAAGAGGAACTGAGGGCAGGGGAGAGCTACGCCCTCCATCTTCGACGCTCGCATGATCAAAAGGACTTTCCGGATGCGCTGCGCACGGAGTCGCGGGAGGTGCGGGACGAAGTTTTTTATCGGGTGGTTTTCAAAGGTTACCTGGAACGCGAGAAGAAGCTAATCGAAAAATTACAGCACATCGATAAAATCTCGCTGCCCAGCGGATTCGATTTTAAAGAGGTCAAAGGATTGCGCAGCGAGAGTGCACAAAAGCTGGTTGAGGTCGCGCCGCGAACACTCGGGCAGGCCAGCCGGATTAGCGGCGTGAACCCCGCCGATATCAGCATCTTGATGGTGCACCTCGAAGCGCGCTCCGGCAAAACAAGGCGTGGCGGTTCTCGATAATTCGGCGATTGGCTCCGTTTTACTTCGGGCGTTTCAATTAACGAAGTAGCTACTTCTTTCTGAATTTTCATTCGTGTGCGGGTTCGACTTTGTTTCATTTGTGCAACGAGTATGTGTCGCGAACGTGAAATTGTAGCTGTCAAAGCAGGGGCAGCGCTTTATTCGTTGACCCTCTGTCACATCTGTTCGCTTTTGGTCAATCACAACGCTAGCGTATGGCGCAGTAGTCCCGCCGCCGCCTCTTAATTACCCAACACCTGATTGAACAGTATGAGCGCGCAAAAAGTGCACCGCATTTTAGTATTAGATGACGAGCCCGATGTCACCGAGTTGCTTGAATACAAACTCGAACAAGAGGGGTATCTCGTCGAGGTGTTGAACGATCCGCTTGAGTTCATCGCCAAGGTTCGCGAATTCCAGCCCGATCTCATGATCCTCGATATTATGATGCCGGAGTTGAACGGCTTGCAGCTTTGCCGCATCGCCCGCTCCGATCCTTCGATGAAGGACATCCCCATTATCTTTCTCAGTGCGCGAGGCGAGGCAGAAGACCGGATCAAGGGCCTGGAAACCGGAGCGGATGACTATTTATCTAAACCGTTCAACACTAAAGAGTTACAGCTTCGCGTAAATAAGATGCTCCACCGTGCCAGTTCAACAGCCGAACCAGCTGGACAACCCCGGATCGAAATTGCGGGTGTTGTCATCGATGAAGATCTACATCAGATGACGGTTGACGGTAAAAATGTGGTTTTGACGGCGACCGAATTCCGCTTATTAAAGTTGTTGATGGAACGCAAGGGACGCGTGCAGTCGCGGGAACATTTGTTGGTCAACGTATGGCACTACGATACGGATATTGAGACGCGTACCGTGGATACACACGTTCGCCGGGTCCGGGAAAAATTGGGACCGTATGCACACCTCATCGAAACCGTGCGTGGGGTGGGGTATCGGGCGGTGGATATCTAACGGGGTTATCCTGTCGCATGCTTTGGGTCCTCACAGTTGTTCTGCTTGCAGTGTTAATCGTGTGCCTGCGGCAAATCCGCCGCATGCGTCGTCTTCTCGCGGAGCTGGAGGGCGCTGTGCGCGCGCATCGGCGTTTATTGCCCGAGAGTTCTGCCGCCGCTTTGCGGAAAGTGGGTGCCCTCGGCCTCGTCGATTCGCTGAATGCGCTCATTGACGCTCACAATGAGGCGACCGCCCGCAAGAGTGGCTACTCCAGTCAAGTGGAAGCGATCTTGGGAGCGGTTCAGGAGGCAGTGATTGTTTTTAATCAGGAGCGGATCGTGGAGTATGCCAACCGATCAGCAGAAAAGCTGTTTCGTGGCGGTCAGCCGATTCAGGGGCTACGGCTTGAAGCAGTCTTTCGCTCTTTGGCTCTGCTTGAATTGCTTGAGGAAGCATCCCGGGTCGAGCGCACGGAGCCGACCCAGATAAGTATCGTGCAGGGGAGCGACACTTTCTGGTTCGAGGCATCCTGCGCAAAGGTGAAGGGTGATAGCCCCAAGGATGCGCAATCGACGCTGCTTGTGCTGCACGATATTACGCAATTAAAGGCGCTTGAAGTCATGCGCCGGGAATTTGTCGCCAATGTATCGCACGAGCTGCGAACGCCTT
>JAAAPI010000014.1 GCA_009908325.1 Verrucomicrobiota bacterium | reverse complement strand
AGGCCGAGCTGCCTGCGTTTGGCGCGGTCTTCCGGCTGATTTTCCGACCAATAATAACTGTTCATGATGCGGTCTTGCAGGTGGGCGGTGGTGGTGCCGTGGGGCCCGGCGTCCGTCCAGCCGCGGATGATGTGCGGAAATTCCGTGTCAAACCCGATGGTGAGGGTGCGCTCATGGTCGGGGTAGCGGAGGGTAAAGGTGGATAGCTTGGAGCCGGTTTTCAGCTCGCCGACGGCGCGAAATACTTCGTTTGGTTGGTGCGTTAGGCGGGTATGGAGCGCTCCGGGGACGACCTCGATTTCACCCCGGGGGAGGCGCGACGGATCGAGGCGGATGAGCAGCCAGAGCTCATCTTCGAGCCAGGCATCGGCGAGTTTGAAGGTTTGATCGCCGGCATCCTCGAAGTAGGAAAAGAGGTGCCCCTGCCAGGCTTCATCGCGTCGGTTGATTTGTTGGAAGACTTGCCCGCACCAGTCCTGCACGGAAGTGTTGGTTTTCAGCGCGTGCGGGAAGCGGTCCAGATCGATGGGCTTAAAGGTGCTGGTCATCGTCCGGTAGCTATAGATCCCGGTGTTGAAAGTGCGCAGCGCGTTGAGTTTGAGCACATCGGTGGAACGACCCGAGCCGGACTCGTCTTTGACCTGTTCGTCGATGAGAAAAGGTTCGGTGACGAAGACGAACTCGACGTGGCCGGGGTGGTTGGTGCCGTAGCGTGCCTGGCTCAGTTCATAGCGATTGATCTCCGCGCCATTGAACCAGAAATCGCGCACCGGATCGGCAGCGGCCAGTGAGTGGGCGATGAGGAAGAGTGGGTAGATTTTCGAAAGGTTCATAAAGGGGAGAGTGAACGACAGTTTGCGATGCTGGCAAGCTATGGGGCCGGATCCTCAACTGTCCTGGCGTGGGTTGCCGTGGCGTGCTCGCTTGCGAGCGCCCGTTGCGGGCTGGCTGCCGGGGCGTGCCGCCAGGGCGTCCGAGCGGACACGCCACGGTGGACGGATCTCGCCTAATTTGAAATAATTTGCTGTGCTGGCTCTCTTAGTCAATCTATGCGAATTGTGATCCAATTTATCCTACTTGGGCTTTGCGCTCTTTGCTCGCCCTTAGTCGCGGGGGTCGATTACGCGGACTACGCTCGGCTGCTGGAGCGCTATGTGGCGGAGGATGGGGTGGGGTATATGGCTTGGGCGGACAATCCGGACGACCTTGCCGCGCTGGAAGACTTTCTGGCAACAGCCGCTTCGGTGGAACTCACCGCCTTGTCGCGGAATGAACAAAAGGCGTTTTACATCAATCTCTACAACGCGGCCATGTTGCAGGCGGTTTTTCATCATTGGCCGGTAGATTCAGTCGAAACCATCGGTCGGAAGCCGTTCAGTATTTTCAAAAAAGCATTCATCAAGCTCGGGGATCGGCGGCTCAGCCTGGATGACGTGGAGAAAGCGATCCTGCTCAAGGAGTATTTCGATCCCCGCATTCACTTTGCGGTGAATTGTGCCAGCGAGAGTTGCCCGCCCTTGCGGGCGGAGCCATTTGTCGGCGAACGACTCGACGCGCAGCTGGACGAGCAAACGCGGCTCTTTGCCGGGAGCAAGCGGGCGGCGCAGGTGGATCTGTCCGAAAAAAGTGTGGCTTACTCCGAGCTCTTCAAGTGGTATGCGGACGATTTCCCGGGTGACAATCCGGCGGATTACCTGAACCGCTACCGCGCGGATCCGTTGCCCACTAATTTTGAGATCCAGTGGATCCCCTATGACTGGTCGCTGAATGCGGCGGAATAGGTGACTGCTTAAATCGTCCAGATACCGGCATGCAAATGATTCGACGCTACACGAAATGGCTACTGGGGCTACTGGGGCGTGCCCTGCGCATTTTGCCGCATTTCATCGCACGCTACACGAATTGGCTTCATGGCAAGTGGCCCGCCGGAGGCGTCGAGCGAAGCCCGAAGATTGAAGCGGATGGCACGACAGAGCTGGAGGGCGTTCGGGTGGTCGGCGACCTGACGGGCGTGCCGCTGCTCAAATTTTCCGCCGATACGGGCGCGAAGGCCGTGCAGGCCATTCGTGAGGAATCGGATTTTAAACCAGGCGCTGGCCAGGACGCCGGGATCTATGATTTGGCGATCGTGGGGGCAGGCGTCGCCGGGCTGTCGGCGGCCGTCGAGGCGAAAAAGGCAGGATTGAATTTCGTGCTGTACGAGGCGGACGAAGCGTTTTCCACGATTCATAATTTCCCGCGGAAGAAGCTGATCTATACCTACCCGACGGAGATGCGGCAGGCGGGTGAGCTGCGTTTCGAATCGGAGGTGAAAGAGGATCTTCTCAAAGAGTTGAAGGCGCAGCAAGCGGCACATGGCATCGAGACGACCCGGGCCAAGGTCGACAACCTGACCCGCGAATCGGGAACGATCACGCTGAACTTCACCGCTGGCGAATCCGCCAAAGCGCAGCGCGTCATCGTGGCGATCGGACGGACCGGCAACTTCCGCAAGCTCAACGTCCCGGGCGAGGACCTGGACAAGGTCGCCAACCGCCTCCTCGATCCCGAAGCGCATGCGGGCGAAAAGGTGCTCGTCGTGGGCGGTGGGGATTCCGCATTGGAAGCGGCCGTCTCGCTGGCCGAAGCGGACGCGCAGGTCACGCTGAGTTACCGCAAGAAGGAATTTTCCAGACCCAAACCGGAAAACGTGGAACGCCTCAAGGCCCTCGAAGCGCAGGGTAAACTCAGCCTGCGCATGGGCACCCAGGTGCAGGCGATCCACGAAGATCATGTCGTGCTCTGCGCGGAGGATAACGAAGACTGCAAGGTGCCGAACGATCAAGTCTACACGTTGATCGGACGGGAGCCGCCGCTCGATTTTTTCCGCAAGTCGGGTGTCCCGGTGAGCGGCGACTGGTCGGTTAAATCCTGGCTCGGGCTGATCGGGTTTTTCGCGCTGATGGTCTTTCTCTACCACTGGAAGGCCTACAAGCCCTTGCTCGGGATCGAAGGCACCAACCTTTGGCAGATTTTTGCGGTTAAAAACTGGTTTCCGTTCAACATTCCCGTTTTTGGTGGCGAGGGCGGACTCGTGCGCACCACACTGAGTGCCGCACAAAGCGACCCCGGCTTCACCTTTGCATTGCTTTATACCGTGGTCATTGTCGTCTTCGGGGTCCGCCGCATTCGGCGACGGCGCACAGCTTACGTCACCCGGCAGACCTCAACGCTGATGGCCTTTCAGGTGATTCCGCTGTTTGTTTTACCCTACCTGGTTTTTCCCTGGATGTATCACAACGGCCTGTTCGCCGACGGCGGCTTCGGCGAGTGGTTCGGTATGACCTTCCTCTCCGACGGGCAGGGGGGTGAGCCGAATCAGTTCTGGCGGGCCTTCGGCTTCATTCTGGCTTGGCCGTTGTTTATCTATAACATCTTCACCGAAGCGCCGATCTGGGGCTGGATCGTTCTGGGCTTCATCCAGACCTTTGTCATCATCCCGCTGATCGTCTGGCGATGGGGCAAGGGGGCCTATTGTGGCTGGATTTGCTCCTGCGGGGCCATGGCCGAAACGCTCGGCGACCGGCATCGGCACAAGATGCCGCACGGCCCATTCTGGAATAAACTGAACATGGTGGGGCAGGGCATTCTCGCCCTGGCCTTCATTCTCCTCATCCTTCGCATCATTGGATGGGCGACGCCCTGGGAGGGCTTCGACCGCGCGGTGGCCGGGTGGGTTGATGGCAACGACCTGCTCAGCTACAAGGTTTTGATCGACCTCTGGCTGGCGGGGGCGATCGGCTATGGGCTTTATTTTCATTTTTCCGGACGGGTCTGGTGCCGCTTCGCCTGCCCTCTGGCGGCGCTGATGCATATCTATGCGCGCTTCTCTCAGTTTCGTATCTTTCCCGAGAAGAAAAAGTGCATCTCCTGCAATCTCTGCACAACAGTTTGCCACCAGGGGATCGACGTGATGAATTTCGCCAACAAGGGATTGCCCATGGAAGATCCCGAGTGCGTGCGTTGCTCAGCCTGCGTGCAGACCTGCCCGACGGGCGTGCTTCAGTTCGGTCGCTACGATAGCCGGGGGGCGATTGTCTTTGACAAATTGTCCGCTTCCCCGGTCCTTGAGCGGGAGGCGGCGGCATCGACACCCGTCGATCGACTGCTCGATGAAAGCCGCACCTCTTAGACTGCCACCGATATTTTCTGCGATGACTTTGACCTTATTGAGTGATTTTTTTCTTTTTACTTATGTCTGCTGCAGCGTTCTCCTTTTGCTCTACGGGCTAAATACGCACTACATCGTCTACCTTTTTTTGAAGCAACGCGACATCAGCGGACGCGATGATCTGGAAAAAGAGGCGCGCTACGCGACGCGGTTTGAGGCCACGGAATCGCTGCCTGTGGTGACCACGCAGATCCCGCTCTACAATGAGCTCAACGTGGCCGAGCGGATCATCCGTGCCGGGGCCGCGATCGACTATCCCAAGCCGCTTCATGAAATTCAGGTGCTGGATGATTCGGACGACGAGACCTGCGCGCTGGTTGATAAGCTAGTCGAAGAGCTCCAGGAAGATGGCTTTCGCATTTTGGTTCTCCGGCGGGAGAACCGGGTCGGCTACAAAGCCGGTGCGCTGGAGGCGGGCATGCAGGCGAGTGAGGGTGTGTTCATCGGTATCTTTGATAGCGATTTTTTACCGCCGCGCGAGTTCTACCGTCGCGTCCTGCCGCACCTCTGGGCGGACGAGCGCTGCGCGTTCGCCCAGGCACGTTGGGGACACTTCAACGAATCGGACTCCTGGTTGACGCGGGCGCAGGCAATGGGGG
This sequence comes from Verrucomicrobiota bacterium, assembly GCA_009908325.1. GTDB lineage: Bacteria > Verrucomicrobiota > Verrucomicrobiia > Opitutales > Coraliomargaritaceae > Thalassobacterium. Next base: position 1,332 of record JAAAPI010000014.1, on the reverse strand, counting down.
TAGACGGGCACTTCATCATCGAGCAAACCGCGCGCAACCGCAGCGGCTTATTTATGAACTTCTGCGGCACGGCGGGGGTTTGGCGTCGGGCGGCCATTGAGGATTCCGGCGGGTGGCAGCATGACACGGTGACGGAGGACCTCGACCTCTCCTACCGCGCGCAGCTCCGCGGCTGGCATGCCTACTATATACCCAGCCTGGTCGTGCCGGCTGAACTCCCGCCGAGCTATAGGGCCTACAAGAGTCAACAGCACCGCTGGGCGAAGGGCACCATGCAGACCGCGCGGAAGCTGCTCCCTTCGCTTTGGCGGGCGCCCCTCTCATTGCGCGAAAAAGTGCAAGGCACGGTTCACCTCACGCACTACAGTCTGCATCTGCAAATGTCGCTGCTGGCCGTCTCGATCCTGCCCCTGCTGGTCGGGTTTTCGCTGGATATCGGGCTCTATCGGTCGGTCCTTTTTCTCTGCTTGCTCATCCCGGCGGCAGCGGGACCGAGCTTCGGTTATTTTGTCAGCCAGTATCACGGCTACCCGGATGACTGGAAGCGCCGTGTGCTGCGTCTGCCCTTTCTCCTGGTTTTGGGGTTTGGTATCAGCCTCTCCAATGCGCGGGCGGTGGTGAGCGGGCTCTTCAGCAACGACCGCACCTTCATCCGTACGCCAAAAAAAGGGGCGCTGGCGGTCAAACAATACGCCGTGCGCAAGGACCGCCTGCCTTTGTTTGAGCTTCTCTTCGCGGCCTATTGTGCGGTCACGGTGGGTTCGCTGCTTTTCCTGCACGAATATGCCCTTGTCCCCTTCGTGGTCATTTACACCCTCGGCTACAGCCTGGTCGGCTTCAAAAGTATCGGCGAGGCCCGGGCCTGTCGTGCCTGAGGCCGCTGTGGAGCGCTCGTCATGATGCATTTGCGCTGGGTGCTCTGGTCGGTCGCTTTGCTGGGAGCCTCGCTGGCGGCGGTCGGCTACTGGTTGGCCACCCCGGTCTTTAACGCCCCGGGTCCGATGCGGGTGCTCTGCTTCGCGTTGATGGCGGTTTTTGGCTTTGCCAGCATCTTTCTGGCACCCCGCTTGTCCGGGCGATGGACGCTTTGGCTGCTGCTCGGTTTGCCCGCGCTTCTGTTGCGCGTGCTGTTGCTGCCCGTGTCGGTCTCGGATGATGTGAATCGCTATGTTTGGGAGGGCCAATTGGTCCGCCAGGGGGTAAGCCCCTATGCCCACAAAGCGGACGCCCCGGAATGGGCGGGCTATCGTAACCAGTTCTGGGAGGGCATGAACAATAAAGATAAGTTGACCGCTTATCCGCCGATTACCGAATTACTCTTTGCCGTCACAA
>JAAAPI010000413.1 GCA_009908325.1 Verrucomicrobiota bacterium | reverse complement strand
CGAGGCCCGCGAGATCATCGAGGACTGGAGGATCGATTACAACACGGAGCGTCCGCACGAGCCACCTGAAATACCGGACCCCGGAGGCGTTCGCCGCAGCCCGGCCCTTCGACAAGACGCAATGGGCGCAGCCGCCTGAGCTACCTGATGGCTCCGCGCCTGCGCCCATTGCTCACGCCGCCGAATGATGGCACCAAAAGGAGAACAGACTCGACTTACGAGTGGCCCTGAGAAAAGAGGCAGGTCACACGCGAGGTAGTCTGTGTTTGTTGGCAAGCGTCCAATCATCATGAAAATGCGTAATGCAGCAACGCAAAATACGGAAGCAGCATTTTGCCGCTGTGACACCTAACGTCCGTTTCAAGGTCGAGGCCAAGCCGCCAAGATCATTTTGTAATGATTCGACCTAACATGTCAGCTTGACTTCCGTAATGGGGGCGTTTCATGCTAATTTTTTCAATCGATAAAACAGTAACCTACTGTTTGGCGTAGTGACGAAGCGAGGTGCGTTCGGCGCGGAGACCTCATATATCGAGGAGTTGGACGCACCGGATCGCTGGCCCGCCAACCGTTTGTTCGGTGTTTTCGCTCTGGGCTGCACGTTTGCGACTGCTCCAAAGGCTTCCCATACCGGGATGATGCTTCCGTCCGTAGTCGGCGCGGTGGCTGCTACAGCATGCCTGGTCCTAATGCGGCTCCCGAATGCCTATCTTGTTCACGCGCTCAGACTGCAAGTGTCTGGCAGCGAGACGAATAACGGCATCATCGGGGACCGCGTCCCGGGTGGGACCTCGGTGAGCCGTCGCGTATCGGCGCGGCCCGATCCTGCTCTTGTAAGTCGCGTTTCATCAGTGGCTTTTGACGCTCATGCGACCGCCGCCTCGGCAGGCTTGAAGCGGAATTCGGTGCCGTCTTGCCACATGCGGTGCAGGATCACCCCGATGCGACGCGCCAGAGCAACAGTCGCACGCCTCTTGCCGCGCCGCTTGGCGACAGTCCACGCCCACGCCGTCAGCCAGCTCGGGCGACCCTTGTTCAGCATTACCATGGCAGCCTGATAGAGCACGGTGCGTAGCCCCACATCTCCGGCTCGGGAGATGGCGCCCATGATGTCGCGTTCCCCGGATTGCTCGCGCCTTGGGGTCAAGCCTGCCCACGGGCCGACGTCCTTCGAGGATCGAAAGCGATCCGGATCATCGATGGCCGACTTGTCCGCCAGAGCCACAATCGCCCCACGCCAGGCCCCTAAATCGGCCATGGTCATGAACTGGCGGCACACCGGATCGGATTTGGCATGGTCGCGCAAGAGCTTCGCGAGGTCCAAAGATTCAGTGTGCAGCGCCCTGTGCGCCGCCAGGATCGGATTTGCGGTGGCGTCCAGCATGGCATTGCCATCGGCCAGTTCTCGCAAGCACTACGCCTCATGGCTCCGACAGCGCCACGGGTACAAAACTGAACCGTCCCGGGTTTCCGAGAGGCTTTTCTGTTCAAAACCTACGCGGCGTTTTCAAGGGTGTTCATCTGTTCGTAGAACGCATCCTCCATTTCTTGCGGCGGCCGATGGCCTATGGCGCTGTGTAGCCGCTCGGTGTTGTACCAGCTGACCCATTGGAGGGTCTCCCATTCGACCTGGGCCATGGATTTCCACGGGCCGAGGAAGTTGATGACCTCGGTCTTGAAGAGGCCAATGACGCTTTCAGCCATGGCATTATCATAGGAATCGCCGACACTGCCGACCGAGGTGTCGATCTCGGCATCGGCCAGCCGTTCGGTGTATCGGATGGACAGGTACTGGCTACCGCGGTCTGAGTGGTGGATCAGGCCGCCGCCCTCGGCCGGACCTCGTTGACAGATGGCCTGGTTCAACGCATCGAGCACGAAGCTGGTGGTCATCGATGTCGAGACGCGCCAGCCCACGATCTTGCGTGCGAAGACATCGATGATGAAGGCGACGTAGACCATCCCTGCCCACGTCGACACATATGTGAAATCCGACACCCAGAGCTGGTCGGGCATGGCCGCCACGAACTGCCGGTTGACCTTGTCATCCGGGCAGGGCTGCGCCGGATCGGGGATGGTTGTCTTATTCTGGCCTCGCACAACCCCTTGTAATCCATGAAGATGCATGAGGCGCTCCACGGTGCAACGCGCGATGTCGTGCCCGTCGCGACGAAGCTGATGCCAGATCTTGCGGGCACCGTAGCGCCCCCGGCTCTTGCCGTGGGCTGCCTTGATCTTCTCGAAATCCTGCACGTCCTGCCGGGCGCGGTCCGAGGCCAGCTCGGGGTTGTGGGCAATAGCAGCATGACGGTGAAAGGTTGCCGGGGCGATCGGCAGAACACGGCAGATCGACTCGACCCCATAGACCTCGCGATGCTCTTCAATGAAAGCGATCATTTGCGGAACGGGCGGTCGAGCTCCGCCTGGGCAAAATATGCCGACGCTTTCTTCAGGATCTCGTTCGCGGTCCGCAGTTCCTTGACCTCGCGCTCCAGCTCCTTGATGCGGGCCTTCTCTTCGCTGCTCGGTCCGCTGCGTTCGCCCGCGTCACGCGCCGCCTGAATGCACCAGCTGCGCAGAGTGTCATGGGAGCAGCCGAGCTTCGACGCAATCGCGCGGTAGGCCGCGTTGTCGCTGGTGTAATCAGGTCGCTGCTCGCGATAGAGCCGAACGCCGCGCTCGCGAAACTCGGCCGTGTACTTCGGGGTGTGCTTCTTCGATTCCATAAGGGTCATCCTCTGAGAGTTTTACTCTCTCGGAAACCCGGGGCGGTTCAAACCGGTCATGGCGAAATGGCCAGATGGAGCCTATTTCGAAAGCTCTCACAGAACATCTATTTTCGGGAACGATAAAATTCTTCTGCCCTTTCAGCATTATCGATTTACCGGGGCACTTTACGCGAAGATGAATATGGCGATCCGTGAAAAATCGTATAGCGCCGGGTCACAAGAGTACCACCTGATGTCCGATCTGTTGCACCGGATGCAAGCCCGAGGGAATGGTACGTTTATATACAGAAAATCCCGCGCGCTGAACGGTTTTGATGATTTGAGAAAAGCCGTAGTGCCAAATGGTCTTTGATCATAGCATTGACGACAGTGAAATTACAGTTCCTGTTCTTTCCTCACCGTCATCTAAGAGAGTGCAACCAAAAATCACGTCATGAAATGCGAGATAACATGAATTTTCTTGATGATTTCATTTATAATAAACGCGCTGCGCGGTTGTTTTGCTGTCGAATATAAGATCTTCACTTGCGGAGTGTCTTCATTCCATCAAGTAAGGTTATCTATTTCTGCAATCCAAAGGTTGCTGGATCTTCGATTATCCAGACTCTGCTGCGGCTTGAGAGAACAATTCCGCCATCAGTCGTTGAAGATCACAATCTTCCAGAGTCTCGTAGGATGATCAGTAGTCTTCGTGACCCAAAGAGTTTCTGGGAGTGTCTTACCGACACCGAGACATTTCGTTTTGCTTTCGTACGCAATCCCTACGCCCGGATTTTGTCATGCTATCGCGATAAGATCTGTTCGGGACGGGAGCCGAGATTCCTAGCTCATATAGGCATAAAGGATGGCAGGAAGCCGAGCTTTCTTGAGTTTCTTGAGAGAATTGAACAGCAACCCCCAAGGGAAATGAACCGTCACTGGATGCCGCAGTCACTTCTAATCCCGGATGCAATTGACCTATCTATGCTAGGCCGCTTTGAATACTTCGATTCCCACATGAAAATGCTTTTGGAAAGGTTGGGTCTAGAGCTTGAAGATATGCAGAAAGTCGATTCGCACGGAACCAAGACAGGAAATGTATTTCGGATGACGGTTGAAGAACGTGGTCTCATCAATCGAATTTATGCCGATGATTTCAGGCGATTCTCCTATGAAAAAATTTACGGCGTGTAAGTAATTGAACACATTTTATTATACTCATTCTGTTGCTGTTCGATCCCGATCTTCACGTCCAATGAAAATATAATTATACCTTAAAACATCGTTTGCCTTTCCAATCGCTCGCCAAGGTTTCAGCGTTACTTTCAAAATAACCGGCGCGCCCAGAAGGTAGGGACGTGCCACATCAGCCGCAGCCGCCTCAGCCAGATCTCTTTGCGGGTCGGTAAATGCGGTGCGCGTCCGGCCATGCGCGCAAGGCTTCGGTCAGCAGAGATCAACAGTGGCAACTTGGACGCCGTAACCGGGCCCAGAAGGTCTTCAAGTGAACCGAGGCGCTTTTTCTTGTTCTTGGTGAAATGTTTGTGAAATTGCGGGCTGTGGATGATGCGTGGGGCTGCATGGTGTGTGCGCCAAAGGTGCAGGTCCTTGAAACGCATGAGATTGTATTCCGACGGCAGCGTCGCGATCCTCAGATCGCTGTCCCAGACCAGTTCGCGCAGAACCGGCTGATCTTTCTGGAAGTCGTTTTCCCGGACGACCGTGCTCCAGTTCTTGATCAGATCGACGACCCCCGGGCTGCGTCGGAACGCGACGACCCCGCCATTGAATTGCGGAACCGCGTTGGGCAAGGATTTGCGCCAAAAGGTGTTACATCGCTCCCCGTTGCGAATGGGGTCATGCGCCATGGCCATGTCGAAACGGTTGAGCACCTCGAATACGTCGCGGATATCGGCGATCACCAACAAGTCCGCATCAAGATACAAGGTCTTGTCGAAGCGGCTGAGGGCCATGGCGTCCATCTTGGATCCGTGCCAAGGATCATCTAGTTGGTGGATGCGGTCGAAGACCGGCATCTCCACGGGCTGATCCGTGAACAGGTCCACCTCCAGCCCTGGGCAATTTTCCTTTACGGAGTGCGCGGCGCGCTCGGCCAGTTCGGTGTAGCCCATGCCAGTTGTAGCGAAGATCACGCCAGTCGTTCCAGTCATCGGCGATTTTTCTCCTCAAAGCGCGTGCGTTCAGCCGGCAACTGACAATTTGGCTGAGGCTGTATGGCAGGATTGTCTGGTGATCAAGCATCTACCCTCAGGCTACTACCGCGAAGACTTATGACATACTGGGGTCTAAATGACCATTGCGGCTCCAACGGTCGAAGATCTCGGCAATGCCCGCGACTGAGCTATTCTGGGGAACTGACTTGCGTGAGAACCTCCGTTTGTCCGAAAGATTGAGGCAGGTCCCGGCCTTGAGAATGGGGCGCGATTTGCAAGTTTGCACCGTCCGTTTCCTGCGCGTTGCCGCCGCTCAAGCCCTTAGATCACCTCAAATTTCTGACGAAAACCGTCAGAAGACGGGAGCCAGCCCATTCTTGCCGGTCACATCCGTGGTCTTCGCGCGCGCAGCATCCGTCACATCGGGCGGAAAGCAGTCATTCGCTGCAACCTCGATTCCACACCCACCCGCCGCTAAAGCGGACGTTAGTTGCGGCAGAATGGGCTGGCGACAATTTCGACAACACACAAATTCTGCAGCTTCTAGGGTCGCGCGGTTAAACCGAAATCGAATTGTGGTGAGACGTCGTCCAGAGGTCGCTTCTAATGACTATTTTCTGGTGAAATGCTAGGAAAGTGCGAACTCTATTTCACAGGAATCGATTTAACATGGCAGATCAGCATGAAGAACAGCTTTCACCGACTGTCACCAAGGTGCTAGATGAATTTTTGGCGGTCCTGAACGCGGATAATGACATAGACGAGGATACCGCAGAGCGACTTGATACGCTTCTACGCTCAGGAAAGGCACCTAAGGCGGATGACTTCGAGGCGGTACTATTCCCGGCAACGAAGGTTGACGAGAAGTGATCCGCATAAAAACTATCCATATCGAAGAATTCAGGGGAATCCGGCTTCTCGACCTTGATCTCGAAGGCAATAATTTCGGAATTTGTGGTCCCAACGGCACGGGCAAGAGCGGTGTCGTTGACGCTATCGAATTCTGTCTGACGGGCAATGTTACTCGTCTCTCAGGACAAGGGGCTGGCGAGCTGACCGTTAAAGGCCATGCCCCTCATGTCGATCAGCGCGATAATCCAGAGAAGGCGCTGGTCAGCTTGACCGCATCAATTCCGTCTCTTGGCAAGGATGTCACCATAACGCGCTCGGTGAAAGCGCCCCGGATGGTGACGATCAAGCCTGCCGGTGGTGCAGAAGAGGCTGCGATTACCGAGTTGCAGTCCCATCCAGAGTTCGCACTCTCGCGGCGCGAAATCGTCAAATACAT
>JAAAPI010000022.1 GCA_009908325.1 Verrucomicrobiota bacterium | reverse complement strand
TTTGGAATTCCCACTGTCCTTTTGCCACTTCGGCGTTAATGCCCTCGTGGTTAATGCCTGCGTCGAGGCAGATATCGAGGTGCTCTTCCACAATCGTGCGGGCGATGTCACCGGCGGCGGAATAGCCAGCGCCGCAATAGTAGTCGCCCTGCGGTCCGGGGAAGCCGCCTTCGGGCCAACCCAGCGCGCGGCCGTCCTGGAAGAAGAAGTATTCCTGCTCAAGGCCGACCCAGAGACCGAGGTCATCGGGAATGGTGGCCCGGGCATTGGATGGGTGCGGGGTGACGCCGTCGGGCATCATGACTTCACACATGACGAGGAAGCCGTTTCTGCGGGTGCTGTCGGGAAAGAGCGCGACCGGTTTGAGAACGCAGTCGGAACTACTGCCTTCGGCTTGTTGGGTCGAGCTGCCGTCGAAGCCCCACATCGGGCAGTCTTCGAGCTTTAAGCTGTCGGGCTCGCCCGAAATGATTTTTGTCTTGCCGCGCAAGTTGGGGACAGGCGTGTAGCCGTCGAGCCAGAGGTATTCGAGTTTAAGTTTAGCCATTTTGTTCTGTATTGTGTCAGGTTGTTGGTTGACTGATTAGTTCGCGGGCGACAGGCAATGTCGCTTCCGCGATTATCTGAGTGAGCAAAATGCGTGCCATCGCACATGCTGTGGGAGGTTTTACGTCTTCTTTTTCAAGATTGTCGAACATTTTTGAAGAAATCTTTGCATTGCGCCACCTGGATTTCGGAATTTACTGCGGCTTTATGGAGGAAGCGAAGAATACAGCGCGTGCCGTCGTGCATATCGGCTACGACGGGATGGTTTACAAGACGTTCCGGGGGCCGCAGGCGCGGGAGCGCTACGAAAACGAGGTCCGGGTGCTGCAGTTTCTGGAGAAGCACGGTTGCGATTTTGTACCGAAAATCAAGGAAAAGGACGATGACGCGCTCTATTTAGTCACGACAAACTGCGGTAAACGGGTGGACCATGTGAGTGATCAGAAAAAGAAGCGCATTTTCGCGGAGCTGGAGCAATATGGCGTTCGGCATGACGATGCGGAGGTGCGCAATATTACCTACAGCACGCAGCTTGGGCGTTTTTGTGTGATTGACTTCGAGTTCGCTACGATTTTGGAGCCGGGCTATCCGCCGTCGCCAAAGATTGAGTCGGTGGCAGATCGCAGCCAATGGCAGAAGGGAAACGAGGATGCCTGAGCAGGAAAATGGAGCATCGTCGCGCATCCGCTGGTCGGGTCTGACCGATCCCGGACGATTCCGAACAAATAACGAGGATGCTTTTTTGGCGCTCGCTCTGAACGGGGAGGGGGTGCGCCGTCTGGGGAAGTATGGCGAGGCGGACATAGAGGAGAACGACTACATTTTCGCCGTCAGCGATGGGATGGGTGGGGCCAATGCGGGCGAGTTCGCCAGTCGGATCGCCGTCGATAAGATCACACGGATGATGCCGCGGGTGTTCCGCAGTGCAGCGGGTGGAATGGGCATGGGGTTTCAGGACATTCTGGGAGAGCTATTCGACCAAATCCACCGGGAACTCACGCGGATGGGGCAGTGTTACGAAGAATGCAGCGGGATGGGAGCGACACTCAGTCTGTGTTGGGTGCGGCCCGGCTGGGTGTATCTGGCACACGTGGGAGACAGCCGGATCTATCATTTACCGGAGCAAGGCGGCATCCAGCAGGTCAGCCACGATCATACGCATGTGGGTTGGCAGGAGCGCGAGGGAAAGCTCTCGGAAATCGAGGCACGCATGCACCCGGGGCGCAATTCACTGCAGCAGGTGCTCGGGGGAAAAACTCAAAACCTCACTCCGCAATTCAGCGCGATCGGTTATGAGCCGGGGGACGCATTTTTGCTTTGCAGTGACGGCTTGGTGGAGGGGCTCTTCAACAGCGGGATGAAGCGCCTGATTCGTAACCCGCCGCGCAACACCTCGAGCGACGTGGCGCAGCGGCTGGTCGAAGAAGCTGTGCAAACCGATGGAAAAGACAATACCACGGCGCTTGTCTTTGAACTATTCTAGGTTATTGGTTTTTGCTCTCGGCAATGTTTGAATACCAGACAGTTTATAACGCCTACACCGCCCTGATCGCGGGGCTGATCACGAGCGTTCACTGTGTGGCGATGTGCGGGCCGCTTTCCTGTGCCTTTGCTCCCACCCAGGCGAAGGATGCCAGTCCGCAGGTGGTGTTGACGGCTTATCATTTGGCGAAGTTGTTCGCTTACGCTGTCGTGGGAACGCTGGCGGGGGCCTTTGGTTCGGTCATCATCCGCACGGTGGAGGATTCCTGGTTAAACTACCTGCCGTGGGTCTTGGTGGTTTTTTTCCTGGTCGTCGCCTTTCGCCTGGATCGGTTTTTGCCCAAACCGAAATGGCTGGGTGGGCTCTACCGACGTTTGACGGCCCGTTTCATGCGACTACAAAAGCCGACGGCGGCTGCGGCGATCGGTCTGGCCAGCCCGCTGCTTCCCTGTGGGCCGCTCTACATGATTTTTGGGCTCGCGCTCTTTTCCGGCTCCGCGCTCAAAGGCGCTGAGTTTGCCATCGGTTTTGGCCTGGGCACGCTCCCGCTTCTCTGGCTCGCGCAGAGTCAATTCATGCGGGTCCAGCTCAAGGTCACGCCAAAGACACTCCTCCGTATTCAGCGCAGTGTGGCTCTCATTGCAGCGCTGGTGGTTGCCTGGCGCCTACGCACGACCCTTGGCATCGAGGGTGCCGAAGATTGGGTTTGTCATCCGTTTTGATTTTCGAGTGGCGAAATCTGCGGAACTGCCTTTCTTACCGTTTGTCTTGTTGGATCCGAAAAGCACTAAAACTTCGAACGCATGAAATTACTAGTCCCCGTCGCATCTTTCTTATTGATCACCCTGCAGTCTGCCTGTGCGGACGGCAACGCGCCGCTGAAGGTGGATGTCGATGACCGCGCCATGGAGGATGGCTCAAAGCAGGTCGTTTCCTATGCGGATGTTTTGGAAGAGGCTACGCCCTCGGTCGTCGCTGTTTATACGTCCCGCGTCGTCGCGGCCCGCGAGATGATGCAGCTACCGGACATACTGCGCCAGTTTGGCTATCGTCTTCCCCCTTCCGCGCAGCAAGAGCCACCGCGCGAGCGTAAGCAGCGGCTCGGAGTCGGCTCGGGTGTGATCATTTCAGCGGATGGCTACATCGTGACGAACCATCACGTTGTCCAGGGTATGCGTGGGCGCATGGCAGACGAGATCAAGGTGCGCTTGGAGGATAATACTGAATACGTCGCCGAGTTCATTGGCTCGGATCCGAAAACCGATGTGGCTGTTCTCAAGATTGAAGCACCCGTCGAATTGCCCGCTGTGCAGCTGGCGGACAGTGATGGATTACGCGTTGGCGATGTGGTTTTCGCGATCGGGAATCCGCTGGACGTCGGCCTCACGGCCACGCAGGGAATCGTCTCAGCGACGGGGCGTAATCAGGGTGGTCGCGTCTTGGGGCCAGGATCTTATGAAGACTTTATCCAGACCGATGCCGCCATCAATCTGGGCAATTCGGGCGGTGCGCTGATTGACGCCTGGGGTCGGTTGGTCGGCATCAATACCGCGATCGTATCGGGGAGTGGTGGCAATATCGGAATCGGATTCGCCATCCCGATGAACATGGTCCTGAACGTGGCGACCAACCTGATCGAGACCGGAGAAGTGCCCCGTGGCATGCTCGGTCTCTTTCCCGGTGATCTTTCGCCGGAGATGGCAGAGGCCTTCGGCTTGGAGAATACGCTGGGTGCCCTGGTCAATCAGGTGCAGGAAGGCTCTCCGGCATCCAGAGCCGGGATACGGCATGGGGACGTGATCACCCGGATTGATGGTGAGGCGGTTGCCTCAGCTGCGGAACTCAGATTGACGGTTTCTCAGATCCTGCCGGGAACCGAGGTGGATGTTACACTCATACGGGATGGGGACACAAAGGTCGTGCCGGTTGTTTTGGGGAGTTTGAATGGTGCCATGGGCGCGGCTCCGGGAGGCGGCAGTCCGCTGGAGGGCGTGGAGATGCGTATGTTGGACCGCGAGCTGAGGGCGGAGTATTCGATTCCGGATGGGGTCTCCGGTGCCCTCATCACCCAAGTTAGCCCAGAGTCGCCCTACGCGGATAAATTGCAGCCGCAGATGGTTATCATCGAGGCCAATGGACGCGCGGTTTCTGATCTCGAATCGATTTCAAACTCCCTGCGTGCCAATGCGCAGAACCTGCTCTACGTCTGGGCTGAGGGCGTTATGCGTTTCGTTTCGTTGCGTCTGTAGCCGATGGGGTGCAATTTTAAGAGGGAGATGAAATTTATCCGTCGGTGATATCTCGGCCTGTTCCGCACCTAAAGGAGCGGACACACGTAAGCAGCTTCCTTCAGGTAGCTGCCCCGCATCTAAAATTGCACCCTAGCCGCTGTTCACCGGAATTATGGCCTTGAGTATTTCTCCGGGGCCTATTGTCCTCCGCCCTTTGCGCGGCTGCGGAGAACAGCTCGCTTTTACTATTCAGAGGTTTCAAAATGTCGGAAAAACGCATTATTCGTATTGGGTTACTGGGCTTTGGCGTGGTTGGGCAGGGTGTTTGGAAAAACATCGAAAACAACCGGCAGGCCCTGGAGTATCGTCTGGGGGCTCAACTCAGGATTGATCGCATCGCCGTCCGCGATAAGACCCGCTTTCGCGAAGTTGTGGTTCCGGAAGCCACTTACACCGAAGATCCCGGGTCCGTTGTCGATGATCCGAGTATCGACATCGTCTGTGAATTAATGGGCGGCACGGATAAAGCGCTCGAGTTGACCCGCCGCGCCCTGCAGATGGGGAAAATCGTCGTGACGGCGAACAAGGCGCTGATCTGCGAGCATGGTGAAGAACTCTTTGCCATAGCCCGAAGAACGGGGGGCCATTATTTCTACGAGGCCTCGGTCGCGGGCGGCATTCCCATCATTAAAACGATCCGCGAGGCGCTGGTCGCCAATCGATTCAGGTTGATCTTTGGCATCTTAAACGGTACGTCCAACTACATCCTGACACGGATGGAGCGCGAGGGGCTCAGTTTTGAGGAGACGCTGGGTGATGCCCGCAAGCTGGGCTACGTCGAGGCGGACGAGTCGCTCGATCTGGACGGCATCGACGCTGCCCATAAGACGGTGATTCTGGCCTATTTGGCGCACGGGAAATGGGTGCGGCTGGAGGACATCATTTGCGAGGGCATCCGCGAAATCACGGGCGAAGATATCGAAATCGCAGGGCAACTCGGCTATAAGATTAAGCTGCTCGGCGTTATCGAACGCGATTTCGAATCCGATCAGCTCTGCGTTCGATTGCACCCGGCGCTGATTTCGGAAAAGGAAGTGATCGCCGGTGTCGACGAGGTTTACAACGGTGTCAGCGTGACGGGCGACGTTGTCGGAACAACGATTCTGATCGGTCGTGGGGCCGGGCAGGACGCCACATCGAGCTCTGTCATCAGTGATATTGCGGACGCGGTTTTCACGCTCCAGGGAGCGCCCGAACCGGTCATTTCCGAGGAGGACGAGGCGGTCTATAATAAACTGGCCGATGGTCTGGGGATTGCGTCCAAGACAGCGCTCGAGGGGCGCTACTATCTACGTCTTCATGTGAAAGACGAAAAGGGGGTTTTGGCCAGTGTTTCGGAAACTCTGGCGAAGGAACAAATCAGTTTCGCAACGGTTAACCAAAAGGAAAACAGTGATGGCACGGCCATACTTTTCCTGACCACGCATGAAACGAGTGAGGCCGCGATTTTGCGCGGTTTGGCGGGGCTGACCTCGACTGGACTGCTTGGCAGAGAACCCGTTATGATTCGGATTTTCGAGCGCTCGTAGTCGATCAAACGATTTTTTACCGCGAATCTGTGGCGACTGGGTCTGCCCAAGGAGTTGGTTCCTACCTGAATGCGGCGGCTTCTTTGATCTTCTCCAGGCCTTCCGTCAACCTTGCCCGGGGGCAGCCGAAATTGAGGCGCACGTGTTGTGGGGCACCGAAAGGGCTACCGTCGGAGAGGCCCACGCCATGTTGCTCGAAGTGGCCCACGGGGTCTTTGAGGCCGAGCGGGCTCACGTCAAACCAGGCAAGGTAGGTCGCTTCCATTGGGCGGAAGGTGATCTCGGGTAACTCCGTTTGAACAAATTCGCGAATCATTCGATAGTTGTCTCGTAGGTAGGTAAGCAGTG